>NZ_JBIWEO010000018.1:0-86476 GCF_044762555.1 Pseudomonas sp. NPDC096917 | reverse complement strand
GCGGCCACATCTGGCATTGAAATACAAAACGCCCGATGCGGTGCATCGGGCGTTTTGAGACTGAAATGGGTGTAAACCTATTTCAGGACTAGACATGCGATTCAGGCGGCTATAGAAGCGGCGCGACCACCTGCTGCTCACGCGGCCAGGCGTCCAGCACGGCCTTGAACAGGGTGGCCAGCGGTATCGCAAAAAACACCCCCCAGAACCCCCACAAACCGCCAAACAACAGCACCGCGCAAATAATCGCCACTGGGTGCAAGCTCACCGCCTCGGAGAACAACAACGGCACCAGCACGTTGCCATCCAGGGTCTGAATGATCCCGTACACCGCCATCAGGTAAATGAACTGATCGCTCCAGCCCCACTGGAACAAGGCAATCAGCAGCACCGGCACTGTCACCACCACGGCGCCCACATACGGCACCACCACCGAAATGCCCACCAACAGCGCCAGCAAAGCCGCGTAGTTGAGGCCCATGGTCACGAACGCGATGTAAGTCACGCCGCCACAAATAATGATCTCGATGACTTTGCCGCGAATGTAATTGGCGATCTGGCGGTTCATTTCTTCGGCCACACGGGTAATCAACGCACGCTCGCGAGGCAAATAACCGCGCACCCAACGGCCAATGAGCGCTCGGTCTTTGAGGAAGAAGAACACCAGAATCGGCACCAGTACCAGATAGATCATGATGTTGACCAATAACGGCAGACTGGACAAAGAGAACGTCAGCGCCAGTTGCCCGAACTTGCCGATCTCACCCCGCGCCACCTCAATGGCCTGCAACACCTGCTCATCCGACACCAAATGCGGATAACGCTCGGGCAGCAGCAACAGCAGTGACTGCCACTTGGCCAGCATGCCCGGCAACTCATTGAACAGGGTGATCAACTGATGCCACAGCAACGGCACCACCACCACGATAAAGACCAGCAACAAGCCCATAAACAGCGCGAACACCAGCCCCACGGCTGCCGCAGCCGGCACGCGCAGTCGCTCCAGCGCCACCACCAGCCCTTGCATCAGATACGCCAGCACCATGCCTGCCAATACCGGCGCCAGCATGCCGCCCAAGGTCAGCACGGCAGTAAAAGCCAGGACCAACAGCACAGCCAGCACCACCGCCTCTTCATCAGAGAAATAGCGCTGAACCCAATCACGTAACACTTTGAACATCGAGATTCCTTAAGAGAAAGTGCCGCCCGGCCTTAAGCCTTGCGTAACCAGTAGCGATAGGTGCCAGCATCTTCTTCTTCACGTAGCAGCGTATGCCCTGCCAAACGTGCGAAGGTCCGAAAATCGCGCTGCGAACCGGCGTCCGTTGCGATCACTTTCAAGGTTTGGCCACTGGCCAGACCATTAAGCGCAAGCTTGGCCTTGAGCAAGGGCAATGGGCAATTCAGACCACTGGCATCCACTAGCGCTTCATGCGCCAACGCATCAGTCATTGATTACTTCCTCAGTCATGCCATGAATGGCATTTTTTATGCCCGCTAGAATACCCCAAGCAGACCGCCACTGGTCGCCAGACGAGTGTGCAGCTACAGTAAGCGCTTTACTGACTAGAGCTTTGTGCATGAATTTTCTGCGCCCGACCCTGTTGACGCTCGCTTGCCTGCTCGCATCACCGAGTTTCGCAGACGATTTACCGTCGCTGGGTGACGCCAGCTCGGCCATCGTTTCCCCTGCGCAAGAATACCAACTGGGCCGTGCCTGGCTGAGCATGCTGCGCAGTCAGGTCGCGCAGCTCAACGACCCGCAACTCAAAGACTACGTTGAAAACAGCGTTTACAAGCTGGTGGAGACCAGTCAGGTACAAGATCGCCGGCTCGAATTCATTCTGATCGACAGCCCGCAGCTCAACGCCTTTGCGGCACCTGGCGGGATCATCGGGGTTAACGGCGGGCTGTTTCTTAACGCCCAGACTGAAGGCGAATATGCCTCGGTGATGGCCCACGAACTTGCCCACTTGTCGCAACGCCACTTCGCCCGCGGTGTAGAAGCCCAGCAACGCATGCAACTGCCCATGATGGCGGCCTTGCTCGCCGGTATCGTGCTGGCCGCCTCCGGGGCCGGTGATGCCGGTATTGCGACCATTGCAGGTACTCAAGCAGCGGCGTTTCAGGAACAACGGCGTTTCTCACGGCAGAACGAGCAAGAGGCTGACCGCATCGGCATTCTCAACCTCGAAAAGGCCGGTTACGATCCTCGCTCCATGCCCACCATGTTTGAGCGTTTGATGCGTCAGTACCGCTTTGACGCCAAGCCGCCAGAATTCTTGCTGACGCACCCGGTGACCGAGTCGCGTATCGCTGACACCCGCAACCGCGCCGAACAAGCCCAGATCGGCGGCACCGAAGACAGCCTGCGCTATCAACTGATTCGTGCCCGCGTGCAACTGCAATACGAAGACACCCCCGGCTTGGCGGCCAAGCGCTTTCGCCAGCAACTCGACGAAAACCCGAAAAACGACGTAGCGCGTTATGGCCTGGCCATTGCACAAATCAAGGGCAGCCAATTCAACGACGCCCGCGCCAACTTGAAGCCACTGCTCGACAAGGCGCCGAACGACATCACCTACAACCTGGCGCAAATCGAACTGGACATGGACAGCAACCGACTGGCCGATGCCCAGCAGCGGATCGACCGAATGCGCACGCTGTACCCCGGCAATTACCCATTGAATCAGGCGCGGGTGGATTTGTTGCTCAAGCAAAACCGGCCGGCCGAAGCCGAAAAAGCCCTGGAAGCCTTGCTGAAAAGTCGCCCGGATGATCCCGATGTCTGGTATCTGGTGGCCGAAACACGCGGCTTATCGGGCAACATCATTGGCTTGCATCAAGCCCGGGCCGAGTACTTTGCCTTAATGGGTGATTATCGACAGGCCATTCAGCAAATCGCGTTTGCGAAAAAGCTCACTACTAACTTCCAGCTGTCGTCACGCCTGGATGCGCGTCAGCGCGAGTTGATGGATCAGGAACGAGCGATTAAAGACATGATGAACTGAGTCGCTGCGCAACCTGACGCAGCCTCATTGCTCGCAAGCTCCTACAGGTTTTATGTACGCCATAAACCCGTAGGAGCGAGCTTGCTCGCGATCTTTTGATCTGCTGGGCGTTTAGGCGTTACCCGCCAGTTTCAAACGCGCGGCCTGGGTGAAATCCAGCATGCGTTTGAGCGGGCGAACGGCATGAGGCACCAGAGCCGGGTCGACAAAGATCTCGTTCGTGCCCTTTTGCAGGCACTCCAGGGTGCGTTCCAGCGTGTTCATGGCCATCCACGGGCAATGCGCACAACTGCGGCAGGCCGCCCCGTTACCGGCGGTCGGGGCTTCGATAAAGACTTTATCCGGGCACAGCTGCTGCATTTTGTAAAAAATGCCACGGTCAGTGGCCACGATAAAGGTGGTGTTCGGCAGGTTTTGCGCCGCCGCGATCAACTGACTGGTGGACCCCACCGCGTCAGCCAACTCAATCACCGACTCCGGCGACTCCGGGTGAACCAAAACGGCTGCGTCCGGGTACAGCGCTTTCATGTCTTCCAGTTGCTTGGACTTGAACTCTTCATGGACGATGCAGGCACCGTCCCACAGCAGCATGTCAGCACCGGTCTTGCGCTGAATGTAACGCCCCAAGTGTTTGTCTGGGCCCCAGATAATCGTCTCGCCGTTGTCCATCAGGCTTTCGACGATTTCCAGCGCGCAGCTGGAGGTCACGACCCAATCCGCCCGGGCCTTGACCGCTGCCGAGGTGTTGGCATACACCACCACGGTGCGCTCGGGATGCTTGTCGCAAAACGCCGAGAACTCCTCGACCGGGCAACCCAGGTCGAGCGAACAGGTGGCCTCCAGCGTCGGCATCAGCACGCGCTTCTCAGGGGTGAGGATTTTCGCCGTCTCGCCCATAAAGCGCACACCCGCCACCAAAATGGTCTTCGCCGGATGGGCAGCACCAAAACGCGCCATTTCGAGGGAGTCAGACACGCAACCGCCGGTTTCTTCGGCCAGGGCCTGGATCACCGGGTCACAGTAAAAGTGCGCGACCAACACCGCATCGCGCGCCTTGAGTTCGGCAGCGATGGCTGCACGCAGGGTCGCCTCTTGCGCCGCCGTCAGCGGTTTTGGCTGCTTGGCGTCGAGGTGGGCTTGGACCAGAAGTCGTTCAGAAATTTGCGTCATGTTCGCAAGACCTGCAAGCGCTAGTGCGCGAAAGTCGAGTGTACCACCGGCTCTGGACTGTCGAGCCCCGCCGGGAGAATGTGTGTTATCAGGCACGGACCAGCTGTTGAGCGCGCTAAGGCTACAGAATATGTTTGCGATTCAAAAGTTTAATGTTGGTCTTGAAGGGAGCCGATGCACGCTTGGCGAACCCGCATCGGCTCAATGGCAGGTGGATCTATTTGATTGCAGCCAGCACCAGATCAGCCACCGGACCACCCGATGCCGGGTTCTGGCCGGTGATCAACCGCCCATCGGCGATGGCAAAAGGAGCCCAAGGCGTACCGGCCTTTTGATAGTGCGCGCCCCGCTTCACCAACTCGGTTTCGGTCAGATACGGCACCACGTCGGCCAGCCCCACCAGCGTTTCCTCTTCATTGGAGAAGCCCGTGGCCCGTCGACCTTTAATCAATAGATCACCGTTAGACAGCTTGATATTGAGCAAGCCCACTGCGCCGTGACAGACCGACGCCACCACGCCACCGTGTTCATAGATGTGACGACTGATTGCCTGCAACTCGGCATTGTCTGGGTAGTCCCATATCACCCCATGGCCGCCCGTGTAATAAATAGCCACATAGTCGTCTGGGTTTATCTCACTCGGTGTGAGCGTAGCCCCAAGGCGATTCATAAACGCCTTGTCGTGATACCACTGCCAGTCAATGTCTGAAGCCATGTCCTTGTCTAGGCTGTGCGGATCAATCGGGGTGTATCCGCCTTGCGGGCTAACATAATCCACGGCATAGCCGGCGGCTTGAACCTTGTGCACGAAATGCACGGCCTCGCCCAGCCATAAACCTGTCGCGCGATCAAGATTGGGGTACTTTTCGACGCTGGTCAGTACCACGAGTATTTTTTTGCTCATCGCTGCCTCCTATCCGTACGACAGGCCGTATGGCCCCTTACTGCACGACATCATGCCGGGCAGAGTCAGGAGCATAGACAACGGGCGATAAGCGTTAGTGCCGCGTATCTGATGGTCACCGCCCACATCGCAGTTGCCACGTACGCGCCGGTTGTTCTTATCGGGTGATAAGCCACGTGCTCATGGCCGGTCGAATGACGGCCTCATTGCTCCAACGGCTCGTAGGGCTTGAAGAAGTCGGAGCCCATCCAGTCCGGCGTTTTTTCATCTGCCGCCGCCTTGCCGCGCACATAACTGGCAGGCGAACGCACGTCGCCCTGCTGGTCATAGACCGCCACATCCGGGTAAGGGAACACGGGACGCGCATTTCCTTCGCTGCTGGACGGCATCGCCACAACAACATCAGGCGCCTGGTCTTTTTCGACCCAGGACATCATCGGCGTCAACAGATCGATCCGGCTTGGTCCCTCACCGCCCGCACAGTGATACACACCGGGCAGCAGGTAAAAACGCTCAAAGGCTTGAACCTTGGACGCGCCCATTTGTGCCTCCATCGCCTGCTGATAGGCGATGCTGTTCAGCGGCGAGACATACGGGTCCGCCCAGCCGTGCCACACGATCAGCTTGCCACCCTGATCGGCAAACTCGGACAGGTCGGGGTTGGTCGCGTCGTACAGCGGGTGCAGTGCTCGCAATTGGTCGAAGGTGCTGCGATCAAGCGCCAGATCAGACAGGTTGATTTCAGCCCCGGGGTTATGTTCGAACGACAGGTTGCGCAACACCTCCAGCGCCGTCACTGCGCTGTACGTCGGCAGATTGGCGCTGACAGGAACAAACACCCCGGCCCACGCCAACTCAGAACCCGGCAGAGGGCCGCCGATGGTCATGCGTTCGCCAGTGGTCGGGTCATGTGGGCCATCGTAAAGACGCCGTGCCGCCGTGACTTGCTGCTCGGTCAAGCAATTCGAAGTGTCGGTAGCTGACGCCTCGCACTGCACCGTGGCGGGGTCAAAATGGCAGGCGCGCGGATCGCTGATCAGCCCATCGACCTGCCCGTCGAGGCCATCACATTGCTGCAACACCGCCTTATGCAAGAGGGGCAAGCGCGAGGCGGTCAAAATAGGGTTGCCCTGCTCATCCTGATTGGAACGTGTCTGCCAGGCATGGAAGATTAATTTCTGCACCTGGAAGTTAGACGCCGGTGCGCCCGCGACAATCCCGTTGAAGTCATCCGGGTAGCGCTGGGCTTGCATCAACGCTTCACGTCCGCCATCGGAGCAACCGGTGAAATAGGAGTAAATCGGTTGTTGGCCGTAAAACACGGCGGTGAGTTTTTTCGCCGCAACCGCGGTGAGATGGACCCCGCGGTAGGCAAAGTCGACGCGTTTTTGCGGGTCGTCACCAAAGTGATGATCAGTAAGGAGATGGCCCATGTCGGTGGTGGCCAGCACAAAACCACCGTTGTTCAAAGGCGTACACCCATCAGCCGCACCCACTTGCAACGACAGGCGTCCGCACAGGCCGCCACAGCCTACTTGCAGGTAACGCTGCGTCCAGCTCTGCGTGGGCAAAACCACTCTGAAGACGATACTCGGCGCCAGCGTGCCCTGCACTTCACAAGCCGCAATGCCATTGTGGGTGGTGTCTGTCGCCGAGGTAACCTGGCTGCCCTTGCCGGCGATGTCTTGCAGATCGACCTTGGTCAAGGTCGCGCAACTGACCACCGGTTTAACCACACTCAGTGCTGCCACGTCGGCGGCTTGCGCCGTGCTGAAAAGGGCACTGGCCGCGAGTATCAGCACAGGGATGAACGGTGACATGGCAACTCCTGGATCGTCGGACATCACTGAAACGGACTTCGACGGCGATTACAGACTGAGTGAGGCTGGCTTGCCAGCGATGCAGACGACACGGCGGGTCATATACTGCATTGATCCAATCGCGGGCAAGCCCGCTCCCACAAGGCGGGTGCGATTACAACGCCGCACCGTCGACAGCCCTATCCGTAGGCCTGTCCCCGCGCGAGACCCGATTCAATCGTTGTCTGAGGTTGGGTACAAGTTAGAACATTGAAGACGCGACATCCGATGCCACGTACCACTTATAGCCAGGGTCTGTTAGAGGAACGCTGACAGGGGATTCGTCGGTTTGAGGATAAACGGATAGCCAGAATCAAAGCACTTTGAGATTATCCGCCGCCATCGTGGGCGACTCATCTAGAGAGGGAAGGAAGTGACAATTGCGCTGTACCAGTTGGTAATTATTCTGACGTTAGTCCTGACACGCTATCTGACACCCAAGTGGTTACTACCCGTCGGCATTATCTGGACGGTTGTGACCGTGTTCACCCAGTTTTTGCCCCCTGTTATCGTCTTTCAACTGGCCGTGATCTGGGGCACGTTCTGGCTGCTCAAACGCTCAGTTGCACAGACATCCGCACAACAGAGCGCAGCGGGCACAGCACAACCTGCGTCCAGACCTGCCAAAGCGAAACCCCTGCCGCCGCCCGTCCTGGGCCGGGAAGACATCAAATACGGTGAGATTTTCTGGCGACCCGATGAACCCGAGGACGAGCCCGTCAAGGACCTGACGACCGATCTTGCGCATCACGAACAAGAGGTCAGCATCGCCACAAGCCAGATGCTGGCGCTGCAACGTCAGGAACAAGCGCACATTGAGTCGATCCTGGAGCGGGCCGAAAAGCACCATCAAACAGCACTCAAACTGCTGGAAGATGAGGCGTTCAAACACACCTATGAAGAAGCGTATGCGATGTACCACGCGCTGCTGCGCGGCGACAAGACGTCTGAGCCCGTTCCCTGCACAGACTTCAGCCGCCCTACCGCGCATGACATCGCACCTGTAGACGCCGCCATCCAGAACACCTTCGAAATGACCGCTAACGAGTATTCGGCGTTCCTCAAAACCACGGTTGTGCGCTTGCAACAGCGCAAAGGGCTGCGCGAGCTGTTTGAAAAAGAAATGCACCTCGCGGGTGGTTCGCACGTTCTGGAACGCATCAAAAACTTTGAGGCCGGAGACGAATGGCGCTACGCCGACCGCCGCAAAAAGAACCGCGGCACGCTCGCTGATCGGCAAGTCAAGATCTGATCCAGAGCACAGCTTGACCCCCACCTCACTCACCCGCCAATGCGCGGATGAGTGAGGGTTGAGCACTCGATCAATCCCATCGTTTGAACAGCACACTCGCCTTGACCCCGGCAAACCCGAACCCGTTTGACAACGCGTACTCAATCGCCAGCTGTTCTACCTGCCCGCGAATCAGGTTTAGCCCGGCGGCGTCTGGATCGTGGGTTTGCAGGTTCAGCGTTGCCGGGGCACTCTGAGACCCACGCAAGTTTGAGTCATCCATCAAAGTTGTGCAGGCACCTATGTCCGGCAACTTAAATCCGCGCCAAGGCCTGCGCCAGATCCGCACGCAAATCCTCAACCTCTTCAACGCCAACCGACAAACGCACCAGCCCATCACCTATGCCCAATTGAGCCCGCGTTTGTGCTGGAATACTGGCATGCGTCATGATTGCCGGGTGTTCGATCAGGCTTTCTACCCCGCCCAGGCTTTCAGCCAACGCAAAGATCTGCACGCCTTCGAGGAAGCGTCGCGCACCCGCCAAATCAGTGTTCAAGTCGATGGAGATCATCCCGCCAAAGCCGTGCATCTGCCGCCGCGCCAGCTCGTGTTGCGGGTGGGAAGGCAAACCGGGGTAGTAGACACGCGCGACTTGCGGCTGGCGTTCCAGCCAGTGCGCCAGCTCCAGCGCATTGCTGCAGTGACGCTCCATACGCAGGGCAAGGGTTTTCACGCCGCGCAAGGTGAGGAAAGCATCAAACGGCCCGGCAATCGCGCCGACCGAGTTTTGCAGAAACCCCAGGCGCTCGGCCAGTTCGGGGTTTTGCCCAACAATGGCGATGCCGCCAATCACATCGGAGTGGCCGTTCAAGTATTTAGTGGTCGAGTGCACCACCACATCAAAGCCGAGCTCCAGGGGGCGTTGAATCCACGGGCTAGCGAAGGTGTTGTCGGCCACGCAGATGATGCCCCGTGCGCGGCAGATGCGCGCAACGGCCGCCAGGTCGGTGAGGCTCAGCAGCGGGTTGCTTGGCGTCTCGACCCAAACCATCCGCGTGTTGTCTTGCAGTGAGGCTTCGAAGGCCGCAAGGTCAGTCAGGTCGACAAAGCTGAAGCTATGCCCGGCGCTGCGCTGGCGGACCTTATCGAACAGGCGAAAGGTGCCACCGTACAAGTCATTGCCCGAAACGATGTGCGAACCCGCATCGAGCAGTTCAAGCACGGTAGAAATAGCCGCCAGCCCGGACGCGAAAGCAAACGCAGCACTGCCGCCTTCAAGGTCGGCAACACAACGCTCCAGCGCAAATCGCGTCGGGTTGTGCGAGCGCCCGTAGTCAAAGCCCTTGTGCACGCCGGGGCTGTCTTGCAAATAAGTGGAGTTGGCATAAATCGGCGGCATCAGCGCCCCGGTGGCTGGATCCGGTACCTGCCCTGCGTGGATCACTCGGGTGGCAAAAGCGTGGGGCGCGCCCGTTTCATCGTGTTGACTCATGCAAGGGATCTCCGTAAATGATTGAGCAGGTCGACGCGGGTAATCAGGCCATGGAAGCCTGAAGCGTCAGCAATGATTGCGACCAGCCCACGGCCTAGTTCAGCTTGAAGCTCAGCCAAACTGGCACTCGGTGGCAAGGTGTGCAGCGTGTCTGTCATGGCGCTGGCGACGGTCAGTCTAAAGTGCGAAGCATCTTCATGCATACCCAGCAGAATGTCGGATTCATCAATCACACCGATCAGCTGTTTACCGCCCACCAACACTGGCAATTGCGACACATCGGCCAGGCGCATGCGCTGGAACGCCGTGAGCAGCGTGTCGTCCGGCCCAACGCTGATCACCCGACCGTCTTCAAAACGGCGGGCGATCAGGTCACGCAGATCGCCGTAATGCTTGTATTGCAATAGACCCTGATCCTTCATCCATTGGTCGTTGTAAACCTTCGACAAGTAGCGGGTGCCCGTGTCACAGACAAAACTGACAACGCGCTTGGGCTCGGTTTGTTCGCGACAGTAACGCAGTGCGGCAGCCAGCAAGGTGCCGGTTGAAGAGCCGCCCAAAATGCCTTCGGCACGCAGCAATTGCCGAGCGTGATCAAAACTTTCTTCATCGCTGATCGAGTACGCATGGCGCACGCTGGACAGGTCGCAAATCGAGGGGATGAAGTCTTCACCAATACCCTCAACGGCCCATGAACCGGCCTGGCCAATGATGCCGCTGCGGCTGTATTCAGCCATCACGGAACCCTGCGGGTCGGCCAGCACCATCTCCAAGTCCGGCTGCACACGCTTAAAGAAACGGGTCAAACCGGTCAACGTACCGGCAGAACCGACACCCACGACAATCGCATCCAGATCGTGCTGGGTTTGCGCCCAAATCTCCGGCGCAGTGCTGCATTCGTGAGCCAGCGGATTTGCCGGGTTATTGAATTGGTCGGCGAAGAAGGCATCGGGAATTTGCGCCGCCAAGCGGGCAGCCATGTCCTGGTAATACTCAGGGTGGCCCTTGCCCACATCGGAACGGGTGATATGCACTTCGGCACCCATTGCCTTGAGGTGCAACACCTTCTCGGTGGACATCTTGTCCGGCACCACCAACACCACCCGATACCCCTTGGCCCGACCGACCAGCGCCAGACCCAGACCCGTATTGCCGGCGGTGGCCTCAACGATGGTGCCACCGGGGCGCAAACGCCCATCGCGCTCGGCGGCATCAATCATTGCCAACCCCACGCGGTCCTTGATCGACCCCCCGGGGTTTTGCGATTCAAGCTTGAGAAACAGCGTACAAGGCCCGGTATCAAAGCGGCTAACGCGTACCAGCGGCGTATTGCCGATCAATTCGAGAACAGCAGGTTGAGCGTTGTTTGGCATGGCGTCACTTTCCGTGTTTTTGCACTGAATGGACAGCGACTGGCAGCGAAGTCCTGTTGCGCCAAGCGCCGGTAAGTCTCTTACGACCATAGGCCGGGATACCCCTGGCCGCAACCCCGCCTCAGGCGCGCCCGGCAGCGCGCCAAAGTAATAACAGTGGGATGTTTCAAACGGGGGGAGAAAGGTGTGGATGCCTGCCAGACTTCAGGGGTGATAGGCGCTTGTTCGCGATCTTTTAAAGGTCTAAAGATCGCGAGACAAGCACACGCCTAGCGTTGGCCGTGCGCAGTTCTTAAATGAGCATCACGCAGAGGGTGCGCGGCGTTTAGCCCTTAGAAGGACAACAACTCCCAAGGCAGCGGAGAGAACAGAGCCCATCAACACACCGACTTTGACCTCGTCGACCAGGTGTACGCTGTCCGGGAAGGCCAGCGCCCCGATGAAAAGACTCATCGTGAAGCCAATGCCACACAAGAGCGAGACGCCATATAGCTGAAACCAGCCGCACTCCTCAGGCAGTTTCGCCAGCCCTGCGCGAATAGCCAGCGCGGCCAGACCAAACACGCCGATTTGTTTACCCAGTAGCAGCCCCAGCGTCACGCCCAGTGGCACCGGGTCGACCAGGTTATTGGGGGAAATACCGGCGAGGGATACCCCGGCATTGGCAAAGCCAAAGATGGGCACAATGGCGAACGCGATCCACGGGTGCAGTTTTTCTTCCAGATAAAGCAGCGGTGACTTTCTTTCAGTACTTGAGTCACCCAGCGGAATGCACAGCGCAAGAATGACGCCCGCCAAGGTCGCATGAATACCGGACTGGAGCATGAAGAACCACAGCAGAGCACCGGCGATGAGGTAGGGAAAGAGCCGTGTCACGCCGCACCGGTTGAGTATCACCAGAAAAACAATCACAGCCAGCGATGCCAGGAGCATGCTGACGGACAAGCCACTGGTGTAGAACAACGCAATGATCAGCACCGCACCAAGGTCATCAATAATCGCCAGGGCGGACAGAAAGATTTTCAAAGAAAGTGGGACACGCTTGCCGAGCAGCGCAAGTACGCCCAGCGCAAAGGCAATATCGGTGGCGGCGGGAATGGCCCAGCCGCCCAGCGTTTCACTGTTGCCCCAGTTGACGGCGATGTAGATCAGTGCAGGCACCAGCATGCCACCCAGCGCAGCGAAACCAGGCAGCGCGCGCTGGCTCCAGCTCGACAACTGGCCGACCAGCATTTCGCGCTTGATCTCGAGGCCGACCAACATGAAAAAAATAGCCATCAGGCCATCGTTGATCCAATGCTCAATCGAAAGACCAGCCACTTTGATGTGTAATGTGGCGAAGTAAGTCTCAGCCAAAGGCGAGTTGGCGACGATAAGAGCGGCCAAAGCAGCAGCCATCAATATCAAACCGCCGGCTGATTCAGCGGCGAAGAAACGGGAAAAAAATGCGGCGGCGGAAGGTGACGCGCGATAGTCGCGGGTATTTTGCTGACGTAAAGGATCCAGGCTCATAGGTACGGTTACTCCGCGCGGCGGCCCGACCTGCGCTGAATTAAACCTGCCCTCCCGCGGTTGCGGTGGCACCCTGCGCGGCATTCTACACGAGCCGCCTTGCGAGGGGTGATCCAAACTTTTGATCTTTTAAAAGATCGAAAGATCGCAGCCTGCGCCAGCCCCCCACACAGGATGACTGTGGCGGGTCAGCGAATGCCGAGCCGGCTATCCAGTGAAAGTTTTCCCGCGCCGCGCGCAATGATCAACAGCAGCAAGCCAGCCCAAGACAGATGGGTCGGCCAGGCGTCCGGGTAAACAAACACCTCGATAACAAAGGTCATGCCCAGTAGCGCCATGGCTGATACGCGGGCAAACAGCCCCAATACCAGCAGCACAGGAAACAAATGCTCGCTGTAGGCCGAAAGGTGCGCTGCCAGTTCCGGGGAGATCAAGGGCAGTGCATATTCCGTACGAAACAACTCGTAGGTACTCGGTGTGATCGTCAGAAAACCACTGACTTTGGTTCGCCCGGACATAAAGAAAATGGCTGCAATTGAGAGGCGAGCCACCAGCACCAGGAATGACTCTCCAATAAGCTCGCTCAATCGGTGAGCGATGCGGTTCCAGGTTCCAAGCACAGACTTGTCGGCAGCGGATAAAGGCATTGGACTTATGTTCATGGTGTGCTCCGTGTGTTAGAGGGCCATTCAAGAAAGCCCAGAGGGGTTTGAAGCCGTGAACGCGCCAGCCCTCACTAAACGAATGAGGCTGTGCTCCAGATTCAGCGTCGGCTCGATTGCTACAGCCTTGTCTATCGCCTGATCGAGCGGCAACTGCGCCGCGCATGCGTCCAGAAAGGCACAATCGGCAGCACTGGCAGCCTGCCAACACACTCGCCCGTTCTGACGGGTCAACAATGCACCTTCGCCCTGCCAGTCCAGGTCGTCAGGGAGTGGCAACTGCTCCCGACTGAGGTGCCAAAGGGTGTAGGCCGGACAGTTGGGCAACCAGATCCAGCAAGCGCTGGCCCTGGGGATCAGCCTGAGACTGGCAAGCTCTGTCGCGCAAAGTCGTGCCAACAGGCTCAGCTCGATTTCAGGTTCTTCAACCGCGCAATGCACTTGGGTCCAGAGCAAGTCCAGACGCGCGACGTCGCCCAAATAGGGCATGTCCTGCGCATGTTCAAAACCATCGAGAAAATCGGGAAAGTCGGCCCCATAGTGGAGCAAGCGGGCATCCGAAGGCGGCAACAGCCGAGCGTGGATGGCAGCCGCGCTGCGAAGCCACTCAGTGCCGACGAGACGCTCTAGGGTCGGGAAATTGGCGACCAGTGCATCCGTTGCTCCCTTGAGCACCGTGTTACGGTAAACCGCAAAACCGGGCTGGCGGGTCAGTGACTGTATATCCGCTGATTCGCCACCGTAGAGCGCATCGACGAATGCATCCTGAAACCCTTCCAGAGAGCGCTTCATATAGCCTCCCGCAACCGCTGCCGGTGCCCGAGATTCAACACTGCCTGAGCCCTGTCGCGTTCGCAGAGCAAACTATCGAAACTGGGGATGTGGTCGTCGCGTTCGATCAATGTGGCACGCCAGCCGACTCGCTCGATCAAGCGCTCATACAACGACCAGACATCGTCAGCGACCGGTGCGTCGTGGGTATCGATCAGCAACGTTGAACCACCAGGATCCGGGGCGTGGCCAGCCAGGTGAATCTCCATGATCGCCGCAGCCGGAAAGGCATCCAGATAGGTTGCCGCGTCGAAGCCCAGATTATGCGCGCTGATATGTACGTTATTGACGTCCAGCAGCAACCCGCACCCCGCCCTCGCACTAAGCTCGGTCAGAAAATCAAGTTCGCTGTAATCATGGCCATCAAGGTGCAAATAGTGGGTGGGATTTTCAATCGCAATACGACGCCCGAGGGTCTCTTGTGTGCGCTGAATATTGTCGGTGATACGCCGCAATGCCTCGCCTGTGCGGGGAAATGGCAGCAAGTCGGGGTGGTACTGGTCGCGCCATGTCGACCAGGCCAGATGTTCGGAAACCAGCACCGGCTCAAAGCGATCGGCAAGTGCTTTCAAGCGCTTCAAGTGCTCTGCGTCTGGCACGCAGTCGGCCGCCAGTGAGAGCGATACGCCATGCAACGACAGTGGATGGCGACTGGCAATTGCCTCCAGCCATGCCAAACGAGGGCCACCGCCAACCATGTAATTTTCCGGATGAACTTCGAACCAGAGCCCTGGGGCCGTGCAGTCCAGAGCGTCCTGATAGTGATTCGATTTAAGGCCCAGGCCGGCCCCGTTCTGGAATTGAGTCTTCATGATTGGCGTGTGCCCCGTGTGGTGAAGATTACATAGGCGCCAAGGTGCCGTGGCCTTTAGGGGTCTTGATGCTGGTGCACGTACCGGCTGGAACGTTTTTCCAGGCATTAGCCTGGTAGTCCACTTTGGCGGTGCCTGCGCACGTAGTTCCTGCGCCTGCTTTGCAGTCGTTGTGACCGGCCATGGCGACGCCGTAGCATTTTTCCATGGCGCCTGCAGCGGCTGGGGTTTGCTCGGCCATTGCACCGGCGGCAAAAGAGGACAAGGCAACAGCGATGGCAGCAAGTTTGAGCGTGTTCATGGTGATTCTCCAGGGTCAATGAGCGGTCGTAGCATCAGTGCCGAAGTGCGCTATGCTTGCGATCCGAAAGGTAGTTCGCTGACTTTTCCGATTCGGTTACAGGCCTCTCGACATTTTTTTAAAAACTGCAAAACAAACCCGCAGGTTGCCTAATCTCCTTGAACGAACGCATGATTCGTGGCCCGTGATTGGCGCAAGAGTGATGCAGGTGCGAAATATTTTTTCCCTTCGTGTAACCAGAGCGACCGATGGAACGAACTACAGATAGCGACGCTTTGCGCAGGCGAGAGATCCGTCTTCAGAGCCTGTTCCTCGCGGGTTTAAAAGGTGACGAACAGTCCTATCGTGCATTTCTGTCGGAGTTAAGTGGTCATATGCGCGGTTTTTTGCGCGCAAAACTCCATCGCCAACCCGGTGAAGCCGAGGATTTGCTGCAAGAGATTTTGTTGGCGATTCACAACGCGCGCCTGACGTACCGGCCGGATCAGCCACTGACCGCCTGGGTGTTTGCCATTGCACGCTACAAGCTCACGGATTATTTGCGAGGCCGGTCGCGGCATGAGGTGTTAAACGACTCACTGGACGATGTCGCTGAACTCTTCGCGGCCCCCTGCCTGGAGCCCGCACAAGCCAATCGCGACCTGGGCAAATTGCTCGAGCAATTACCCGAGCGTCAACGCCTGCCCATCGTCCATGTGAAACTTGAAGGCTTGTCGGTCACTGAAACCGCGCAGATAACGGGACTGTCCGAATCAGCCGTAAAGATAGGTGTACATCGCGGACTTAAAGCGCTGGCGCAGAGAATTAGAGGTATACGATGAAAACCGATGATTTCATTTCCATGCTTGCGTCAGGTGCCGCCCCGGTCGAGCGGCATGCGCTGGCCAAGCGCTTCTGTATCGCTGTGCTGCTCGGCCTTGCGACGTCCATCGTGCTGGTCATGGTCATTTTTGGCGTTCGTTCGGACCTGTCTGTGGTGGCAACGACTCCCCTTTTCTGGGCCAAAATCGCCTTCCCGCTGTGTTTGATGGTGGGCGCTCTGGGGGGGGTGACGCGATTGGCCAGACCCGGGGTCACGCCTGGCGCGGGAAAACTACTGATCTTTGCCGCCGTCGCGGCGGTCTGGGCGGGGGCCATTTACGTCTTGATAGCAACCGTGCCTGATACACGCGTCGCGGTCATTCTCGGCAAGACTTGGCGAGTGTGTGCACTGAACATCACCCTGCTCTCCATTCCGGGGTTTATTGCTGTTTTCTGGGCGCTGCGCGGCCTGGCCCCCACCCGCCTGAGGCTGGCCGGAGCCTGCGGCGGGTTACTGGCAGGTGCGATGGCAACCCTTGCTTATTGCCTGCATTGCCCAGAAATGGAAGTTCCGTTTTGGGGCGTCTGGTACATGCTGGGCATGTTAGTGCCCACCGTTATAGGTGCGCTACTCGGACCGCGCTGGCTGCGCTGGTAGCCAATTCGGGGTAAATCGCCCCGACGCGCAAAGTCAAAGGGACGGCGCTATTGATAACAATAGGTCCGTCCCTTTTTGCTTTCCAACGGCTGATTTTTACCGCGCTCGGCTTAGCCGGGCTCGGCCGCCAGGCTATTAGTGACCTTACGCCCCAGCACCAGCACCGTCATAAAACCACAACCCACCAGAACCGTTGCCAGACTCAGCAACACCGAGCTGCCCATCTGGTCGACAATCTGCCCGCCGAAGAACGAGCCCAGGGCAATGATCACCTGAAACAAGGCAACGAACAGCGGCATGCCGCGCTCGACATCTTTGGGCGCCACGACAAACATCCAAATACTGGCGCAGGCCGGGAAGGCACCGAATGCGAACCCCCAAAGTGCGATCAGCATCACTGCGCCCGTCATGCCGGTGGCGTAGTAGGGAAACAACGCCGTGCTGGTGCCAATCATCAGTGCGACCAGCAACAGGGTGTAACGAACGCTGCGGTTGGCTGCAAAGCCAGCAAAAATATTGCCCATGACTCCAGCCGCGCCATAGAGCAGCAGCAAGGAGCCAATGGTCGGCCCGTCGAAACCGGAACTGTTTTTGAAGAAAGGAGCGACATAGGTGTACGCAGCAAAGTGCGCCAGGCCAATCAGCAACACAGCGATCAGCCCGACTCGCGATTGCGGGTTGATAAACAAGGCTGGCAGATCGCTGATGCGAATGGCCTTTTGTGGGGTGAGGCGCGGTAGCAAAAAGATTTGCGCCAGTAGCACCGGCACGCCTACGAGAGCAGTGACCAGAAAGGTCATGCGCCAGCCCATCAAGCCGCTCAGCCAAGTGCCCACCGGTACACCCAGGACGGTGGCCAAGGTCACACCGACCATGATGATCGAGGTGGCTTGGGCAACGCCCACACCTTTGGGGGCCAGCCGGCCGCTGAGGGCAATGGCCGTCGCCCAGAAACCACCGATGCTGATGCCCAGCAGTACGCGGCCGAACAGCAGCAAGTCAAAGTCGCTGGCGTAGGCCACGACCAAGTTGGCGATGATCATGATCAGCGTCAGGCCGATAAGCAGATAGCGACGGTCCATGACGCCAATGCCGACTGACAGCAGAGGCGCCGCGAGAGCGGCCATTATGCCGGGCAGTGTCACCATAAGCCCGGCGTGGCCGGCGCTGATGCAGAGGTCACTGGCGATGTCGTTGAGTACGCCAACCGGGAGAAACTCACTGGTCACCAGGGCGAAGGCCCCCACGGCGACCGAGAGGATCGCCAGCCACTGCTGTTTGACACTCTGTTGATTATGTTCGGGCAGACCGCTAGGGGCCTGGCTGGCGCTTGGCATTGAGTAGGATTCCAGAGGGAATGCCGCCTGAAAACAGGCGAAGGGAGAGGAAAAATTTGAGGCGATTATAAGAGTCAGTTTTGATGATTAAACAGGCGCCCTCTTCGATAGTCATCATCAGCACAATCAATGAAACGCCCTGAACAGAGCGCTTGAGCAACAATTGCAAGGAATCAGAACGAACGCAGCAATGGCCTATGCCACGGCGGATAGCAAGGTCTGGCGGGCGACTATCCCCGTTATGAGGAGCGTATCGCCCTCAGGTGCCGCGCCCGGGTGCAGGGCGTCGAGACAGTCGCCAGCGCCTGTAAAAGGACGGCTGCGATGGCTGCTTTGCCGTCCAGTCCAACAACAGGACAAGTACTCAGCGTTTAAAGCACTGCAATACCGCCTGGCTACATTTGACACGCGCCCCCTAGGACAGTGAAGGCGTTTCAATTGCTTGGGTGCTCTGTTAGATAACTCATATCGAGCTATCAAAATGGAAGCGTTTACTTTTGCTTAGGCAACCAGGGCACGCCATTGATGTGGCTGCCGCCATCTACAAAGAGTGTATTACCTGTTACATAACGGCAATCTTCGCTGGCCAGAAACAACGCTGCACCGCCAATGTCGCGCTCGGGGTCGCCCATATAACCCATGGGGTTCAGCCGCAGCAGATCGGCTGCGTTGTCAGGTTGAGCGGTTGCGAACTTTTGATAGGCCTCGGTGTTTGCCCCGGGGCAAATGGCATTGCAGCAAATACCATAGGCCGCCCACTCGCGCGCAGCGGTGCGTGTGAGAGTGCGCAGCGCCTCCTTGGCCATGTTGTAGTCCACCGAATAGGGGTGGGCGTTGACGCCGTTTAGCGAGCACATATTGATGACCCGGCCCCAACTGCGCTCTTTCATACCAGGAAATGTCGCCTGCATGGCCCACAGTGCTGATTGCGTGCCAATGCGCCAGGCCCAGTCGGCGTCCAAATCGGTCAGCGTATCCACACTCGCAAAGCCGGATGGGCTATTTGGGCGGCGGCCCCAGGCATTGTTAACGAGAATGTCTACACGGCCAAAGTGTTGTTGGGCTGCGCCCACCATGTCTTGAACAGCAGCGCGTTCGCTCACGTCTGTGGTAGCAAACCCAACCTTCACACCAAATTCAGATCGGATTTGTGCAGCAGCGGACTCACCTGCCGCGGCATTAATATCCGCCAGCCATAGCGAAGCGCCTTCTGCTGCGAAACGACGGGCCAGGCCTTTGCCAATGCCGGCTCCTGCGCCGGTAATCAGGGCCACACGGCCTTGCAGTCTTTTCATCTGATGTCTCCGCTTTGTGATGGGCGGCTTTGCGCCTGTACAGGTCACTGTGCGCGGGGGAGCACCCTGTGGAATCGTTAAATTGGACTAGGCGCAGGCGCTCAAAGATCAAGCGATATCAAGAACCAGCCGAACCTCGCGTCCCGTAGGTCATAACGTGTGACTGCTAGCGCTGCGAAACAGACGATAGTCGACCAAACTCGAATTACGGGCTAGCAAACGGCAGGATTAAGCCCTGATCACCTCAAGCAGTCCGGCGACACCGAAGAACAGCCAAAAGCGGACTCTCTGACGAGAGTCCGCCGGGGCCAGGAAAATCAATTGGGCATGAGTACCGTGTCGATCACGTGAATAACCCCATTGGATTGCATAACGTCAGCGATGGTAATGGCTGCCTTGCCCCCTTTAGCGTCCTCCACCCATAACTTGCCATCGTGCAGCATGATAGTCAGTGGTTCTCCCTGGACGGTTTTGAGCATCACTTTACCGCCGTGCATGTTGGCCTGATCCATCAACTGTTTGGCCGTGTGAGTACCGGGCACGACGTGGTAAGTCAGGATCTTGGTCAGGTCTGCCTTGTGCTCTGGTTTGACAAGTGTATCGACCGTGCCTGCCGGCAATTTCGCGAAGGCTTCATTGGTGGGCGCGAACACGGTGAACGGCCCCTTGCTGTTGAGCGTATCCACCAGCCCGGCGGCTTTGACCGCCGCTACGAGCGTTGTGTGATCCTTGGAGTTGATTGCGTTTTCGACAATGGTCTTGGTCGGATACATTGCAGCGCCGCCTACCATGACGGTATCGGCAGCAAAGCTGGTTCCAGCGCCAAGGCACAGCAATGTGAAGCAAGCGATAGCCAGGCGTTTGATGATCTTGTGCATGATGCGTCTCCTTGATTCTTCGACCCTTCGGATGAAGGTATCGAATGTACGGGGCAGGTGCTAAAACGGATGCACCAGGGATGCAAAAAAAATCATTCTTGTTCGAATCAGGTAGGCAAAAGCATGGCCAACACGTATGTCGATAAACACCGTAGCGCCTGGTCCGTGTTTCTCATCTTTTTACGCCTGGGGATGACGTCGTTCGGCGGCCCCATTGCGCATCTGGGTTACTTTCGCGATGAGTTTGTGACACGACGCCGTTGGTTGACCGAGTTCACGTATGCGGATTTGGTTGCGCTCTGCCAATTATTACCAGGTCCTGCAAGCAGTCAGGTTGGCATTGCACTGGGGATGTCACGCGCGGGATACGCCGGGGCATTGGCGGCGTGGGCTGGCTTTACGCTGCCTTCGGCCATTGCTCTGATCCTGTTTGCTTTGGGCATGTCCTACTATGGCACAGCCTTCTCGCCTGGCGCCTTGCATGGCCTCAAGGTTGTCGCTGTCGCGGTGGTTGCCCAAGCCGTTTGGGGCATGGCGCGACATCTGTGCACAGACGTGCCGCGAATGACCCTCATGACGATTGCGACCTGCGTCGCCCTGCTTGAGCCGACTGCATTGGGACAAGTCAGCGTGATTGTGGCAGCCGGGCTTGCAGGTCTGCTGCTGTTCAAGCCCGACCAGGGTGTCGCGCACGATCCCCTGCCGATCACAATCAGTCACCGGGCCGGGGCAATCTGGCTGTCGTTGTTTTTGATATTGCTGGTAGGGCTGGCGTTGTTGAATCAACGATTGCCCAGCCAAACCTTGGCGCTGGTGGATGCCTTCTACCGTTGTGGCTCACTGGTATTCGGTGGCGGGCACGTTGTTCTGCCACTTCTGCAAGCCGAAGTGGTGCGTTCCGGCTGGGTCAGCAATGACGTTTTCCTGGCAGGTTATGGCGCCGCGCAAGCTGTCCCTGGCCCTCTGTTCACGTTCGCCGCATTCCTCGGCGCGTCGATGAACTCACCTCCTTCAGGCTGGAGCGCAGGCATAATCTGCCTCTTGGCCATCTATGCGCCGTGCTTTTTGATAACCCTGGGCACCTTGCCGTTTTGGGAACATTTACGCCGCAGTATGCGTACTCAGGCCGCACTGGCTGGGGTCAATGCAGCGGTGGTGGGTCTGCTGTTGGCTGCGCTTTATCAGCCGGTATGGACGAGTGCCATTTTGCAGCCGCAGGATTTCGGCTTGGCACTGCTGGCCCTGGTTGCGCTGATGTTCTGGAAGGTTGCACCGTGGCTGGTTGTCATTGGGTGCGGGATCGCGGGATGGAGTGTGAGTCTCATTCTTTGAACAGTACGAACTGTCCGATCAAAGTCTCCACGGCGGTTATAAAACGCACGCGCAAGGCATAGAGCGCCAGCCCTAGGCCGTTTTCTGCCTATCGCGATAGCCTGCTGCGCCCCGCCCGCCCAGCTTGGTCGGCTCTGACCGTACCCAGCCCTTTGGACGTGAAGGTCGGAAATACTGAAGACCGCTTCGGAGTAAAAAATTCATCCAAAGCACACGTTGAATTAAATATTTCATTGATTTAATCTCGGTCCCACGCTGTAGGAGATCAACCGCTGTTAGCACCTAAAAAACAAACCATCGGGAGCACACATGAAAGCGAAAGTGATGTTGGGATTATTCATGACGGCCGCTGTTGCACTGCCAGCCTGGTCTGCTGACTGGACCGTAGGTGCTAACGTTGGCAACGTGCCCTGGGAGTTTCAGAATTCCAAAGGTGAGTTTGTCGGCTTCGAGGTTGATGTTGTCAAAGAGCTGGCCAAACGCGCCGGAAAAAGCGTCGAGTTCGTCAATATCCCCTTCAACGGGCTGTTCAGTGCCGTGCAATCCAAACGTGTTGACATCGCTATCTCCTCCATCACGATTACCCCGAAACGCCTGGAATCGGTAGCCTTTGCGCAACCCTATTTCGACAGCGACCAATCGCTCACCGCACTGACCACTTCCAACGTCAAAAGCCTGGCCGACATGAACGACAAGGTGGTGGGTGTCGACACCGGCTCTACCGGCGACATGTGGATCGGCCAACACAAGGACGAGTATAAGTTCGCCGATGTCTCGCGCTACGAAGGGCTATCGCCGGCCATGCTCGACCTGGCCTCCGGGCGAATCGATGGCTACCTCAGTGATATTCCCGCAGTGCTCTACTACATCAAGGACAAACCGCAATACTCCATCGTCGCGCGCATCCCCACCGGTGAACGCTACTCGCTGATGCATGCCAAAGGCTGGGCGATGAGCGATCAGGTCAACGACCTCATCAGCAAGATGAAAGAAGACGGCACACTCGGAAAAATCCACAAGGAGTGGTTCGGCACCGACGCCGATAAAGAGTCGAGCACCATGAAAGTGACTGCCCCGCTCCAGTAAGCACTGCTGCTGATGCATTTAAGTGGTGACGCCCGTTCGCCACTTGTATTGACCGAGGTATCCCATGGATCTTTTGCAGACATTCTTCAACTGGAACGTACTCGTCGAGTCGTTTCCGATGATGATGCGCGGTTTGGGCGTGACCATTTTGCTTGGGGTGGTGAGCATTGTCCTGGGCCTGGTCGGGGGGCTGTTGCTGGCGTTGTTGAGGTTGTATTCATACGCCCCAGTTCGAGCGCTCGCTCGCATCTACATCGATATCATGCGCTCCATTCCCTTGCTGGTTTTGCTGGTACTCATCTATTACGCCCTGCCCTTTGTCGGTATCCGACTGTCGTCTTTTGCGGCCGCAGTCAGTGCTCTCTCGCTGGTTTCCTGCGCCTACAGCGCGGAGATTTTTCGGTCAGGTATCGAAGCTATTCCCCGTGGCCAGTTCGAAGCATCGGCCTCTCAGGGCATGAGCTTTTTCAACACCATGCGCGACATTGTTTTGCCGCAGGCTATCCGCATTGTCATGCCGCCCATGACCAGCAATTGCATCAACGTCATGAAAGACACGGCGCTCGCCTCGGTGGTTGCAATGCCTGACTTGTTGAAGCAGGCAACCCAGGCTCAGGCACTGGCTGCGAACCCGACACCGCTGGTCGGGGCAGCCTTGTTGTACTTGTTGCTTCTGTTGCCGCTGGTACAGGTGGTCAGTTGGGTTGAGCGGCGTAATGCCTCAGGAGGAAAAACCGCATGAGCACGTTGATCGACATCGAAAAACTCGACAAGTACTACGGTAACTTCAAGGCGTTGAGCGATATCAACCTGAAGGTTGAAGAAGGTGAGGTAGTGGTCATTCTTGGCCCATCCGGTTCGGGGAAATCGACCTTGATCCGCTGCATCAATCTTCTTGAACACTACCAGCAGGGAGATATTCGCGTGGGCGGAGAACGGGTTGAAACCGGTCCGCGACTCAGTGCCCTCCGTAGCGAAGTCGGCATGGTATTTCAGAGTTTCAACCTCTATCCGCACCTCACTGTTCTGGACAACGTATCGCTGGCGCCGATCCGTGTTCGCGGACTGAAACGGCGTGATGCGCACGCCAGGGCCAGAGAGCTACTGGTGAAGGTCGGCATGGGCGATCACGCACACAAATACCCAAGCCAATTGTCAGGCGGCCAACAGCAGCGTGTTGCTATAGCCCGCACCATGGCCATGGAACCTCGCGCCATTCTGTTCGACGAACCGACTTCGGCACTGGACCCGGAAATGGTTGGCGAAGTACTCGATGTCATGCAGAACCTTGCTCGATCCGGCGTCACCATGGTCGTGGTGACTCACGAAATGGGCTTTGCCCGTCGGGTCGCCGACCGGGTGATCTTCATGGAAAGTGGACGCATTGTAGAGCAGAACATCCCTGAAACATTTTTTACCGCCCCTAAGGAACCTCGCACAAAAGCGTTCCTTCAGGCCATCTTGCATCATTGAATCCGGCTGGAGAAAGCAGAGTGAATCCTCTCGATATCGAATACGTTCGCAAGCAATTTCCCGGTCTGGCCGAGGGTTATGTCTACATGGATAACGCCGGTGGTTCGATGGTGCTGGGCTGCGTGGCAGAGCGGGTTTGTGACTACCTGCTCAATAACAGCGTGCAACTGGGCGCTTCATACCGACCTTCCGTTATCGCTGGCGAGCGAGTGATGCAGGCGCGTCACTCGGTCATGCAACTGATCAACGCCGGGCATCCCGAAGAAGTGGTCATGGGCGGCTCGACCACCCACTTGTTACAAATTCTGTGTCGAGCTATCGCGCCGTCAATCGGCCCGGGCGATGAAATCATCGTCACCCATTGCGATCACGAGGCCAACATCGGCCCCTGGGTCAAACTGTGCGAAAGCCGTGGGGCGACCTTGCGAGTGTGGCAGGTCAATCTCGACAGTTGTGAGCTGGAACTGGATGACCTGCAGGTCTTGCTCAATGACAACACCCGTTATGTGGCCATGACCCACGCCTCGAATATTCTTGGCTCGATCAATCCGGTGGCCGAGGTTGCGCGACGTGTCCATGCGGTGGGTGCAAAGCTATGTGTTGACGCGGTCGCTTATGCGCCACACCGCCTGGTGGATGTTCAAGCGAGCGGTGCCGATTTCTACGTCTATAGCTTCTATAAAACCTTCGGTCCGCACTTTGCCGTGCTCTGGGGTCGCCGCGATCTGTTGCTGGAGTTGCCGAGCCTTAACCACTATTTCATCGGCCAGGACGTGCTGCCATACAAATTACAGCCGGGCAACGTCAACTACGAGTTGTCATTCGGTTGCATTGGCATCACCGACTACTTGCTCGACATCAGCAGCCGGCTTGGCGCGCAAGGGAGTGAGCGCAAGCGCATGCAGGCAGCGTTCGATGCCTTCGAGGTGCAGGAAGACCTGCTTGCCGAGCGCTTGCTGGCATTTTTGCGCCAGCGCGAGGGTGTTCGGATCATTGGCAAAGCACATACCCACAATCGTGTGCCCACCATCAGCTTCGTGGTCGAGGGCGTTCAGTCAGAGGCCGTTGTGCGCATGGTCGATGAGCACCGGATCGGCATTCGTTTTGGTGACTTCTATGCGCGGCGACTTATCAAAGCGCTTGGGCTGGATCAGTTTGGCGGGGTGGTGCGAGTGTCGTTGGCGCATTACAACACGCTGGAAGAAGTCGACCGCCTCATTACAGCACTGGATCAAGCAATCAATGCGTTGCGCTGACAGGCTTACGCACTTCTCATCTCACGAGCCCTCATTATGGCCTTACCTGAAACGCTTGCAGAGCTGCGTGACTGTATCGCAGCCCAGCACGACCAACTGACCGGTCGTTTACGCGATGCTGCCCGGTTCCTGATCGACAACCCACATGAGATCGCACTGAGCACGGTAGCCGAACTGGGTAAGCGCTCGGGTATTGCGCCAGCCGCTTACATTCGACTGGCTCAGGCCCTTGGCTTTGCAGGTTTCAAGGATTTGCAGCGGCTGTTCCGTGCACCGTTGCAACAGGCTGCCGACACCCACAGCGAACGTATTCGGCACTATGGCGGCGAGACATTACTGGAGGACCCGAGCGATGTCGGTGGGATTCTGCGAGAGTTCAGCCAGGCCAATATCGTTTCTCTGGAACACCTGGCCGAAGGCGGCCAACAAGCCAATATAGAAGCCGCCATCGCCCACCTGGAAGTCGCCCGTACTACCTTCGTTATCGGCATGCGACGTGCCTTTCCGGTGGCGGCGTATCTGAGCTATGCGTTGAGTCGCGTGGGCCGGCGAACCGTGCAGATCAGCGGGGCCGGTGGCACTTTGCCGGAGCAGGTCAGCGCCATCGCCGATGATGATTTGTTGATAGCCGTCAGCTTTCCACCGTACGCCCATGACACTGTTGAGGCTTGTCGTCAGGCACGGGAAGCAGGCGTGACGCTGGTAGCGATCACTGACAGCGTTCTGAGCCCTATCGGACAGATGGCCGATACGGTCATTGAGGTCAACGACGCCGAATTGCTGGGTTTTCGCTCGTTAACCGCTTCGTTCTGTATTGCCCAAACCCTGGCCATGGGGCTGGCCTTCAGTAAGTGGCAATCGGACAGCACCTTTAGCCATGACCGGCTGAAAGATATCGACTGCTAAGTCGCGACTTTCGCCTTGTATTTATGTCATCAGTCACTTCAGGAGAAAATCCCGATGGTTTCACCTGCACGCGATTTAGTGGGTTACGGTAGACAGCGCCCGCAAGGCACCTGGCCGAATGGCGCACGTTTGGCCATCAGCCTGGTGATCAACTACGAGGAAGGTTCCGAACGCTCCCTCTCCATGGGCGACCCGGACCAGGAGTCAATGACCGAATGGGGCAGCTATTGCATACCCGACGGCACACGCAATCTGGCGATGGAATCCATGTACGAGTACGGCTCGCGCGTGGGGATCTGGCGAATTCTGGATATTCTGGATCAGCAATCAGTTCGTGCGACGTTCCATGCTTGCGCAGTGGCCTTTGAGCAGAACCCTGATGTTGCACGCGCAGCCGTCGAAGGGGGGCATGAAATTTGCAGCCACGGTTATCGCTGGGAGGAAGTGTTTCGCCTGACTGAAGAGCAGGAGCGTGAACATATGCGCCTGGCGATCGAATCATTCGAACGCACCTGCGGCAAGCGTCCCGTTGGCTGGTATTGCCGGTATGGCGCCAGCGTCAACACCCGTCGCCTGGTCGCTGAGGAAGGCGGTTTTCTCTACGATTCCGATGCCTACAACGACGATGTTCCCTACTTTGTCGAGGTTGAGGGTAAGCGTCACCTCGTGGTGCCTTACACCGCCGACGTTAACGACTTCCGCTACTGGAACTCTCCGGGGCTGTCACAGGCATCGGACTTTTTCGAGTACATGAAAGAAAGCTTTGAGGTCCTTTACGAGGAGTCCGCTCAAGGACCCCGCATGATGTCGATTGGTCTGCACCCACGCATGGTGGGCCGTCCAGGGCGCGTTAGGGCGATCAAGCAATTCATCGAGTATGCCAAGCAACACAGCGGAATCTGGTTTGCTACGCGAGAAGAAATTGCCCGTGCCTGGCTTGAGCGAACGTGATTGCGCGGCAATTACGCCAGAAAAAATGAGGAGATGGTTAAACAAGCCGGTATCAAACACCGTCACCACAGAGGACGGGACATGTTAGAAACCACGGGCGTACCCACGCACCGCTTCACGGGCTGCGGCCGGTGACTTCTGGAAGAGACCTGATATGCAACCTTTTGATACGGTGATTCGCAACGCCCGCGTGGTAACCGCCACGGACACATTCACCAGTGATATCGGTATTCGTGATGGGCGCATCGTCTGCCTTGGCCTGGACCTCCCCCAAGGTCAGGAGGAAATCGACGCGGCAGGCCGGCATGTCACACCCGGTGGCATCGACAGCCACGTCCACCTCGATCAGCCGACTGGCGACGGTTCGGTGATGGCCGATGACTTCTTCAGCGGCACGGTCTCGGCGGCCTGCGGCGGCACTACCACCGTCATCCCGTTCGCCTGCCAGCAGAAGGGCAAAAGCCTGCGCTCTGCCGTCGATGACTACCATCGTCGGGCGGGTAACAAGCCGGTGATCGATTATGCCTTTCACCTGATCGTCACCGACCCCACCCCACAGGTGCTGCGTGACGAACTGCCGGCCTTGATCGCGGAAGGCTATACATCTTTCAAGATCTACATGACCTACGATGCGCTGAAGCTGGGCGACCGGGAAATCCTCGAGACGTTGTCGGTCGCGCGCCGCGAGGGAGCCATGGTCATGCTCCACGCCGAGAACAGCGATTGCATCGCCTGGCTTACCGAGCGACTACTGGCGGCCGGGCTGTCTTCACCGCGCTACCACGCCGCGTCGCGGCCAATGCTGGTGGAGCGAGAAGCGACCCATCGC
The DNA here is from genome assembly GCF_044762555.1 of Pseudomonas sp. NPDC096917. Classification (NCBI taxonomy): domain Bacteria; kingdom Pseudomonadati; phylum Pseudomonadota; class Gammaproteobacteria; order Pseudomonadales; family Pseudomonadaceae; genus Pseudomonas; species Pseudomonas sp. NPDC096917. The sequence goes on along the minus strand of NZ_JBIWEO010000018.1, from coordinate 58,515 downwards.
GCCATCGCCCTTGCTGAACTGGTGGATGTGCCGATCCTGATCGTGCACGTTTCGGGTCGCGAGGCCGTGGAGCAGATTCGCTGGGCCCAGAGCCAAGGGTTGAAGGTGTATGCAGAAACCTGCCCGCAGTACCTGTTCCTGACCGCCGACTCGCTAGGCTGTGACGACAGCTTCGAAGGTGCCAAGTGCATCTGCAGCCCGCCGCCGCGCGATGCCGCAAACCAGCAGGTGATCTGGGATGGCCTGGAGAACGGCTCGTTCGCGATTTTCTCGTCAGACCACGCCCCCTTTCGCTTTGATGGCCCGAGCGGCAAAAAAGCCTACGGTGAAGGGGTGGCGTTTGACCAGATTGCCAACGGCATTCCCGGTGTCGAAACCCGAATGGCACTGCTCTGGTCCGAAGGCGTGCGCAGTGGGCGCATGACTGCGCAAAGCTTTGTTGCACTGACCTCCACTAATGCTGCCAAGCTGTATGGGCTGTATCCGCGCAAGGGCAGCATCGCTATTGGTGCTGATGCCGACCTGGTGATCTGGAACGAAGGTGAGTCGGTGCACCTATGCAACGAAATGCTGCACCACAACGTGGATTACACGCCTTACGCTGGGATGACGCTGAGCGCCTGGCCAGCCATGACCCTGTCTCGCGGCGAGGTAGTCTGGGACGGCGAGCCACGCGGTGAAGCGGGTCGCGGCCGGTTTCTACCGTGCGAGCGCCCTGCGCCCGCGCAATGGCGCCGACGCAAGACTGAGCTGGCAGTGTGAGAGCGAGGCACAGGGAGCTGCCCTCCTGATTCGTGTTCGGCGTGAGGGGTCGTCAGCAGCCATTGCCACCCTTGGTGCGGGTTAGCGAAGCCAAAGCCTATGCATTGCCTGTAATCGCCGCGGGTCACGACCAAGAGCCGCTTGCCCCCAACCCAACCACTGAGGAGGCGAGCATCTCGCCTACCAGACGATTGCGCAAAATCACCTTGTAAACACCTCTGTCGATGGCACCCAGCTTCAGCCTGCCTTCAGCGCATCTGCATCGATTCACTCAGCAACGATCATTGCCTCATCCCTGTCGCCTGAATGTCTAGAGCCCAAGCTAGTCGCTATTTGCTGTTGGCTGCTGCGCCCGGCGCTGGACTGCAGGTTGAGAACGTCAACCAAGCTGCACCCTTACGTGCCGGATACGGTGGTGTCCGCGTATTCGAATATCTCAGAGCGTTGCACACCTTTTAGGCAAAATGCCTAACCAAATCGCAGGCACAAAAAAGCCGGTAGACCCTAAGGTGCGTACCGGCTGTTTTGATGTTGCATATGGTGGGTCGTGTGGGATTCGAACCTACGACCAATTGGTTAAAAGCCAACTGCTCTACCAACTGAGCTAACGACCCGCTTCGTTGTGGTGCGTATAATACTGATTTTTAACGAGAATTCAACACCTTGTTAAAAATAAATCTGAAATAAATCAAAAGTAACGTGTTGGGTCCGAAATTCCGGCGGCTTGAAAGCCTTCTGCACGCAGACGGCAGCTATCACATTTGCCACATGCACGGCCTTGAGCGTCGGCTTGATAGCAGGATACGGTCAGCGAGTAATCCACACCCAGCTTCATGCCAGCCTGGACGATTTGCGCCTTACTCATGTTTTGCAAAGGCGCTTTGATGCGCACGCCCTGCCCCTCTACCCCGGCCTTGGTCGCCAGATTGGCCATGACTTCGAACGCTTCTACGAACTCAGGGCGACAGTCCGGATAACCCGAGTAATCCACTGCATTGACGCCGATGAAGATGTCACGTGCTTGCAGCACTTCTGCCCAGCCTAATGCCAACGACAGGAATACAGTGTTGCGCGCAGGTACGTAGGTCACCGGAATGCCTTCACTCGGCGCTTCGGGAACGTCGATAGAACTGTCGGTCAGCGCTGAGCCCCCCATGCCGTCCAGGTTCAAGCCTATGACTTTGTGCTCAATCGCGCCCAGATCACGAGCCACACGTGCAGCGGCGTCAAGTTCAGCGCGATGACGCTGGCCGTAATCAAAGCTCATGGTGTAGCAGCTGTAGCCTTCAGCGCGGGCCATGGCCACGACTGTGGCTGAGTCAAGGCCGCCAGACAGCAGGATGACGGCTCTTTTTTCAGTGACAACACTGCGTTCAGTCATATCAGCGCCCCGGCTCGTCATTCCAAAGATATTTATGCAGCTGCATCTGCAAGCGCACAGGCAGGTTGTCAGCCACGATCCAGTCGGCAAGATCACGGGCCGGCAGGTCGTGATGGCTCGGTGAAAACAAGACTTCGCCCGCGCGATGCTCCAAACCGTACTCAATCAACTTGGACACGGCCCAGTCGTAGTCTTCACGTGAGCAGATCACAAATTTCACTTGGTCATTTGGGGTCAGCAAAGCAATGTTTTCATAGAGATTACGATGGGACTCTTTGGAGCCTGGTGTTTTCAGGTCGAGTACACGACTGACTCGCGGGTCGACCGCAGAAATATCCAGTGCACCACTGGTCTCGATCGACACTTCGTAACCTGCGTCGCAAAGCTCTTTGAGCAATGGAATGGCATTGGGCTGTGCCAGCGGCTCGCCACCCGTCACGCACACGTAACGTGGGCGAAAATCAGCCACTTGCTGAAGAATGCTGTCGAGGGGGCGCACAGTGCCGCCACTAAAAGCGTAGGCACTGTCGCAATACTGGCAGCGCAGAGGGCAGCCGGTCAGGCGCACAAAAACGGTGGGCAGGCCAGCCGTGCGCGTTTCACCCTGTAAAGAGTAAAAAACTTCGGTAATTCTCAATGTGTCTTGCATATCCGCCACGGGCGTAACAGCTAAACAGGCTGTCCGCCTCCGTCAGGCACTCCAAAGAATCTGCCTACACAGGACTCAGAAGAGCGTATTTCATAAAAGGGCGTGGATTCTAACGAAAAAACCCGCGACAAGCGCGGGTTTCTCGATGAAAGCATCGTATGGCTTACATGCGCTGCAAATCGCGCTGTGCCAACTGCGCCGCCGACGTGCCAGGATACTGAGCAACAACTTGCTGCAGGATGCCCTTGACCTTGTCGGTGTGGCCCAGACGACGTTCTACATCAGCCAGCTTGTAGAGCGAATCCGGCACTTTGGCGTGCTTGGGATACAGCTGACTCACTTTGGCAAAGGCCTGACCTGCGGCTTGCAGATCGCCTTTGGCCAGATTCACCTCACCCAGCCAGTATTGGGCATTGCCTGCATATTGGCTGTTTGGGTATTTGCGCAGAAAGGCGGTAAACGCCTGACTGGCCTTGTCGAAATCCTTGGCCTTGATCAGGTCGAAAGCAGCATCGTAGTAGAGCTTTTCTTTCGCAGGATCACCCGGTTCCGAACTGGCAACAGCCTGAGGTGCAGGCGCTGCTGTATTACCGGCGGCAGGAGCACCACCAGCAGCAGAATTATCAGGAGCGGCAGCAGGAGCAATGCCAGCACCAATACGCCGATCAAGTTCCTGGTATCGCTCCAGGCTTTCTTGTTTCATGCGTGAAATATCATTTTGCAAAACTTCGATCACGCCCTGTTGGCGCGCAATCTGGTCCTGCATTTGTTGCAGCTGGTTGAACAGCTCGCCCTGTGCCGAGACAGGGGCCGAAACCCCTCCCCCGGCATAGGCGCCGCTCGCACCATAACCCGGTGACGGATAACTCCCCCCGCTATTGTTATAGCCAGAGTTGTCATCGACCACAGGAACCGCAGCCCATACCGCTAGCGGCATGAGGCTGAGAGCCAGAATAGTTACAGCACGGCGGCACGTTCGCATGACGAATTACTTACGCAGTTCGACGCGACGGTTTTGAGCCCACGACTGCTCGTCGTTGCCAGTAGCGATTGGACGCTCTTTACCGTAGGACACCAGCTCCAGCTGTGCTGGAGAAACACCTTGCAGTACCAGGTAGCGTTGAACGGCTTTCGCACGACGCTCGCCCAGTGCCATGTTGTACTCACGAGTACCACGGGCGTCAGTGTTACCTTCCAGAACAACGCGAGCGCCGTTAGCTTTCAGGTCTTTAGCGTGAACGTCCAGAGCGCGCATTGCTTCTGGTTTCAGGTCCGAAGAATCATATTCGAAGTAGAAAACAGTGATAGCACGCAGAGCAGCTTCTTCGCTCAGCGAACCATCAACAGCGCCAGTGTTTGCGCCGTAACCAGCGTTTGGATCAACAGCAGCGCCTTCACCGGCATTGTCGCCGCCTTTAGACGAGCAACCTACAGCTACAGCCATGGCCAGTGCCAGCGCAGCGAATTTACCAAACTTCAGCATTTCCATCGTAAAACTCCTAATGAACCCCAAGTGTTATGTGCAACGTACAGCTATCACCACGTCAGTTCAGGTAAGGGGACCAGGAAGGTTCTCTGACTTCGCCTTGAGCGGTAGGAAGAGGGAGCCTTACGCGTCCATTGATAGACACGAGCATCAAGACTCCCCGGCCCTGCTGGCGGGTGGCGTAGATTACCATGGTGCCGTTGGGCGCAACAGTAGCTGACTCATCTAGGTTGGTATCTGTGAGTATTTTCACGCTTCCACGCTGCAAATCTTGCGCTGCAACGCGGAAATTAGTGAAACCATCCTGACGATGAATCATTACCAGGGTCTTTTCGTCAGCCGAAAGCTTCGGACTGGCGTTGTAGTTCCCGATAAATGTCACGCGTTCGGCGTTACCGCCACCGACTGTGGTTTTGTAAATCTGTGGCTTGCCGCCACGGTCAGAGGTGAAATAGATGGTATTGCCATCTTTACCCCAGAACGGTTCGGTATCGATTGCCGGGTTATTGGTAACGCGGGTCAGACCACGCGAAGCCAAATCCATCACGTAGATTTCGGCGTTACCGTCTTTCGACAATACGAATGCCAATCTTGAACCATCGGGTGACCAGGCTGGCGCACCGTTCAGGCCCTCAAAGTTGGTGATCTGCTCACGACGACCGGTATCAATGTTCTGAACAAAGATGCGCGGACGTCTTTGCTCGAACGATACATAAGCGATGCGCTTGCCATCTGGAGCGAAGCGCGGCGACAGGATCGGCTCACGCGATTGCAACAGAGTGACTGCACGGGCGCCATCATAGTCCGAACGCTGCAGGGTGTAGCGAGTATTTGTTGCGCTGGCACGCTCCGCGGTTACATAGAGCAGACGAGTCGAAAATGCACCTTTAATACCTGTCAGTTTTTCAAATGACTGGTCAGAGATGTAGTGCGCCATGTCCCGCAGTTGCTCAGCAGTGCCCGACACGCTGCCGGTCAGCACAGGCTGCTCGGTGGCGACGTTGAACAAGGCATATTGCACCTGCAGGCGACCGCCCGCCGGCACGATATTACCCACCATCACGTACTGCGCGCCCAAGGCTTTCCAGTCACGGAAAATAACTTCACTGGCCTGGGTAGGCTGGCTGATCATGTTCTGTTTAGGAATGGGCGCGTAATAACCTGAATTACGCAGGTCGTTACCAATGATTTCAGCCATATCGTCAGGCAGGACGGTACCGCCCTGCCAGCCGAACGGCACTACGGCAATGGGCGTTGCCCGGTCGCTACCACTGGTGACCAGAATGTTCTTTTCATCTGCCACTGCCATCCCTGCCAAGCAGCAGACGACGACTAGCAGTCCTCGAAAAAAGTTAATCACAAGGCTAGATCCTCAGGTGTGAATGTCATCTTGAACGATCGATAAGGATTAAAATCGCTAGGCTTCATGCCCTGCATTTCCGTTAAACGGCCAATGTTCTTGACCGCGGCCACAGCCGAGCTATCAAACGGCCCATCACCACTGGACTTGGCTACCGTCACTGACGTTACCGTACCATCCGGCAACATGCCGATTTGCAACACCACTGTCATGTTCTTGCGAGCGGAAGGCGGACGAGCCCATCCTTCTGCTGCCCGGGCACGAATAAGGTCATCAAAACTGCCGGCGACCTCATCACCCTGCTCATCTGCCAAGGCTTGTTGCCGTTGTGGCGTGTCAGAAAGCAAATCTGCCAAGGCCTGAGCCTTTTTCTCTTCAGTCGATTTACGCGCTGCTTCTACTGCCTTTTTCTTGGCAGCATCGGCAGCCGCTTTTTTCTTCGCATCCTCAGCGGCTTTCTTCTTCGCCTCGTCAGCTACAGCCTGCTTCTTGGCATCCTCGGCGGCTTTCTTTTTCGCATCTTCAACAATCTTTTTCTTGGCTTCTTCAGCGGCCTTTTTCTTCGCCTCTTCTTCAGCGGCTTTCTTGGCCTCTTCCTCAGATTTTTTCTTGGCTATATCAGCCAGCTTTTTCTCTTCGGCCTTTTTAGCTTCCGTGGCTTTCTTGGCATCGTCGGCTTTCTTGGCTTCATCAGCCTTCTTCGCCTCGTCTGCCTTTTTAGCTTCGCTCGCCTTGGCTTCGTCAGCCTTCTTGGCCTGCGCTGCCTTTTCGGCAGCTTCTTCTTTCTTTTGTTCCGCAGCTTTTACGGCTTCCTGCTCAACCTTCTTTTGTTCCATCTGTTCGACTTCGGTCTGACGTGCGGCAGATTTCTTTGCCTCACCCGCAATCTTTTGATTGGTCTGGGTCGTTGCCTGACTTTTTGACTTCAACTGATACAAAGTAGCTTGAACAATCGGTTTTGAAGGCGGCAGTTCAGGCGTCATGGCAAAGCTGGCGAAGAGCATGCCAAAAATCAGGATGTGCAGCCCTACCGCCCAAACTGTAGGCCAAAAATAATTTTCAGAGGCGGACGGCTCCCGCTGTTCGCGCATCAGGGAGCCTCGGTAATCAAGCCAACGTTACCGACCCCGGCTTTCTGCAAGCCACCCATAGCACCCATTACCGCGCCGTAATCCACGGTTTTATCGCCGCGAATGAAGACCTGGGTGTGCTTGCCCCCCTCATTGCCTGCGCGAATGATTTTAGTCACGGCGTCAGTCATCTGAGGCAAGGTCATCGCCTTGTCCATCTGCTTTTCGGTGTCGACTTCACTGCCAAGGTTCCAGAAATAGGTCTTGTCAGCCTTGATCGAAATAGTCAGAACCTGAGTGTTGTTGTCTTGCGGCAAAGCCTCGCTGGAGACTTTGGGCAAATCAACCTTCACACCCTGATTGAGCATCGGTGCGGTCACCATGAAAATGACCAGCAGTACCAGCATCACGTCGATGTATGGCACCACGTTCATCTCGGCAACCGGCTTGCGCTTCTTGCGAGCTCGAGCGATTAAAGCCATTGGAAATTACCTGCTTATTCTTCGCTGGTGTGCACTTTACGGTGCAGGATCGCCTGGAACTCGTCGGCGAAGGTGTAGTAGCGGCTGATCAAGGTTTCACTACGTGCAGCAAAACGGTTGTAGGCAATTACCGCAGGGATAGCCGCAAACAGACCAATAGCCGTTGCAACCAGAGCTTCGGCAATACCCGGGGCAACAGTCGCCAAAGTGGCTTGCTGCGCAGTCGCCAGACCACGGAAAGAGTTCATGATGCCCCATACAGTACCGAACAGACCGATGTACGGGCTGACAGAACCTACGGTTGCCAGGAACGGCAGGCTTTGCTCAAGTTTTTCCTCTTCACGAGAAATCGCTACGCGCATGGCACGTGCAACGCCTTCCATGACCGCTTCCGGGTCAACGCCCGGCTGCTGACGCAGGCGCGAGAACTCCTTGAAACCCGCACGGAAAATTTGCTCCACTCCGGAATCCGGATCCGGGTTACTGCCGGCCTGACGATACAGCTTCGACAAGTCGATACCCGACCAGAAACGCTCCTCAAAGCTATCGAGGGCACGTCGACCGGCGCGCAGCATGGTGCTGCGCTGAAAAATCATGATCCACGAGGTAACCGATGCGGCCAGCAGGATCAACATTACCAACTGCACAACAATGCTGGCATTGCTGACCAAGCTCCACATGGAGGAATGGTCGACGACGTTAGCTTCCACGCTTTATCTCCTGCTCTAAATGTTTACCCGCGCCGCTCACGTCGGCAAAGGCCGTACGTAAAGCTTCGGGAATGGCCCGGGGTTTAAAACTATCGGCGCGCACACAGGCCACCAAAAATTGCCCTTCGCAGAGCAATGTTGCATCCGCAGCCCGCCAGACCTGCTGCTTGAAACGCAGGCTGGCACGGTTGAGTTCTATTACTTGTGCGCTTATCAACAGTTCGTCGTCCAGTCGCGCCGGTGCGTGGTAGCGCGCCTCGCTGGAATGCACGACAAATAACAGGTTCTCACCCGCAAGCGCGGATTGGGCAAAGCCCAGCTCCCGCAGCCTTTCGGTTCGAGCCCGCTCCATAAACTTTAGATAATTTACGTAATACACGACGCCACCCGCATCGGTGTCCTCGTAATAAACGCGACAGCGATGTGCGAACGGCTCAAGCCTGTTTTGCGCGCGCATACTCTAGTGCTTACTCCTCAGGTTGCCAATCCGCCAAACCACTGTTTTTCACGCTTCTTAGACTTTAATACCCAAGATTTTCAGCGCCAGCCCTTGAGACAGCAAAAACCTTAAAAAAATCGGCCGCAGACGGCTGGTTAATCGTCAACAGCGTTCAAAAATTCGTCCGCTACCGGCATATCGCCCAAGCGTGAAGGAATATTCAGACCAAAGTGTAAGTACGCATGTCGGGTCACGACTCTACCCCGTGGCGTACGCATGATGTACCCCTGCTGAATCAAATACGGCTCAAGCACATCTTCAATGGTGTGACGCTCTTCGCTGATAGCTGCGGCAAGACTGTCGACTCCCACCGGTCCGCCATCGAACTTCTCGATCATGGTCAGCAGCAAACGCCGGTCTTGATGATCAAAACCGTGCTCATCGACGTCCAGCAGGTTCAGCGCAAGGTCCGCCACCGGCTTGGTGATATGACCCTTGGCCCGCACTTCGGCAAAATCGCGCACCCGACGCAGCAGACGGTTGGCGATTCGTGGCGTTCCACGCGCACGCCGGGCGATTTCATAAGCCCCTTCTGGATCAAGCGGCAAACCGAAGATACCGGCTGAGCGACTGACAATCGTTGCCAAGTCATCGGTACTATAAAACTCCAGACGCTGAACAATCCCGAAACGATCACGCAATGGGTTGGTCAGCATCCCGGCACGGGTCGTTGCACCCACCAAGGTAAACGGCGGCAGATCAAGCTTGATCGAACGAGCGGCAGGCCCTTCACCAATCATGATGTCGAGCTGGAAGTCTTCCATTGCCGGGTACAACACCTCCTCCACAATCGGCGAAAGTCGATGAATTTCATCGATAAACAACACGTCATGAGGTTCAAGGTTGGTCAACAACGCCGCCAGATCGCCCGGCCGCTCTAGCACAGGCCCCGACGTACTTTTGATCGACACACCCATTTCCTGGGCAATGATGTTGGCCAGCGTAGTCTTGCCCAAGCCGGGCGGGCCAAAAATCAGCGTGTGATCCAGCGATTCCGAACGCCCGCGAGCTGCCTGGATAAACAGCTCCATTTGCTCGCGCACGGTAGGCTGACCAATGTAGTCCGCCAGGCTCAGAGGACGGATAGCACGATCCTGAACCTCTTCCCGGTCACGCCCACTGGAGGCGGTTATCAAACGATCAGCTTCAATCACTTAAATCATTCCCTTAAGGGCACGGCGAATCATATCTTCACTGCTCAACGTTTTATCCTTGATGGCTGACACCGCCTTGCTCGCTTCCTGCGGCTTGTAGCCCAGCGATATCAAAGCGCTGACGGCATCACTTTCTGCACTCGCCACCTGCACCGGCGCATCAGGCTGGTTAGGCACCAACGCGAACATGCTCGGCACTTGCTCCCAGGCCTTGAAGCGATCTTTGAGCTCGACCAGGAGACGCTCCGCAGTCTTTTTGCCGACGCCCGGCACCTTGGTCAAAGCAGAGGTGTCCTGAGCCTGCACGCAACGCACCAGCTCATCAACTTCCAAACTGGACATTAATGCCAGCGCCAGCTTGGGGCCTACACCATTAAGGCGAATCAGCTCACGAAAAAAGTCCCGCTCACGCTTGCTACTGAAACCATAGAGCAACTGAGCATCTTCGCGAACCACCAAATGCGTGTGCAAGGTCAGCGGCTCGCCAATCGAAGGCAAACGATAGAGCGTGGTCATGGGCACTTCGAGCTCGTAACCCAAGCCATTTACATCAAGAATCAGGTGCGGCGGCTGTTTTTCAACCAGAGTCCCGCGCAAGCGTCCAATCACGTTTCAGATCCTTTCTCTGGCCAGATCAATGGCTGACAAGTAGAACGACAAAGCCGCATCATGTGCAGATACAACGGTGTCAGCATGTTTAATCAGGTTAAAGCCGCAAACGCCCACCGCGGCTGCGCGCCGCCCCCAAGCCATGGGGCAACAGGCTTGAGCGAGTGTGCGCATGGCACAAAGCAATCGCCAGCGCATCGGAAGCATCGATTTGCGGCTTGGTCGTCAGCTTGAGCAAATGCATAACCATCATCATCACCTGCTCTTTATTGGCCCCACCAGTGCCCGCCACTGCCTGCTTGACCTGGGTCGCAGAGTATTCAGCGATCTCCAGGCTTTCTTCAGCACCCGCCACAATGGCCGCACCCCTGGCCTGCCCCAGCTTTAATGCCGAATCGGCATTACGGGCCATAAACACCTTTTCGATACCCATTGTCACCGGGCCGTAGGTCTGAATAACCTCCCGCACCCCGCGATAGACGATCTGCAAACGCTCATGCAGCTCGCCACTACCTGTACGAATACAACCAGAAGCCACATACACACAACCACGCCCAGTGTCTCGCACTACGCCATAACCAGTGATTCGCGAACCTGGGTCGATACCAAGAATAAGAGTCATAACGCCTGCAGCTTATGAAGTGACGCCCACCGGCACATACCCGGACAGCTTAAAGGCAGAAGCCGGAGGTGCACAGCGCCGCGATCATCGCGACGTTGCACCTCCGGCCTCCAGGATAGGCAGCAAGTATCAGGCTAGCTGTTCCAGCACCGCATCAGGGATTTCAGCGTTGGAGTAGACGTTTTGCACGTCATCGAGGTCTTCAAGCATGTCGATAAGCTTAAGCACCTTTTCAGCGTCTTCCAGATCCAACTCGGCACTGGTGGTCGGCAGCATCACGATTTCTGCATCTGCCGGAGCAAAACCGGCATCTTCGAGAGCATTGCGAACCGCGTAAAAGCTCGAGAACGAGGTAAAGACATCGATTGAGCCATCTTCATTGGTGACCACGTCGTCGGCGTCAGCCTCCATCGCAGCTTCCATCAAGGCATCTTCATCAACGCCCGACGCATAGGAAATTTGCCCTTTGCGCTCGAACAGATAAGCCACAGAACCATCCGTGCCCAGGTTGCCGCCGCATTTGCTGAAGGCGTGGCGCACCGCAGCCGCCGTACGGTTACGGTTGTCGGTCATGCATTCAACCATGACTGCAACGCCACCCGGGCCGTAGCCTTCGTAGCTCAACTCGACCATATCGTCGGTATCTGCCGCTCCTGCACCGCGAGCAACCGCACGATCAATGATGTCGCGACTCATGTTCGCACCCAGCGCCTTGTCCAGCGCCAGACGCAGACGCGGGTTCGAACCTGGATCGCCGCCACCCTGACGGGCTGCGACGGTCAGCTCACGAATCCACTTGGTGAAAATCTTGCCTTTTTTGGCATCCTGACGCTCTTTGCGGTGCTTGATGTTCGCCCACTTAGAATGACCTGCCATAACCCACTCCGAATCCTTATGAAACCTTGCCGGCCCGAGCACCTGGCACAGACCCACAATTAAAATTCTTAACACAATGACAAAGGCGCATCCGAAGATGCGCCTTTGAAGGTCAGACTTACTCTGCCTTAGGCTGTTCGCGCAAACGAATATGCAGTTCGCGCAATGCTTTGCCGTCAACCACGCCTGGAGCCTGGGTCATCACACACGCAGCACTCTGGGTTTTTGGGAAGGCAATCACTTCACGAATCGACTGCGCGCCCGTCATCAGCATGACCAGACGGTCCAGACCGAAGGCCAGACCACCGTGCGGCGGTGCACCGTACTTCAGGGCGTCGAGCAGGAAGCCGAACTTCTCTTCTTGCTCAGCCTCATTGATACCCAACAGACGGAACACAGCTTGCTGCATTTCCTTGCGGTGGATACGGATCGATCCGCCACCCAGCTCAGTGCCGTTCAACACCATGTCGTATGCGCGGGACAGAGCGGTAGCCGGGCTGGCTTCCAACTCTTCTGGCGAGCATTTTGGGGCGGTGAACGGGTGGTGCAAGGCGCTGAAGCTGCCGTCGTCGTTCTCTTCGAACATAGGGAAGTCGACAACCCACATCGGAGCCCATTCGCACGTCAGCAAGTCAAGATCGTTACCGACCTTGATCCGCAACGCACCCAGCGCCTCGCTAACGATCTTGGCCTTGTCTGCGCCGAAGAACACGATATCGCCGTCAACAGCACCAACGCGATCCAGGATCACATTGAGGTTCGCTTCCGGAATGTTTTTAACGATCGGCGATTGCAGACCCTCAACACCCTTGGCGCGCTCATTGACCTTGATGTACGCCAGGCCTTTGGCACCGTAGATGCTGACAAATTTGGTGTAATCGTCGATCTGCTTGCGCGGCATGCTCGCGGCACCCGGTACACGCAGGGCGGCAATACGGCATTTCGGATCATTGGCCGGGCCGCTGAACACTTTGAATTCGACATCTTTAAGCTGGTCGGCAACGTCAACCAGTTCCAGCGGGTTACGCAGGTCTGGCTTGTCGGAGCCGTAACGGCGCATGGCCTCTTCCCAGGTCATGTGCGGGAACTCGCCGAACTCCAGATCCAGCACTTCCTTGAACAGGTTGCGGATCATGTTTTCGGTGATGCCCATGATCTCGGTTTCGTTCATGAAGCTGGTTTCGATGTCGATCTGAGTGAACTCAGGCTGACGGTCGGCACGCAGGTCTTCGTCACGGAAGCACTTGGCGATCTGGTAATAGCGGTCGAAACCGGCAACCATCAGCAACTGCTTGAACAGTTGCGGCGACTGCGGCAAGGCAAAGAACGAGCCTGCGTGGGTACGGCTTGGCACCAGGTAGTCACGTGCACCCTCAGGGGTGGCACGGGTCAGGATTGGTGTTTCGACATCCAGGAAGCCATTCTCGTCGAGGAAGCGACGGATGCTGGTGGTCATGCGCGAACGCAGACGCAGCTTCTCGAGCATTTCTGGACGACGCAGGTCAATAAAGCGATAACGCAGGCGGGTTTCTTCGCCAACGTCAGAGAATTCGTTAAGCGGGAACGGAGGAGTCTCTGCTTCGTTCAGGACTTCCAGTTCGTAACCCAGCACTTCGATCATGCCCGACGCCATGTTGGCGTTGCCAGCACCGGCCGGACGCAGGCGTACCTTACCGGTCACCTTGACAACATATTCACTGCGCACACGGTCGGCAGCAGCAAAGGTTTCAGCACGATCAGGATCGAACACAACCTGGGCCAGACCATCACGATCACGGATATCGAGGAAAATCACCCCACCGTGGTCACGGCGACGGTGAACCCATCCGCAAAGGGTAATTTCCTGGCCGTCCAGGCTTTCGTTCAGTTGGCCGCAATAATGGCTGCGCATCATGGTAGTGGTTTCACTTCTCGTAATTCGAAAATCGGTGGAGGTCTTGCGCACCGTCGGTGCTGATAACTCTGCAAGAGCCCGCTTGTGTTCAGACTGCTTTCGCTCAACCTCAGTCGGACTTGTCGCCGCCTGCCAGATTCTTTTTCGAACCTGTCTTGAAGTCTGTTTCATACCAGCCTGTGCCGCTAAGGCGAAAGCCTGGCATGGACAGCATTTTCTTCAGCTCAGGTGCCTGGCAGGCAGGACAATCAACCAGTGGCGAATCACTGATCTTTTGAATGGCTTCCAGTTGATGACCACAGGAAGCACATTGGTAATCGTACATGGGCATGGGCGCGTCTCGACAATCCGTTAGCGGCAACCCTTGAGGGGCCACACAGCAAAGCGCGAGATTATATCTGGTAAATCGAGCCAGTGCAGCCGCATGAGCAGCCATAACCCCCCAAAGAAGCCCTGAATTTTAAAAGATTGCAACCCTGCGAACACCCGACTACAGCTCGATACGGTGCCTTTAACCTACGAATAACTGCTTGGAAGCCACGCTGCGTGAAGCCCGCCCCGCTTTCAGCAGGTGCATCACACAGACAACCCGGATGAGACCACTGAAATTTTTCACACCGCCATGTCGCAAGTGAATCTCTCTGTCGATGTACGACAGCAATGCATTAATTGAACAATCATTGCCCCGTGAAATATCAGACAGCACATCCCAATACACCTCTTCCAGCCGCAAACACGTTGCAAAGCCATTCAACCTGACAGACTTCGACAGCGGTTGTGCCAACCCTATACCAAAATCAAGAACAACAGGATCAATCCTGGCTCTTTGCAATAATCGCCCCCCAATAGTTTCCTGCCGGGTTAATCGACTCATATTCAAAATTCCTCATTACAACGCCATTAAGATCAATTAATATTTTTTCCAAAACACACCTCATAAAACATTATGTAAAACTTCTAATCCAGCAGACTTAACCCTCAACTCTGTAGGAGCGCTCTCAGTACGAGAGCTGAATATGAGCACTGGCACCTTGGCGCAAAGCCCATAAGTTATGGCCCTCTCAGCGCCTCTCCGCCTGGAAATAAAAATCTCGCCAAGGGCAAAAGATGCCACCCAAGCCACATAGAAACATCTCACAGCCCAACGCTAAAAAATACCACCCAACATAAAGAAACGCCGACCGCCCCCTCTTTCAACGAAAAATACACAGCCGAAGATTTCTATACCAAGCTAAAAATCACACAGTCACTTTTACAACCTTGAAAAACATCACAACAAATCAATACCGCACTTGCATGATTAAAAACCCAACAAGAAAAACAAGACAAAAGAACCTCATACATGCATCTCTCAGCGATACACCCAGTCATCCATACTGGGCTCAATGCTTAACAAAAAAAACGACCAACGGTCACGATTGCACTCAGCACACGATGACAAGCACCATCAACTGCGCACTTAGCAGCCTTGAGAAATAGCCTAAAAGCCTCTAGAACAAGACTTTCAAAAAAAACACGCATTATTTGGACCGACTCCAGCACTCACACCAATAGCCCCCTCAATACACTTAATTTGAGAAGGCCCAAGCTTTGCTGTTAAATAGGCAGCGTGCCGCCTTCGCCAAGCCACTGGCGACGGCGCATAGGCTGATACCTCGCACGTGTCCAGCGCCTCCATTTTTTTCAGAAGCGAACCGTGCGAAATCAGCTCTTCCTTGCGATCCGTCTTTCCGTCTTAACGTGAGTTAATAGAAATGTTGAAAATCGTTCACCTACTAACGGGCGCAGCTGCTTTGCTGCTGTCCTTCATTCCCAGCCTGCAATCCGACGCTGCCCCTTACCTCCTCCACGCCGATGCTCTTTACCTGGCTTTTCTTGGCCTGCTCAACCTGACACTGGCTCCTGTCATTCCATTCTGGAATAAAGGCCCACGCCATCAACTGCAAAATCTGGTAAGCGCTTTACTGGTGCTTTCTGTTGTTCTACAAACGCTCACTCTGTTTGGCTTGCTGCTGCCAATCGGCGGCCAACCCGCGATCCTGATAAGCCTGGTGCCTGCTGTACTTGCGGTGTTGTTGCATCTGGTTGTCAGCTTCTACAAATCATCACCTTCTTCGTCGGCTTCACAAAGCTACGACATGACCAACCGCGATACAGGCACCGTCAAGTGGTTCAACACCTCCAAGGGTTTCGGCTTTATCTCCCGTGATTCCGGCGATGATATTTTTGTCCACTTTCGCGCCATTCGTGGCGAAGGCCACCGCGTACTGGTGGAAGGACAACGTGTTGAGTTCTCGGTGATGAACCGCGACAAAGGCCTTCAAGCTGAAGATGTGATCGCAGCGCTCCCGCGCCGCTAATTTCAGCCTGAAAAAAACCGCGAGCAGCCTGGCTGCGTCGCGGTTTTTTTATGGCCTACCAAAAAGACTCAGTAGTGCGGCGGCGGGGCTTGCTCTTCAAATGACTCAAACTGACCACCCATTTCTTCCTGACGCTTGAGCAGGGCCGCCATCTGCAATTGCAGTCGGTCCACCGCGTTCTGCTGGGAGACCAGCACATCATTCAATGCCTGAATGGTGTCATCCTGAAAAGCCAGACGACTTTCCAGATCCATTATCCGCGCTTCGAGCGTCACAGTTCGTCCTCCCCAAAAGTGAAGCCAGCACCCAGCACGGCTTTGAGCCTGTCCCGAATAGCCTGCACCTCAGCCTGACTGTAAGGTTTGGCAGGATGCTTGCCCCAGACCGGACCGGGCCACGCCACGTCAGCCTGATAACGAACAATCACATGCATGTGTAGCTGACTGACCACATTCCCCAGCGTGGCAACGTTCATTTTGTCAGCGCCAAAGAGCGCTTTCAGCACCTGAGCCAACACAGTGGTTTCACGCCACATCAACTGTTGCTCATCGTCATTCAATTGGAACAGCTCGCTGATACCCTCGCGCCGCGGCACCAGAATAAACCAGGGATAATTCGAGTCATTGGAAAGCAGCAAACGGCACAAAGGGAAATCCCCTATCAGCCAGGTATCATCTTGAAGGCGTGGATCCAAAGCGAACACGGAGTACTCTCCTGTTTAACGGAAATTTTCAGCTCAACACAGCGCCTGATGAGCCCCATCAGCCATTGAGCCGCATGGACGCAGGATACCCTTGATTGATGCGCACATCACGCCAGCAACCACAGCTCCTTCTCTGAGTGCAGCCGCCGGCATTCGCGTAGCACCCGCCAAACACCCAGCCAGCAGCCCACGAACCCCGACGCACCAAAACAGCACAGGATGTATGGTTTTAGTGCACCTAAACGTCACCTGCTACCCCAGCCAGTGTGAACCGGTAACGCTTTGTGCGTCTTTTTTCCGTAAGCGCTGCTCTTCGACCCAAAAAATTCGACAGCCAGCGCAAGTCAACTACCGTTTTACCCGCGCAGCACAAGGGGTTTTGGCCCAAAACCGGCCAGATAAATTTTATTTTAGCTGCGACCACGGTTTGAGCATGCTTGTTGCATTAAGTACCTACAGAGTGGCTAAGGGCGTAGCGGGGTGCTGCGGCCTTACTATAGATAACAATAGCTAAGCTGCAGGACAGGGGCGTTTTCAATACGTAGTACAGACGTCTTTTTGCGGCGTCAGTTATTGAAACAATAGGGAAAACATGCGAAATGCCGCACACAGCTACGCCTTTGCGACATGTAGAGTGCGTTCTGCGACATGGCTGTAAAGAAGCTGAAAGCTTGTGCGAGCAAGTATCGCCAATATTGCCGGCGTGATATAAGTTTGCGCCGACACAAAAAGAAAGAGCCGCCCAGATAATAATTCAGGTGGGACGGCAGTACTCTTCCTAAAACCAAAGGAGCAAATCACGATGCGCGTGATGAAGTGGAGCATGATCGCCCTGGCTGTTTCAGCCGGTACTACTCAGTTCGCAATGGCTTCGTCCCAGGACGATGCCAAAGGTTTCATTGAAGACAGCACGCTGACTTCCAAAACCCGCATGCTGTATATGAATCGCGACTTCAAAAACGGCGAAGGCAACATTCGCAAGCCAGATGGTGGCTTCAAAAGCGGTTATCGTGAAGATTGGGGCCTGAGCGAGTTGCTGAACTACAGCTCTGGCTTCACTCAAGGCACTATTGGTGTGGGTGTTGATGCATTCGCCATGGGTACTGTGCGTCTGGACGGCGGCGCTGGTCGTCAAGGCAACGGCCTGTTCGCTTCCAAGAGCAACGGTTCTCCGGAAGACACTCAATCCAAAGCGGGCGGCGCGGTTAAGTTCCGCTTGTCGGACACCGTTCTGAAGTACGGCAACCAATTTGTTGCCAGCCCGGTTTTCTCTACCGATGACAGCCGTTTGCTGCCTGAAGTGGCTACCGGTACTTTGATCACCTCCCACGAGATCAAAGGCCTGGAGCTGAGCGCTGGTCGCTTCACAGCTCTCAGCTCACAGACTGGCATGTACCATGACAGCATGCACTTGCCAGCCGCCAACATTGCCGGGGCAACCTATCAGTTCACCGATAATTTCGTCGGCGGCCTGGCAGCATCGGACGTTGATGATTACTTCAAGAAGCAATACATCAACCTGAACTACACGTTCCCGATCAATGATGCTCAAGCGCTGAACTTCGATTTCAACGGCTACAGAACCTCGAGCCAAGGCCAGGAACTGGCGGGCAACGCTGACAACAAAATCTGGAGCTTGGCAGCCGCCTACAGCATCGGCGCTCACAAATTCACCCTGGCTCACCAGCGCTCCACCGGTGACAGCGGTTACGTCTACGGCGTAGATGGCGGCGGCACCATTTTCCTTGCCAACTCCGTGCAGTACTCCGACTTTAACGGCAAAGATGAACGCTCGTGGCAGGCTCGCTACGACCTGAACATGGCAAGCTATGGCGTACCCGGCCTGAGCTTCATGGCTCGTTACGTGACAGGCGACAACATCAGCACCGACACTGGCGAAGGCAAAGAACACGAGTTCAACTTCGAAAGCAAATACGTGATGCAAGAAGGCCCGGCCAAAGACCTGTCCTTCCGCCTGCGTAGCGCGGTCTACCGCAACACTAGTAACTACCAACTTGCCAGCGGTAACACCGACAACAACGACGTTCGTATCATCGTTGAATACCCACTGAACATCTTGTAATTGCAGCCTCAGGGCAGCCTTTACAAACACGTTGTTTAGTCAGAACCACGCACCTGCTAAAGGTGCGTGGTTTTTTATTGCCCGCAATAAATGCTTTATGTATAGCAAGCTAACTAACCAACTAAAAAAACAAATGCAAGTAATTATCACTTGCCTCGCCGAACTTTACGCTTCATCACTAATAACCTGTGACTCAAGGCACAGAAACAATTAAAGAGGCCTACGCCTCTTTAATTGTGTGTTCATGCCTCTTTAATAGCAGGCTATCAAATTAACACTTACTGCGCAGACACTTCCTGAACGACCCGAATGACTCGCTGCGGAAAAGGAATATCAACACCTTCTGCTTTTAAACGGTCACGGGCATGCTCGTTAAACATGAACAAGACATCCCAGTAGTCAGGAGTATTAACCCAAACACGCAGCGACATGGTAATTGCACTGTCGCCCAGCGTAGTCACGACCACGACCGGGGCAGGCTCTCTCAAGACGCGAGGATCATCGGCCAGCGCCAGCAAAACCTCACGCACCTTTTGCAAATCTGCCTCGTAATCCACACCCACATCAAACACCACCTTGCGCGTCGGTTGACGGTTGTAGTTGGTGATGATGCCGTTGGACAGATTGCCGTTAGGCACGATAACGGTTTTGTTGTCGCCGGTACGAAGCACAGTATGGAAGATCTGAATGCTGTCGACAGTCCCGCTCACGCTTTGCGCTTCGATCCAGTCACCGATCTTGAACGGACGGAAAAGCAGAATCAGCACGCCACCCGCGAAGTTGGCAAGGCTACCTTGCAAGGCCAGGCCAATGGCCAGACCCGCCGCACCGATGGCTGCCACGAATGAGGTGGTCTGGATCCCGATCATTGACGCGACACTGACAACCAACAGTACCTTGAGAATGATATTGACCAGGCTGCTGATAAAACCTTGCAGTGCCAGGTCGGCCTTTCTCAAGGCCAGCAATTGGCCCAGCTTCACCGTCAACCGGTTAATCAACCACCAGCCGATAGCCAGCGTCACAAGCGCAAGCAGCACACGACTGCCGTATTCCATGATCATTGGAATCCAGGCCTGCGAGGTCTTGATCAATTGATCAACTTCAGCGTTCAAATCCATTTATCTCTCCTAACGACAACGTCATTTATTCTGCAAAAACGATGAAACAAGCCTAGCAGCTCAATCGTTTACGCAATGCCCAGAAAAATCGGACGTCGATGATCGCCACAGGTTCCCCGGGCGGTAATCAGTCGCGGAAGTTGTTGAACTGCAGCGGCAAATCAAAGCTTTTGGCGCGCAACGCAGCAATCGCTTCCTGCAGATCATCACGCTTCTTGCCGGTGATGCGAACCTGCTCGCCCTGAATGGCGGCTTGAACTTTGAGCTTGGCTTCCTTGACGTGAGCAACGATTTTCTTCGCCAGCTCTTTATCAATGCCTTCCTTGAGCACGACTTCCTGCTTCATCAACTTGCCCGACGCGTATGCATCCTTGATCTCAAGGCACTGCGCGTCGATCTTGCGTTTGACCAGAGCCAGCTTCAGGATCTCAATCATGGCTTCGAGCTGAAAATCCGCCTCTGCGGTCATGTTCACCGTGAGGTCTTTTTCTTTGAACTCAAAACTGCCTTTGCCCTTGAGGTCATAACGGCGGTCCAACTCCTTGACGGCGTTCTCGACTGCGTTGGTGACTTCATGTTTGTCCAGTTCGGATACCACGTCGAACGACGGCATGTAATTTCTCCACTTAATAAAGGGCGCGCACAACACAGATGGAGCGCGCCTGGCCTGACAGTTAAAATGCGCGGGCATTATAGCGATTCTTCGACTTCATTCACTTGCGAGCACACATGCCCCACTCGAACGGCGGACAAACCTCCACACGCTGGCACATTCTCGGCGCTGGCAGCATGGGCACCCTGTGGGCCGCACGGCTCGCAAGAGCGGGCTTGCCTGTGACCCTGATACTGCGTAATCAAGTGCGCCTGCACGCCTATGAAGCCGCACGAGGTCTAACTCTAGTTGAAGGCGAACAATCACAACACTTAAACGTCACGGCACAGTTGCCTGAGGCCGATGAGCCAATACAGCGCTTGCTGGTCACCTGCAAGGCTTATGACGCCGAGCAAGCCGTCGCGCACGTTGCCCACCGACTCAGTCCCGAGGCCGACGTGATCCTGTTGCAGAACGGCCTCGGCAGTCAGCAAGCCGTCGCGGCACGGGTGCCACACGCGCGCTGCATTTTTGCCTCCAGCACTGAGGGCGCATTTCGTGATGGCGACTGGCGCGTGGTATTTGCAGGACGTGGCCACACCTGGCTGGGCGACATCCATGCAGGTGAGGCCCCGCACTGGCTCGAAGAATTGCAACGCAGCGGCATTGCCCACGAATGGAGTCCAAATATCCTCGCCCGCCTGTGGCGCAAGCTGGCCCTGAACTGCGCGATCAACCCACTGACCGTTCTGCACAACTGCCGAAATGGTGATTTACAAGCGTACAGCGATGAGGTCAGTACCTTGTGCGCTGAACTCTGCACCCTTCTAGAACAGTGCGGTCAGCCCGAAGCGGCCGTCGATTTGACGGCTGAAGTCAATCGCGTCATCCACGCCACGGCCAGCAACTACTCCTCCATGAATCAAGATGTCACTCAAGGCCGGCGCACCGAAATCAGTTACCTGCTGGGCTATGCCTGCAAAGCCGCTCGACAGCAACAGTTCGCTGTGCCGCACTTACAGGCATTGCATCTACAGCTTACCGAACACCTGAAGCAGCATGGATTGCCCTGCAACTGAGGCCCGCGCTACCCTGCGGGCTCGTTCTTCTTTATGCGGTCATCCCCATGCCCTTGCGCCAGCGCCTAGAAAACCTTCCGGTCGGCCAAAAATTGCTGGCTGCCCTTCTCATGTTATTGGCGACCGTTTTGCTGGTGGCC
This sequence comes from Pseudomonas sp. NPDC096917, assembly GCF_044762555.1. Taxonomy (NCBI): domain Bacteria; kingdom Pseudomonadati; phylum Pseudomonadota; class Gammaproteobacteria; order Pseudomonadales; family Pseudomonadaceae; genus Pseudomonas; species Pseudomonas sp. NPDC096917. Next base: position 36,883 of record NZ_JBIWEO010000018.1, on the reverse strand, counting down.
AATTTAACGTTCATCAGCGCCGCCTACTGGATCTCCCACGAAAGCACAGCGCCGCAAGCCTTGCAGACACTGGGGCGGCTGGCCTCAAACCCCGACCTTATTGTTCAGGCACTGGATTCCCCGGAAAAAGCCGAAGCCCTGCTCAATGAAATAGGCAATTACGCACCGTTACGGGCTGCTGCCATTTATGACAGTTCCGGCAACCTCATCGCGCAATTGCAACATGGCGAACACATGCCGCTGCCAGAGCATTATCGCCAGATCGAGGCCTGGAGCCTGACAGAACTGCGCAGCCACCAAGTCACCCGCCTGCACCACGGCGACCAACCACTCGGGCACTTGTTGCTCGTGGCCAGCAGCGAACTGCCCACGGCGTTTTACACCGGCACCTTCACAGCCAGCCTGGGGATTCTGGTGTTTAGCGTTTTACTGTGGCTGTTGGTTTCGCGGCAAATCAAGCGGCTGGTCACCCACCCCATCCACCGCCTTGAAGAGTTGTCTCGCCAGGTTACTCGCGAAGAAAACTACGCATTACGCGCAGCACCGGGCAACAACGACGAAATCGGCAGCCTGGCCGAAGCCTTCAACACCATGTTGTCGCGCATCGAAGTGCGTGAACAAGAACTCAAGCGCGCCAGAGACGAAGCGCAGGGGGCCTATGATCAAGCCCAGACGCTGGCCGAAGAAACCCGTCACACCAATCGCAAACTGGAATTGGAAGTGCAGGTTCGCGGCAAAATCGAGCAAAAACTGACCGGTTTTCAGAACTACCTCAACAGCATCATCGACTCCATGCCATCCGCTTTGATCGCCCTGGATGAGCAGCTCTACGTGACGCAATGGAACCAGGAAGCCAGTGCCCTATCCGGGACGAAACTGGATGAGGCATTGAATCAGCCGATCTACCTTGCCTTTGAACCCCTCAAGCCCTTTCTGCCACAGCTCAAAGACACCATCGAAAATCACCAAGTGGTCAAAATTGAGCGCGTGACGTGGGGCCAGGGCGAAGACGCCCGCCACTACGCCCTGACCTTTTACCCCCTGACGGGCAGCGGCGGACGTGGCGTGGTGATTCGCATCGATGACATTACCCAGCGTCTGTCACTGGAAGACATGATGGTGCAGTCAGAGAAAATGCTTTCAGTCGGAGGGCTGGCTGCCGGGATGGCCCATGAAATCAATAACCCCTTGGGCGCCATCCTGCACAACGTGCAGAATATTCGCCGACGCCTGTCGAACGAACTGCCAAAAAATATCGAGACGGCAGAACAGATCGGTATCACGCTGGATGCCATCAGCCAATATTTACAGGCCCGCGAAGTCCCCCAATTGCTCGACGGCATACAACAAGCCGGGGCTCGCGCCGCAAAAATCGTCACCCACATGCTCAGTTTCAGCCGGCGCAGTAATCGCCAAATGAGCCCCTGCGACTTGTCGGCACTCATCGAACAGGCGGTGGATATTGCCAACAATGATTTTGATCTGGCGCTGGGCTTTGACTTCAAGGGCCACGCCATCATTCGCCAGTTCGACCCCCAGCTGGGCCCCGTCCCCGGCATTCCCAACGAACTGGAACAAGTGCTGCTCAACTTGCTGAAAAACGCGGCACAGGCGATTAACCAGCGCTCAGACAGCAGTGAGCCGGGACGCATCATTTTGCGCACCAAGCTCAGTCCGCCCTGGGCTGAAATACAAGTGGAAGACAACGGCGTGGGCATGCCGGAACACGTACGCAAGCGCATTTTCGAGCCATTTTTCACCACCAAGGAAGTCGGCCAGGGCACAGGGCTCGGCCTGTCAGTGTCGTACTTCATCATCACCAACAACCACAAAGGGCAGATGGAAGTACATTCCACACTCGGCCAAGGCACCTGCTTTACGTTGCGTCTGCCCTTGGCCAGCAACCTTTTGCCCTCTCACGAATCAACCACGATGGAACTGTAAACATGGGCTTTCGCTTATCAAAGATCTACACGCGCACGGGCGACCAAGGCGAAACCGGCCTGGGCGATGGTCGACGCGTACCCAAGGATCATCCGCGCGTGGAGGCCATCGGCGAAGTTGACACCCTTAATAGTCAGCTTGGCCTGTTGTTGGCCGGGCTGATTGAGCACAGCTCCAAGTGCCCGGGGCTCAATGAGCTGATTACAGTGCTTGAACCGTGCCAGCATCGCCTGTTCGACCTGGGTGGCGAACTGGCGATGCCGGTGTACCAGGCGCTCGACAGTGCCGAGGTACAGAGGCTTGAAGCGGCAATTGATCTGTGGAATGAAGAGCTGGGCCCGCTGGAGAATTTCATCCTGCCCGGTGGCTCTTCGCTGATCGCCCAAGCGCACGTGTGCCGCAGCCTCGCCCGCAGCGCTGAGCGTCGCTGCCAGCAACTGAATGCACTGGAACCGTTGGCGGGTGTGGGATTGGCGTACATCAACCGTCTGTCAGACTTGCTGTTTGTCGCTGCGCGCTTGATCGCCAAGCGCCAGGGGATTGCCGAGATCTTATGGCAGGCGGCGCAAAAACCTACTGAAGTAGGCATGTAGTCGCCGACGAGGCACGAAGGCTGCGTGCGACAGCGCAGCCCTCGTACCTCAACAACTACAGGACTGCGCTTTCGTTCAGCGGTAAACCATCAATCCTGCGGCCAGAACGCTCTAATGCCCGCAACGCCCTGCGCCCCCATACTCCACGCTTGCTCACGATCATCCGCACCCAGGCCACCCAACAGAAACACCGGCTTGCTGAAGTTGGCGATCAACTGCTGTGCCTGCTCCCAACCCAAAGGCGGTGTGTCCGGGTGAGTCTGAGTCGCCAGCACGGGCGACAAGGTCACGAAGTCCACGTCCATCTGTTCAGCCAACGCCAGTTCTTGCGCGTTATGGCAGGAGGCGGCCAACCAGCGATCTTTCGACAACGGTCGGCCTTTAGGGGCGTATTTGCGCAACTGCGCAGCCGTTAAATGCCAACCCGCCGATGGAAAATCCCCAAGCCATTCCAGCGGGCCTTTGAGCATCAACTGCGCCTTACCTGCGCATAGCCCCGTCGCATCCACCGCCAAGTCGCGGTATTTAGGGTCATAGCCATTGGGGGCACGCAATGAAATCAGTTTGATACCGCCTGCAATGGCCTTCTGCAAGCCGCGCAACAATTCTGGGGTTTCCAGCCCGTCCGGGGTAATCAGGTACTGATCCGGCAAGCGTGCCGCCGCAACAATCGGTGCATTGGCCGCCGGAAATTCGTAATTAATCAGATCGCGCGACGAAACCCAAGCCAACGGCTGGCCTTCTGCGCCATGGGGTTCACCGCTGAAAGCCGATACTTCCCACACATCCAGCAACACCTGTTTGTCCGGGTAATCGTGCTGAACCTTGATCAGCGGGCGGGCGGTATTAACCACAATCCCCAGCTCTTCTTGCAGCTCACGACTTAATGCAGCCTCCACCGTCTCCCCCGCCTCGACCTTGCCGCCAGGGAACTCCCAGAGCCCGCCCTGATGCTGAGTATCGGCGCGACGAGCGATCAACACCTTAGCGCCTTCGCCACGAATAACGGCCGCAGCCACATGAACTCGTTTCACCTTTGTACTTCCTCTAATCCAGCCTGTTGCCAGGCTTTGAACGCCGGCCATTGGTAAATGGCGTCGACGTAGGCCTGGTCTTCAACGGGCAATTCAACACGATAGGTACGCAGTCGCACGGCCACTGGCGCAAAAAAAGCATCTGCGAGGCTCAGACGGCCAAACAGATAAGGCCCCTGTTCGGTCGACACATCCCGGCATTCAGCCCACAAAGCCAGCAGGCGGTCGATATCGATTTGAGCTTCATCGGGCATAGGCACACGCGCCTGATCACGACTCAGATCAAAGGGCAGATTGGCGCGCAAGCCGAAAAAACCGCTGTGCATTTGCGCACACGCCGACCGCGCCTGAGCCCGTGCAGCAATGTCCACCGGCCACAATTGAGCCGCTGGAAAACGCTCATTCAGGTATTCGGCAATCGCCAATGAGTCAGCAATGGTGCCGTGCTCAGTCTTCAACAACGGCACTTTACCCGTTGCCGAATGCTGCAAGATCAGCGCACGGGTATCGGGCTGCCCCAGTTTAATTAACTGCTCGGTGTACGAAACACCCGCCAGGTCTAACGCCAGCGCGCCGCGCAAAGACCAGGAGGAATACAACTTGTCGCCAATGATCAGGTGAAAACTCATGGTGGATCGTCCTGTTCAGCCCGAGAAAACCTGATCTGCCGGAACGAGACGAACCCGTTCCGGCAGCGCCTTGGTTACGTGCGGTATTCGGCGTTGATTTTCACGTATTCATGGGACAAATCAGTGGTCCAGATGGTCTCGCTGGCGGTGCCACGGCCCAGCTCGATACGAATGGTGATTTCCTCACGTGCCATCACTGCCGAGCCCTGTTCTTCAGTGTAAGAAGCCGAACGAGCGCCGCCACTGGCAATGCACACTTCGCCCAGGAACACGTCAATTTTGCTCACATCCAGATCAGACACACCGGCACGGCCTACGGCAGCCAGGATGCGGCCCCAGTTCGGATCGGAGGCAAACAGTGCAGTCTTGATCAGTGGCGAGTGAGCCACGGTGTACCCCACATCCAGGCATTCCTGGTGATTAGCGCCGCCATTCACTTCAACGGTCACGAACTTGGTCGCGCCTTCACCGTCACGCACGATGGCCTGGGCCACGTCCATGCACACTTCAAATACGGCTTGCTTCAAGGCCGCGAACAGTGGGCCGCTGGCTTCGGTGATTTCCGGCAGATCGGCTTTACCGGTGGCAATCAGCATGCAGCAATCGTTGGTCGAGGTATCGCCATCAATCGTGATGCGGTTAAACGATTTGTTCGCGCCATCAAGCAGCAGGTTTTGCAGTACGTCACGCGAAACCTTGGCGTCGGTCGCGATGTAACCGAGCATGGTGGCCATGTTCGGACGAATCATGCCCGCACCCTTGCTGATGCCGGTCACAGTGATGGTCACGCCATCGTGCTCGAACTGACGGCTGGCACCTTTAGGCAAGGTGTCAGTGGTCATGATGCCAATGGCAGCCTCAGCCCAATGATTCTCAGAGAGGTCGTCCAGAGCCGCTTGCAGGGCGCCTTCGATTTTTTCTACGGGCAGCGGCTCGCCAATCACCCCGGTGGAGTAAGGCAGCACCGCACTGGCGTCGACACCCGTCAGCTCAGCCAGCTTGGCGCAGGTGCGGGTAGCAGCGACCAGACCCGGCTCGCCGGTCCCGGCGTTGGCATTGCCGGTGTTGGTCAGCAGGTATCGCACGGCGCCCTGAACACGTTGTTTGGCCAAAATTACCGGCGCGGCGCAAAAGGCATTCAAGGTGAACACACCGGCTACGTTCGAACCTTCAGCGCAGCGCATGACCACCACATCTTTACGCCCAGGGCGCTTGATACCGGCTGAAGCGATGCCCAGTTCAAAACCGGCCACCGGGTGCAAAGTAGGCAAAGGACCAAGACCAACAGCCATGACGCGCTCCTAAATAGAGATGACAGTTCCGCCAACGGGCGGGAATTCAATGGTAAAACGCCGCGACGGCTAATGCCGGTCGCGGCGCAGGTGTTTCAGCCGTTGAAGCGGGCTTTAGTTGATTTGCCCGTGACAGTGCTTGTATTTCTTGCCCGAGCCGCAGTAGCACAGCTCGTTGCGACCCAATTTCTGATCATTACGAGCAGGCTCGGTAGCGGTTACCACCTCAGACACATCGGCGCCTTCAAGCACTTCTGCCAACGCCTCAGGCTGATCAAGGCCTGGAGCTTCGGCATGCTGGAACTGCAAGCGTGCAGCCAGGTTTTCCGCTTCTTGACGCAAACGTGCTTCTTCTTCGATCGGATCTTCGCGACGAACCTGTACATGGGACAGCACACGGATCGAATCACGCTTGATCGAGTCAAGCAGCTCAGAGAACAGATTGAACGACTCGCGCTTGTACTCTTGCTTCGGGTTCTTCTGCGCATAGCCGCGCAAGTGGATGCCGTGACGCAAGTGGTCCATGGTCGACAGGTGGTCTTTCCACAGGTCATCCAGAACACGCAGCACAATTTGCTTCTCGAACGTGCGCAGGGCTTCCGGGCTCGCCTGCTCTTCTTTCTCGTTGTATGCCGCCAGCAACTCGTTCAGCAGTTTCTCGCGCAGTGTTTCTTCGTACAGATGATCGTCTTCGTCGAGCCATTGCTGGATCGCAAGCTTCACCCCAAAACCGCTTTCGATGGCAGATTCCAGACCAGCAATGTCCCACTGTTCTGGCAACGACTGCGGCGGAATATGCGCGCTGACGGTGCTGTCGAGAACATCTTTGCGGAAATCAGCAATGGTTTCGCCGATATTGTCAGCCGCCAGCAACGTGTTACGCATGTGATAAATCACTTTACGCTGTTCGTTGTTAACGTCATCGAACTCCAGCAATTGCTTACGAATGTCGAAGTTGCGACCTTCAACCTTGCGCTGAGCCTTCTCGATCGCGTTGGTCACCATGCGGTGCTCAATCGCTTCGCCAGACTGCATGCCCAGGGCCTTCATGAAGTTCTTCACTCGATCAGAAGCGAAGATGCGCATCAGGCTGTCTTCAAGCGACAGGTAGAAACGGCTCGAACCTGTATCGCCCTGACGACCGGCACGACCACGCAACTGGTTGTCGATACGGCGCGATTCATGACGCTCGGAAGCAATGACATGCAGACCACCCGACTCCAGCACTTGCTGGTGACGTTTTTGCCAATCGGCCTTGATCTGAGCAATCTGCTCCGGGGTCGGGTTTTCGAGCGAGGCAACTTCAACTTCCCAGTTGCCGCCCAACAGGATGTCAGTACCACGACCGGCCATGTTGGTCGCGATGGTCAGTGCGCCTGGACGACCGGCCTGAGCAATGATTTCAGCTTCTTTCTCGTGGAACTTGGCGTTCAGAACCTTGTGCTCAATACCTTCCTTTTGCAGCAGGTTGGACATGTGCTCGGAGGTCTCGATGGTTGCTGTACCCACCAGCACTGGACGACCTTTGGCCATGCAGTCCTTGATGTCAGCCACAATCGCCGCGTACTTCTCGTCCGCGGTCAGGAACACCAGGTCGTTGTAGTCTTTGCGCGCCAGAGGCTTGTTCGGCGGGATAACCATCACCGACAGACCGTAGATCTGGTGGAATTCGAATGCTTCGGTGTCCGCCGTACCGGTCATGCCGGACAGCTTGTTGTAGAGACGGAAGTAATTCTGGAAGGTAGTCGATGCCAGTGTCTGGCTCTCTGCCTGGATGTTCAGCCCTTCTTTGGCTTCAATCGCCTGGTGCAAGCCTTCGGACAGACGACGACCCGGCATGGTACGGCCGGTGTGCTCGTCGACCAGCAATACCTGACCGTCTTCAACGATGTACTCAACGTTGCGATGGAACAGCTTATGCGCACGCAGTGCCGCGTAAACGTGGGTCAACAGGCCCAGGTTGTGGGCGGAGTAAAGGCTTTCGCCTTCTGCGAGCAGACCGATCTGGGTCAGCATGTCTTCTACAAACTGGTGACCGGATTCGTTCAGCTCGACCTGACGGGTTTTCTCGTCGATGGTGAAGTGGCCAGGCTTGGTAACCTCCCCTTCAACTTCTTCGATGTGCTGTTCAAGACGCGGGATCAGCTTGTTGATTTCGGTGTACAGCTTGGAGCTGTCTTCGGCCTGACCCGAGATGATCAGTGGCGTACGAGCTTCGTCGATCAGGATGGAGTCGACTTCGTCGATTACTGCAAAGTTGAGCTCGCGCTGGAATTTTTCTTCCATGCTGAAAGCCATGTTGTCGCGCAGGTAATCGAAACCGAACTCGTTGTTGGTGCCGTACGTGATGTCGGCGGCGTAGGCTTCACGCTTTTCTTGAGGCGGCTGGAACGGCGTGACCACGCCGACCGTCAGGCCCAGGAATTCGTAGAGCGGACGCATCCAGTTGGCATCTCGACGAGCCAGGTAGTCGTTCACGGTTACCACATGCACGCCCTTGCCGGACAATGCATTGAGGTAAACCCCGAGAGTCGCTACCAGGGTCTTGCCTTCACCGGTACGCATTTCTGCGATCATGCCTTCGTGCAAGGTCATGCCACCGATCAGCTGTACGTCAAAGTGGCGCATGCCCATGACGCGCTTACCCGCTTCACGGCAGACCGCGAAGGCTTCAGGCAGCAATTGATCGAGGGTCTCACCTTTAGCTATGCGGGCCTTGAACTCTTCGGTCTTGGCGCGCAATTGCTCATCGCTCAGAGCAACCATTTGCTCTTCGAAGGCATTGACGACCTGTACCGTCTTGAGCATGCGTTTAACTTCGCGCTCGTTCTTGCTTCCAAAAAGTTTCTTTAACAAAGGCGCAAACATATCGGCAGGATCTTCCACACATAGGGATGGAGGGCGGCCCCGTGAGTCGCCCGAGCAGCCCTGATGGCCGCATGCGAGCGAGCATTCTACCCGGAAACGTCGGTGAGGAAAGTGGCGTTATTCCACGATACTGGTATAGCGTTGTGACGGGGCCTGACTAAAATAAGGCCTTTTTGCGGAACTTCAACCCATGCGATGCAGAAGTTACCCATTGATTTTGCAAATAAACTGAAGCGATTCAGGACTATCTCGAGTGAAATGGGCGCTTTCTGCTAAGATTGCCCCTCAGTTTTTTAAGGTGCTTGAACATGGCATTCCGCCCACACCCAGCACGGGCACCCTCTGTTCTGCTCCGCGAGGCCAAGCCCCTAAAAGCCATTTTCGGCCACGCCAAGCGTTTGGCGCACCTGCAACGCCTGCTCGAGAGCCAACTCCAGCCCGCCGCACGCGAACACTGTCACGTGGCGTCATGGCGCGAAGGCAGCTTGTTGCTGATCGTCACCGATGGCCATTGGGCCACGCGCTTGCGTTACCAGCAAAAGCGCTTGCAACGTCAATTACAGGCCTTTGACGAGTTCGCCAGCCTGACCCGGATTTTATTTAAGGTTCAACCGCCCACGGTGCTGGCCAAAGTCAATGGACACACCCTTGACCTTTCCATCGATGCTGCGCAAACCATTCAAGCGACGGCCGACGGGATCACCGACCCGGCGTTGCGGGCAGCGCTTGAGCGTTTGGCGAGCCACGCCAAGCCCAAAGTCGAGTGATGGTGTAGCCGCTGGCCCAGCGGCTACAGACTCTCTACTTGCGCTTGCTCCCACCGAGCAACGAACCCAATAACCCGCGCACCAACTGACGCCCCATTTGGCTCGCCGCCTGGCGCGCCATCGATTGCAGAGCCTTGCCCGCAGCAGTCCCCAGAAAGTCACCCGCCTGATCAAGCAAGCCCGGCTCATGGGGAGCCGCTTGTGCTTGCGCCTGCGGCGCCTGACCTTTGCGGGCCAGCAACACCTCGTAGGCAGACTCGCGATCAATCGGCTTGTCGTAACGCCCCTGCAACGGCGAACTGGCCATTAAGGCCGCCCGCTCAGCCTCGGTCAACGGGCCGATACGTGACTGAGGCGGCGCAATAAAAACCCGCTGAACCATCGCCGGGGTGCCTTTTTCTTCGAGCATACCGACCAAGGCTTCACCCGTCCCCAGCTCTGTCAGCACTGCCAGCGCATTAAAAGCGGGGTTCGGACGGAATCCGTCAGCCACTGCCTTAAGGGATTTTTGCTCTTTGGCCGTGAATGCCCTCAACCCATGCTGGATACGCAAACCCAATTGGGCAAGCACCGTGTCAGGCAAGTCCGCCGCAGACTGGGTGACAAAGTAAACCCCCACACCTTTGGAGCGAATCAGCCGAACCACTTGCTCCAAACGGTCCTGCAGCGCTTTGGGCGTCCCGGCAAACAGCAAATGCGCCTCGTCGAAAAACAGCGCCAGTAAAGGCTTGTCGGCATCACCGCGCTCCGGCAACTGCTCAAACAGCTCAGCCAGTAACCACAGCAGGAAAGTTGCATAGACCTTGGGCGCTTCGTGCACCAAACGGCTGGCATCCAGCAGATGAATGCGTCCACGACCATCGCTGGCAGGCTGCAAAATGTCTTCGAGTTGCAGCGCAGGCTCACCAAATAACGCCTCGGCCCCTTGCTGCTCCAGGCTTGCCAGGCGGCGTAACAGTGCCTGGCTGGAACCTGTGGTCATCAAGGCGGCGTCATCGCCCAGCACGTGAGGGTTATCGCGCAGATAGCCAAGCAAGGCTTTGAGGTCTTTTAAATCCAGCAGCAACAAGCCATCACGGTCTGCGACTTTAAACGCAGCGTACAAGGCCGACTGCTGACTGTCCGTCAGCTCGAGCAAACTGCCGAGCAACAACGGCCCCATCTCACTCAAGGTGGTGCGTAGCGGATGGCCGGTTTTGCCCTGTATGTCCCACAGGGTTACCGGATAAGCCTTGGGCTGATAATTGAGCCACGGCATGCTGGCAATGCGTTCGGCAATTTTGCCTTGCGGATTGCCGGCTGCGCCCAGACCACACAGATCGCCTTTGATGTCAGCGGCAAATACAGCCACGCCCGCATCGCTGAATTGCTCGGCCAAACGTTGCAGGGTGACGGTTTTACCTGTCCCCGTGGCGCCCGCCACTAAGCCGTGGCGGTTTGCCAGGCGCAATGATTGGGCGATGGGCTGACCTGCAAGGTCAGCACCGAGAACAAGAGCAGAGGAGTCAGGCATTTTTCCACCATTCATTAATCTTTCGCGGTCCCGCGTCGATACATTCTTAATGCTAGACCAGAAAACACCTGATTTAGCGTGGGAAGCATCTCAATAAATAGAGAAACCGCTCCTGCTCTGGCAGTGAAGTGCAGAGCGAGCGTATTTACAGCGTACAGGCCTCACATTTTTAGACCTTAGCGGACCCTTCAAGCCATGAATAAAAACCTGCGTTTCAGTCACAAAATCCTGCTTGCCGCGTCCCTGATCGTCATCGCCGCGTTCTCGCTCTTTACGTTCTACAACGACTATCTGCAGCGCAATGCCATCCGTAATAACCTGGACAATTACCTGCACGAAATGGGCAGCGTCACGGCCAACAACATTCAAACGTGGCTGGGAGGCCGAATTTTGCTGGTTGAAAACCTCGCACAATCGATTGCTCTCAATCCCGAACCCGCCCAGATCGCCAGCCTGCTGGAGCAAAAAGCACTGACCAGCACGTTTATGGCCGATTACTTTGGTGATAACCAGGGCGGCTTCACCATCCGCCCTGACAGCAAGATGCCGGACGGGTTCGATCCGCGCACCCGCCCCTGGTTCAAGGATGCCAGCAACAGCAGTGGCGCCAGCCTGACCGAACCGTACATTGATGCGGTCACCGGGCAGATGATTATCTCGATTGGCACTGCGGCGAAAAAAGCCGGGCAAGCCCTAGGCGTCGTCGGCGCCGACCTGAGCCTACAAACCATTACCGACTCAATCAATGCCCTGAACTTTAACGGCCTGGGTTATGCCTTTCTGGTGAGTGGCGACGGCAAAATCCTGGTTCACCCGGACAAAGCGCTGATCACCAAGTACCTGAAGGACATTTACCCACAAGACACCCCGACCATCAGCACCGACATCAGCGAGATTCAAGTCGATGGCAAAACCCGGATTGTGACGTTCACCCCGGTTAAAGGACTGGGCACGGTCAATTGGTCCATAGGCCTGTCGGTTGATAAAGAAAAAGCCTTTGCCACGCTGAGCACATTTCGCACCTCGGCGGTCATTGCCACCTGTATTGCGGTGATTTCAATCATCGCCTTGCTCGGCCTGCTGATCCGCCTGCTGTTGCAGCCGCTGCACGTGATGACCCGTGCAATGCAGAACATTGCCGAAGGTGAGGGAGACTTGACCCGCCGCCTGGACGTGAACTCCAAAGACGAATTCGGCACACTGGGCAGTGCTTTCAACCACTTCGTTGAGCGTATTCACACCTCCATGCGAGAAGTGTCGTCGGCCACTGAGCACGTTAACGAAGTGGCCCTGCGGGTTGTCAGCGCCTCGAATTCGTCAATGCTCAACTCTGACGAACAAGCCAGCCGCACCAACAGCGTTGCGGCAGCCATCAACGAATTGGGCGCCGCCGCTCAGGAAATCGCCCGTAACGCAGCCCAGGCTTCGCACCAGGCCAGTGATGCCCGCGGGTTGGCAGAAGAAGGCCAGCAGGTGGTGGAGCGCAGCATCAACTCGATGCAACAACTGTCGCACATGCTTGGCACTTCCAGTGGCCATATCGAATCGCTGAATGACAAGACCGTCAATATCGGCCAGATCCTGGACGTGATCACCAGCATCTCGCAGCAAACCAACCTGTTGGCGCTTAACGCAGCGATTGAAGCGGCCCGTGCCGGTGAGGCCGGCCGCGGCTTTGCCGTGGTAGCCGATGAAGTGCGCAATCTGGCGCATCGCACTCAAGAGTCAGCGCAGCAAGTGCAAACCATGATCGAAGAGTTGCAAGTCAGCGCCCGTGCGTCGGTGAGCACCATGGAGCAAAGCCAGCGCCACAGCGAAGACAGCGTTGAAATCGCTAACCGCGCGGGCGAGCGCCTGATCAGTGTAACGGCGCGCATCGGCGAGATTGATGGCATGAATCAGTCTGTCGCCACCGCGACCGAAGAACAGACCTCGGTGGTTGAGTCGATCAATATGGACATCACCGAGATCAATACGCTGAACCAGGAAGGCGTCGAAAACCTGCAAGCCACCTTGCGTGCCTGCAATGATCTGGAGCAGCAAGCAGCTCGCCTCAAGCAACTGGTGGGCAGTTTCCGTATTTGATATTGAGCAGCGCAGGGTCTGTGGCCGCCAATGGTGGCCACAGATTGCAATACGTGGAGGCGTCAACTACAGATCGGAGTCGGCTTCTGCGTCTTGCTGTAATTGCTCCCACAGCCTGGCGGCGTCAGGAAAATCGGTTCCATCCTCGGGGCTGAGGGCGTCCGGGTCGTAACGACTCAAACAGCCCTCGCCCAGGGTCGCAGGGGCGCTGGACGTGGCCTTGTCGAGTGGATCAGTCATTGCACCCCCTGCGTAAAGGCCATCACACAGCCTAATCAGATCAAAAAACCACCGTTTTGTTGCCGTGGACCAGCACGCGGTCTTCGAGGTGATAGCGCAAGCCACGGGCCAGCACCATCTTCTCGACATCACGACCGAAACGCACCATGTCTTCAATGCTGTCACTGTGGCTCACACGTACCACGTCCTGCTCGATGATCGGACCCGCATCCAGCTCTTCAGTGACGTAATGGCAGGTTGCACCAATCAGTTTCACACCGCGCATCGACGCCTGGTGGTAAGGCTTGGCACCGACAAATGACGGCAAGAAGCTGTGGTGAATATTGATCACCTTGCCGGCGTATTCACTGCATAGATCAGGCGGCAGGATTTGCATGTAGCGCGCCAACACCACGACTTCAGCGTCATGATGCTTGACCAGACGCGAGACTTCAGCGAAGGCCGGCTCTTTGTCTTTCGGGTCAACCGGCACGTGGTAAAACGGAATGCCGTGCCACTCGACCATGCTGCGCAAGTCGTTGTGGTTAGAAATCACGCAAGAAATATCACAATCGAGCTCATCGCTGTGCCAGCGGTGCAGCAAGTCTGCCAGGCAGTGAGACTCGCGGCTGGCCATCAAGACTACACGCTTCTTTTGCGCGGTATCCGTGATATGCCAGACCATCGAAAACTCTTCGGCAATCGGGGCAAAAGCCTCACGAAAAGCCTCTAGCCCAAATGGCAGGGAATCGGCACGAATTTCGTGACGCATAAAGAACCAACCGCTTTGATCGTCCGAGTGGTGACTCGCTTCAGTGATCCAGCCATTGTGGGAGGCCAGGAAATTACTGACCTTGGCGACAATGCCGACGCCGTCGGGGCAGGCAATCACCAACCGAAAAGTGCGCATGAGGGAAAAACTCCAAAACTTTACTAAGGCCGCCATTCTAGCGAGTGCGCAGCAAAACTACAGTAGTGCGTGAGGCTTATTGCCTGAGGCAACGGGTCGCGCTGGCAGAGCGTCGACGCCAATAGCGCCGCGGCCTGCATTGAATTTACGTCGCATTGATATTATTTATTAATGACATTGATAAACCCAAGGTATCAGCCCTGTTTAAAAGCTGACTTATTGCAAACGACCGAAAGTTAATGAATAAAAATTTAAATTAATCCGGGATTTGATATTTACTTGCTGTAACTGTCTGACTATTATTACGCCACTGTATCCCTGCAACCTCTTCAGCATAAGGTTATCCTCATGTCCTTGATCAACGAATATCGCGCAACAGAAGAAGCCATCAAAGAACTGCAAGCCCGCCTGAAGAACCTGTCGGAAGACGACAAACTTCAAACCGAGCTGGAATTTGAAGGCAAACTGCGTACGCTGATGGGCGAATACCAAAAGTCGCTGCGCGACATCATCGCCCTGCTGGATCCAGAAGCCAAGGCAAGCAAAGCACCACGCGGTGTTGTTAAAACCACCGGCACCAAACGTGCCCGCAAGGTTAAACAATACAAAAACCCACACAACGGCGAAGTGATTGAAACCAAAGGTGGCAACCACAAAACTCTGAAAGAGTGGAAAGCCAAGTGGGGCAGCGATGTGGTTGAAGGCTGGGCAACTCTGCTCGGCTAAGTGATACCGGACTCGCAGAGTATTCTGCGTCTCTATTAAAAAACGCCAGCTTGCTGGCGTTTTTTTATTGCCTGGATTTTAATCCTGATCGCGTGCCTGCGCCCCCAGGCCAACACGCTGACTCACCCCTTGCGCATAACGCTGCCATTCGCCTAAAAGCTTCAGCTCGGCTGGCGTGGCGCTGCGTGCCAGGGCATCAGCCGCCTCGGTGAATTGGCGCAGGGTCAGCGGCGCCCCCAACGCAGGTTCCGTCAATCGCTGCTGGCAGAACAATTGCCAGCGTGCCTGCTCTTCTGCGCTCAAGGTATAGGCAAAGTTTCGCGCGCGGTAACGAAACAATAATTCAGGCAAGCGCTCATCATCAAAAGGCCATGCATCTTTGGCCAGTTGTTCCGGATCACTCATACGGACTTGTTCGCACAACCGGCGATCACGCTCACCCAAAAAACCGTCATACAACTGCTGCTCAGGATCATCACTGGGCGTGAAGTCTTCACGGGCATAAATATCAGATAACTTTTGCTTCCAAAGTTCCTGCGCATCAATCAGCACGCGGGCTCGCGCCTGATATTCAGTCATGTCCAACTGCAAACGCTCTTGGTCCTGCGCACGCACTACATTTAAAGGCGCGACCACCGGACAACGATTAACGTGAATCAGCTTTAGCCCAATTGGCAGTTGGCCTTCGGGCAAATCTTCACGCCGCGTATAAAGCAACGTACGCAAAGAGTCGGCATCCATGTCCAACAAGGGCTGTGGATCAAAGTGCAGGTCGCACACAATAAGTGCGTTACGGTTTTTAGGATGCCAGCCCAGCGGCAACACCACCCCCGCATAATGTCGCGCCGCCGAAAACCGTCCAGAGATGTGCAGCATCGGCTGCAATAAACGAACTTGATCCAACACTCGCTGCTTAGTCCGTAACTGGAATAACCAGTCATACAGCTTCGGCTGCTTTTCACGAATCAAACGCGCCAGAGCAATGGTTGCACGCACATCGGACAAGGCATCGTGCGCCTGGCCATGGTCAATCCCGTTGGCCGCCGTCAAACGCTCGAGCTTGAGCGTCACCCGCCCCTCCTCCTCTGGCCAGACAATGCCTTCAGGACGCAGGGCATACGCTGTGCGCACAACGTCGATCAAGTCCCAGCGACTGTTGCCGCCTTGCCATTCGCGCGCGTAAGGATCAAAGAAGTTTCGGTACAGACTGTAGCGCGTGACCTCATCATCGAAGCGCAACGTGTTGTAGCCCGCTGCGCACGTACCAGGCAGAGCCAACTGCGCATGGGTGCGGGTCATAAACTCGGCCTCTCCCAATCCTTTGTCTTCGAGTCGACTCGGCGTAATCCCGGTGATCAGGCACGCCATGGGATGAGGAAGAATATCGTCACTAGGCTGGCAGTAAAGATTGAGCGGCTGATCTATCTCATTAAGCTCGAGATCGGTGCGGATACCCGCAACTTGCACAGCTCGATCGCAGCGCGGGTTAATGCCGGTCGTTTCGTAGTCGTACCAAAAAATAGAGGTCACGGGGTGTTCCTGAGCAGTATTCGCGCTCAGTCTAGGCGCTCAAACCCGGACAATACCAGCCCGAATCCAAGGCCTCACACCCTGCGCGATCGCATCAGGCTGAGGCCTGCAAGGGATGGAAGCTGAAGTATTGCCTCAAATCACTGATCAGCTTGAGGTACTCGCCAGGCGGTTGATACAGGATAAAACCGGAGTCGTAATAAGTGGGCGTCACATCTTCACGACACCACAGGCATCGCGCCGTGAAGTCGATCCACTGCACACGCCCATCAGCACCTGGAAGCTTGAGCCGCAATTCAAAATCGGCATCGACCAACAGAGGCAACTGGCTGATCAGCATCAACCCCCCCTCGGATATGTTGCCCAAATACCCCATGACCTTGTCCGTGAATCGGTTGAATACTTTCAAAAAACACGTCAATTGGTGACGCTGGATGCGGCGCTCGATAACCATGTCGAATTTCACTGTGTAAGGCCGTTTGACACGGCGGTGTTAACACCTCAAATCCCCTGGAGTGAACCAGAGTTCGGGATAACGGTTGGCAGAGTTACACGCAAAATACTGCCAACCGAACACTCAGACTTTTCTTGCTTGATGAAATACCGCTCAAATGCTTGGAAAGCGTAGCAAAAGGGTAGCAAACAGCCAGCATGCATTTAAGTCATGATCAAACGCCAGGCTCTGTACGACGTATTTTCGAATCAAGGTCTCGCAAGGCCAAACGAGCGCCGATACATTCCGTACTGCGCCTAAAGCGTGGCGGGCAGCGCCTGAGCGGTGCCTGGGCCCGGGATGAACTTAAGAATACGCAATGTCTCAATTCGCGCCTTAGCCCTGTAGGCATATTCGCTCTTCGGGAACTCGTTGATGATGTATTGATAGGTCTGCGCAGCATCCAGGTAAAACTTTGTACGCTCCAGACACAACCCTCGCAGCATCGCCGTTTGCGGCCAGATATACGGGCGACTGCGGCTGTCGCGATCAACTTCGGACAACTCCAGCATCACCGCCTCGCAGTTTCCACGATCATACGCCCGATAAGCACTGTTTAAATGGTGGTTCATCGACCAGCGGGTGCAACCGACCACACTGCTGGCTAACACTAAAATAAGCAAAAAGCGCATGGGCATCTCCTGTTCTCAACAGTGTATCGACCCCTTGGCAAAATTCTTCACATCCTGTGCACCACAACTTAAGCCGAAAGTAGTGCAGAGGAACAATGACTACAGGCAAAGACCATAGTAGCCTTTGGCAGCGCTTGAACTCAGGAGTCTTTGCATGTCCGTTCGTCGAACTAAAATCGTTGCCACACTTGGCCCTGCCAGCAATTCACCGGAGATGCTTGAACAGCTGATCCTCGCTGGCCTGGACGTCGCCCGTCTGAACTTTTCCCACGGCACTCCCGATGAGCACAAGGCTCGCGCCAAGCTGGTGCGTGACATCGCAGCCAAGCATGGCCGTTTCGTTGCGTTGCTGGGTGACCTGCAAGGCCCGAAAATTCGTATCGCCAAATTTGCCAACAAACGCATCGAACTTAAAATCGGTGACACTTTTACCTTCTCCACCAGCCACCCGCTGACCGAAGGCACCCAACAGATCGTCGGCATCGACTACCCGGATCTGGTCAAGGATTGTGGCGTCGGCGACGAACTGCTGCTCGATGACGGCCGTGTCGTGATGCGTGTTGATACCGCCACTGGCGACGCCCTGCACTGCACCGTGCTGATCGGCGGCCCGCTGTCGGATCACAAAGGCATCAACCGCCGTGGCGGTGGCCTGACTGCACCGGCCCTGACTGAAAAAGACAAGGCTGACATCAAGCTCGCTGCCGAAATGGAAGTCGACTACCTCGCGGTGTCGTTCCCACGCGACGCTGCCGACATGGAATACGCCCGTCAACTGCGCGACGAAGCCGGCGGTACCGCTTGGCTGGTCGCGAAAATCGAGCGTGCCGAAGCCGTTGCCGACGACGAAACTCTCGACGCACTGATCAAAGCCAGTGACGCGGTCATGGTTGCTCGTGGCGACCTGGGCGTTGAAATCGGCGATGCCGAGCTGGTGGGCATTCAGAAGAAAATCATTCTGCACGCACGTCGCCACAACAAAGCCGTGATCGTAGCGACCCAGATGATGGAGTCGATGATCCAGAACCCGATGCCAACGCGCGCCGAAGTGTCCGACGTTGCCAACGCCGTTCTCGACTACACCGACGCCGTGATGCTTTCGGCTGAAAGTGCTGCCGGTGCCTACCCACTGGAAGCCGTGCAGGCCATGGCGCGTATTTGCGTCGGCGCTGAAAAGCACCCGACCAGCAAAACCTCCAGCCACCGCATCGGTAAAACCTTCGAAAGCTGTGACCAGAGCATCGCGCTGGCGGCCATGTATACCGCCAACCACTTCCCTGGCGTCAAAGCCATCATCGCCCTGACTGAAAGCGGTTACACACCGTTGATCATGTCGCGCATCCGTTCTTCGGTGCCGATCTACGCGTTCTCCCCGCACCGCGAAACCCAGGCCCGTGCGGCCCTGTTCCGTGGCGTCTACACCGTGCCGTTCGACCCGGCTTCACTGCCGCCAGAACAAGTCAGCCAAGCCGCTATCGACGAACTGCTCAAGCGTGGCGTCGTAGAAAAAGGCGACTGGGTCATCCTGACCAAGGGCGACAGCTACCACACAATCGGTGGCACAAACGGCATGAAGATCCTGCATGTCGGCGACAAAATGGTTTAAGCCCCACAAGGCCTACGCCCAAAGCCCTGCCTGAGTCATCAGGCGGGGCTTTTTTGTAACGCCCCGCAGGCGCTGATCGCGAGTAAGCTCGCCCCTACTGGGCCGCAAGTCAGCTGCGCGCCTTGTTGATAAACCCGGACAACGCCGCCACGGCCTCCGGCGAACCAAGACGCTGAATAAACAACCAGCTTTCCTCCTCGATCACTTGGCGCAGTTGCTCACGACCCGGCGCTTTCATAAGCCGCTTGCTGTCCTGAACCGCAGCCGGCGCCAATCCAGCCAGTCGATGAGCCGCCTCACGGGCTTTTTCCAATGCTGCCGCCCCACTGGCCATGGCTTGATTCGCCACCCCCCAGGCCGCCGCCTGCTCGCCACTGAACCCTTCGCCCAGCAACAACAACGCTGCCGCCCTTGCCTGCCCAACCAACTGCGCCAACAACAGGCTCGAACCAAACTCCGGGCTCAGCCCCAGATTGACGAACGGCATACGCAAGCGTGCATCATGGCTCACATAGACCAGATCACAGTGCAGCAGCAAGGTTGTGCCAATCCCCACCGCAGCGCCCGCAACGGCCGCCACCACAGGCTTACGGCATTCCAGCAAGCTGCGCATAAAACAAAATACCGGGCTCTGCATGTCTTGCGGCGGCTGCTCAAGAAAGTCGGCAATGTCGTTGCCACTGGTAAAACATTCGGCGCTGCCGCAAATCAGCACGGCATGCACGCCAACATCGGCATCTGCCTGCTCCAGAGCGCGGGCCAGGGCGCTGTACATTTCGCGGGTCAAAGCGTTTTTCTTGTCAGGACGATTCAGGCGCAGGGTCAGCACCGCGCTCTCTCGTTCAACCACTATGGCTTGGGTCATGCTCACTCCCGTAATGCGGGTTAACTGCGGGTCAAAAAAGCATCCGCCAGCAGTTGATTACGCGAAAGCCCGGCCAGAAACAGCCGCTTGGCAAACGCTTCAACCGTGTCAGGGTGGCCGCAGACTAAGGCGTGGGTTTGTCGTGCCACAAGACGCATCTGGACTAGATAGTCGGCCAATTGGCTGCGCAACAGGTACTCAACCGTAAGGTGCGGATGAGCGCCAGCCAAGGCCTGCAACTCGGCCTTGAGGTAGTGCTCAGCCTCCTCTCGAGCCACGTGCACCAACCGGATCGGGCCTTGATGATCCTCGCGCAATGCATCGCGCAGCACGCCAAACAAGGGGCCCAACCCCGTGCCCGAAGCCAATAGCCAGAGAGGCTGCTCTTGCCAGTGCGGGTCATAACGCAAGGCTCCACCGCGCAGTTCACCCAGGCACACTGCGTCACCCACCTTGAACTGGCGCGCCGCGTCGGAAAACTCGCCGGGGTGCGCGCAATCGAGATGAAACTCCAGAAAACGGTCTTCTTCGGGCAGGCTGGCCAGCGAATAAGGACGCGCAATGCCACTGGCGGTCCACAGCACCACATGCTGTCCGGCCCGATAGCGCAACGGGCGTTGTGCTATCAACCGCAAACGCAGCACCGTGGGGCTGAGCCAGTCGAGAGCGGCCACCTCTGCAGACAGGCCGTCGCGTTGCGGGTCGAAAGCCTCGATCTGCACGTCGCCTACCACCTCGCACTGACACGCCAGGCGCCAGCCTTGCTCGCGCTGGGTCCGGTTCAACGCGTCGGGCTTGAGGTCCAGCGGCTCGCCCTGCACGCAACGCACCAGGCAAGCATGGCAACTGCCGGCCCGGCAACTGTAAGGCACAGATACGCCAGCCTGATTCAAGGCATCCAGCAAATTGCTGCCATCGGCAACTGACCAGCGTTTGTCAGCGACGTGTAACTCGGGCACTTCTGGCCTCCTGCGGGAAATTAGTCTTATAGACGCTACCGCACTGCGGGTGCCTGATGCACCTCTGAACCCACAAAACAAGCAAAGCGATGGTCTTGCAGCCCTTATCGCAGCCTTCGGCGGCGGCGACAAGTTTTGCCTGTTCAGGTGTAACAAAGACAGGGGCGGGTTATACTGCCGCGCCTTTTTTGTACCGGTCATGCGTGCCCGGTACATCTCTCAAGTTGTTTACGACAGACCGATACAACCAGGTCGCAAACACCTTATTGATTGAATGTTCCCGTCTTATAGAGGAGCGCGACCCATGACCGTGATCAAGCAAGACGACCTGATTCAGAGCGTTGCTGACGCCCTGCAATTCATTTCCTACTACCACCCCGTTGACTTCATTCAGGCCATGCACGAAGCCTATCTGCGCGAAGAATCGCCAGCGGCCCGTGACTCGATGGCGCAAATCCTGATCAACTCGCGCATGTGTGCCACTGGCCACCGCCCGATTTGCCAGGATACCGGCATCGTCACCGTCTTCGTGCGCGTGGGCATGGATGTGCGCTGGACCGGCGCCACCATGAGCCTGGACGACATGATCAACGAAGGCGTGCGTCGCGCTTACAACCTGCCGGAAAACGTTCTGCGCGCTTCCATCCTGGCCGACCCGGCCGGTGCTCGCCGCAACACCAAGGACAACACCCCGGCCGTTATCCACTACTCCATCGTTCCGGGCAACACCGTGGAAGTGGACGTGGCAGCCAAGGGCGGCGGTTCCGAGAACAAGTCGAAAATGGCCATGCTCAACCCGTCCGACTCGATCGTTGACTGGGTACTCAAGACCGTTCCAACCATGGGCGCAGGCTGGTGCCCACCGGGCATGCTGGGTATCGGCATTGGCGGCACAGCTGAAAAAGCAGCAGTGATGGCCAAGGAAGTGTTGATGGAGTCCATCGACATTCACGACCTGATCAAGCGCGGCCCGTCCAACCGTATCGAAGAGATGCGTATCGAGCTGTTCGAGAAGGTCAACCAACTGGGCATCGGCGCTCAGGGCCTGGGCGGTCTGACCACCGTGCTCGACGTCAAAATCATGGACTACCCGACCCACGCCGCGTCCTTGCCGGTGTGCATGATCCCGAACTGCGCGGCCACCCGCCACGCACACTTCGTGCTCGACGGCTCCGGTCCTGCGTCTCTCGAAGCACCACCGCTCGACGCTTATCCGCAAATCGTTTGGGAAGCAGGCCCATCAGCCCGCCGTGTCAACCTCGACACCCTGACCCCGGAAGACGTGCAGAGCTGGAAGCCGGGCGAAACCGTTTTGCTGAATGGCAAAATGCTCACCGGTCGCGACGCGGCGCACAAGCGCATGGTCGAAATGCTCAACAAGGGCGAAACCTTGCCTGTCGACCTCAAAGGCCGCTTCATCTACTACGTAGGCCCGGTTGATCCGGTGCGTGACGAAGTCGTTGGCCCTGCAGGTCCGACAACGGCAACCCGCATGGACAAGTTCACCCGTCAGATCCTCGATCAAACCGGCCTGCTGGGCATGATCGGCAAATCCGAGCGCGGCCCGACCGCCATCGAAGCGATCAAGGAACACAAAGCTGTGTACCTGATGGCCGTGGGCGGTGCCGCCTACCTGGTTGCCCAAGCGATTAAAAAGTCGCGCGTGGTGGCCTTTGCCGAACTGGGCATGGAAGCGATCTACGAGTTCGACGTAAAAGACATGCCGGTAACTGTGGCTGTCGACAGCAAAGGCGAGTCGGTGCACATCACCGGCCCGGCGATCTGGCAACAAAAGATCCACGACAGCCTGGCAGTTGAAGTGCAGTAAGCGCTTTTAGCCAGACCAAAAAACGGCCGGGGTAATCACCCGGCCGTTTTTTTATAGGCGCTATTAGCATCGCCGCTCGCGACCTGTAGTCGCTCAGACTGCGATCGAGCGCGAAGCGGGCGCGCTCTTCAGGTCGTTGAAAGGCCCTTCGGACCTTATCGCAGCCTGCGGCAGCGGCTACAAATGCAGAGCCTGCTTCTGCTTAGAACGCGTTGCGGAAAATCTCTTCAATCTGAGCTTGATCCGCCTTGCGTGGATTGGTGAAGCCGCACGCATCTTTCAGTGCATTGGTGGCCAAAACAGGAATGTCATCCAGTTTGGCGCCCAGGTCGCGCAGACCTGCCGGAATGTCTACGTCCTTGGCAAGGGTGCGAATCGCAGCAATGGCGGCTTGCGCGCCCTCTTCCGGGCTCAGACCACGTACATCGGCCCCCAGCGCGCGTGCCACATCGGTCAAACGGGCCGCACTGACACTGGCGTTAAAGGTTTGAACGTGCGGCAGCAACACGGCGTTGCACACCCCGTGCGGCAAGTCGTAGAACCCACCCAATTGGTGCGCCATAGCGTGCACAAAGCCCAGCGACGCGTTGTTGAACGCCATGCCGGCGAGGAACTGCGCGTAAGCCATGTTCTCGCGTGCGGTCAGATTCTTGCCGTCGCTCACCGCCTGACGCAGGTTCTGGCTGATCAACTCCATAGCCTTGATCGCACAGGCATCGGTAATCGGGGTTGAAGCGGTCGACACATAGGCTTCAACCGCATGGGTCAGAGCATCCATGCCCGTTGCGGCGGTCAGACCTTTAGGCATCGCCACCATCAATTCCGGATCGTTGACCGACAGCAGCGGGGTCACGTTACGGTCGACAATGGCCATTTTTACGTGGCGCTCTTCGTCGGTGATGATGCAAAAGCGCGTCATTTCACTGGCCGTACCCGCCGTGGTGTTGATCGAAACCAGCGGCAGTTGCGGCTTGGCCGATTGATCGACACCTTCGTAATCTCGAATATGCCCGCCGTTGGTCGCACACAAGGCAATGCCCTTGGCACAGTCGTGTGGTGAACCACCGCCCAAGGACACCACAAAATCACATTGATGCTGTTTGAGCACCTTCAAACCAGCTTCGACGTTAGCAATGCTCGGGTTCGGCTTGGCACCGTCGAAAATCACCGAGTCGATGTCCTGCAACGCGAGTTTTTCTGCGATCAGCGTCGCAACACCTGCCTTGGCCAGCCCGGCGTCTGTAACGATCAAAGCCTTGCGAAATCCATAATTACGAATCGCGGTCATGGCTTCATTCAAACAGCCGTTACCCATGATATTTACCGCAGGGATAAAAAAAGTACTGGTCATGGCAAGTCCTCTTGGCGGGCGCTACCCGCGATGCTGAATCAATCGGTCAGGGTAGCTTCCTCCAAGTGAATGGCTGATATGTTGATCTGGCTCAACACTTGAGCGTGATAAAGTCCTGCACCGCCACTGTTTCGAGACGATATTAGACATGACCCCCTTCCAGGAATTTGATGCCGAACTAGAAGACTGGAATGCGCTGAACGCCAGCACACCGTGCAGCGGGCTGCTGCTGGGCAACGGTGCGAGCATGGCCGTGTGGCATGACTTCTATTACGACTCGTTGTTTGAAAAAGCCAAAAGCGTCGCCGAAAAGCCCCTTAGCCAGACCGAACTCAGCGTTTTTGACGCTTTGGGCACGCGCAATTTCGAGCATGTGCTCAGCGCCCTGAAAACCGCGAGCAAGGTCAACAAAGCCTTGGCGATCAACTCGGCCTCGCCGCGCAAGCGCTACTATGCGATCAAAGAAGCACTGATCAACAGCACCCAGGACGTGCACATTCCCTGGCGCCTGATGAAAACCGAGACCCTGATGTGCTGGCAGCAAGAGCTGGCACGTTATGCCACAGTTTTCTGCTCCAACTACGACCTGCTTACGCCTTGGGCGGTGATGCAGGCACCAGGCCAGTTCAACGATTTGTTCAGCCCCCCCGGTGCCACCTTTGAACTGGAGGGCGCCTTGAGCAAAAGCAACGTCACGCGGGTGCTGTACCTGCACGGCGCGTTGCACCTGGTGAAGAATCAGGAAGGCAAAGTACGCAAGATAAACGCCAGCGAAGCCACCTTACTGAGCAATTTCGCGATCAACCACTCGATCAGCGCACTGGATGATGTGCCGCTGTTTGTCAGTGAAAGCAGCAGTGATGACAAGCGAAAATCCATTCGCCACTCCGATTACCTGTCCTTTTGCCATGAACAACTGATGAGCCACAAAGACGCACTGTGCATCTTTGGGCATAGCTTGGGCGAGCAAGATCAACACCTGATCAACGCTGTGCAGCAGGCCCCGCTGAAGACGCTGTGCATCTCGATATACCCGCGCAGCGAAGCATTTATCCGCTTTCAAAAAAACCACTACACGGCGCTATTTTCCGGCAAGAAGCTGACATTACGCTTCTATAACTCAAAAACTCACCCTTTGGGTGACACCCGTCATTGCGTGCCGGTAGAAGTTTAACCCCCTGCAGGAGCGAGCTTGTCTCGCGATCTTTTGATCGTTTAAACGCTCGCTCCTAAAAGGTCACGCGTGGCCGCTATTGCGCGGTACCACGCTCAACTCCGGAACCTGCAACCGACGCTGGCTCAAATGCCGGGTGCAACTCACGCGCAAAAACGAAGCAAAGTTGATCACCTCGCCGCGATAATTCATCACTTCCTCATAAAGCTTGGCCACCAATTGGTTGGTGGTCATACCATCCGCTTCAGCGATTTCAGTGAGGATGTCCCAGAACTGGTTTTCCAGCCGCAAGGTAGTGACCACGCCACAAATACGCAATGAACGCGAGCGCGATTCATACAGGATCGGATCGGCTTTTACATAGAGCTCACACATGGCCACGCCCTCGATTTACAAAGTGATCTTTGTACCCAATAACCCCAGGAAGGCTGCCAGCCATGCTGGATGCGCAGGCCAGGCCGGAGCGGTGGCCAAATTGCCCTGTACGTGCGCCTTGCTCACATCAATATCAATGTAAGTACCGCCCGCCAGTCGCACTTCTGGCGCACACGCCGGATAGGCGCTGCATTCACGGCCTTCCAGGGTGCCCGCCGCCGCCAGTAATTGTGCGCCGTGACAGACCGCAGCAATCGGTTTGCCCGCCTTGTCAAAATCACGCACCAGCTCCAGCACCTTTTCGTTCAGGCGCAGGTATTCCGGCGCACGACCGCCGGGCACCACCAGCGCGTCGTAGTCGCTGGCCTTCACCTGGTCGAAATCGAAATTCAGGGCAAACAGATGGCCGGGCTTTTCGCTGTAGGTCTGGTCACCCTCGAAGTCATGAATTGCAGTGCGAACCGTCTGGCCGGCCGTTTTACCAGGGCACACAGCGTGCACCTGATGACCCACCATCAATAGCGCCTGAAACGGCACCATCACTTCGTAGTCTTCAACGTAATCGCCAACCAGAACCAGAATTTTTTTCGCCGCCATGGTGCGTGCTCCTTGAGGGTAAGACCTTGGGCCACTAAGAGTAGCCAAGGTAACCCCTCAGCGCCTGCGCGGGTAATAGCCAAATACTACGTACCCGTCCGGACGCGTATTACACGCTTACTTCAACAAGCCATCGGCCTGGAGCAGGGTTTCCAGGCAGTGTTCCTGAATGTTGTAGAACGCCTTGAGCGCCTGGATTTTAACCAGCAACTGCGCCGGATCTTGCGGTTCGGCACGTTTGACCGCGAGGATCATCTTGTTTTTGTTGGTGTGTTCCAGCGAGATGAACTCAAACACTTTGGTTTCATAACCGCAGGCTTCAAGGAACAGTGCACGCAGGCTGTCGGTGACCATTTCGGCCTGCTGCCCCAAGTGCAAACCGTATTGCAGCATCGGCTTGAGCAACGCCGGGCTCTGGATTTGCAGGCGAATCTGCTTATGGCAGCACGGCGAACACATGATGATCGCCGCCCCGGAACGGATGCCCATATGAATCGCATAATCGGTGGCAATGTCACAGGCATGCAGGGCGATCATCACGTCAATCGGGGTCGGTGCAAAAGTGCGCACATCGCCATGCTGAAAGCTCAAGCCAGGGTGCTCCAGACGCTGGGCTGCGGTGTTGCACAGCGTAACCATGTCTTCACGCAGTTCAACCCCGGTCACCACGCCTTCGGCTTGCAAGCTGTGGCGCAGGTAATCGTGGATGGCGAACGTCAGGTAACCCTTGCCAGAACCAAAATCCGCCACCTTGATCGGCTTATCCAGCGTGAGTGGCGAGCTGCTCAAGGCGTGGGAAAACACCTCGATAAATTTGTTGATCTGCTTCCACTTGCGCGACATCGCCGGGATCAACTCTTGTTGCTTGTTGGTCACGCCCAGATCCGCCAAAAACGGTCGTGTCAGATCCAGAAAGCGATTCTTCTCGCGATTGTGCTCAGCCGACGGCACTTCACGCGCTTGCTGGCTTTTGCCCTTGAACAGCGAGCTTTTGCCTTTTTTGCTGTACTCCAGCTGCACTTCGTCAGTCAGGGTCAGCAAATGCGCATTCTTGAATGCTTCAGGCAACAACCCGGCAATCGTCGCCACGGCATCGCCCAACGCAAAGTTCTTGGTGATGTCGCGGGTTTTGTAGCGGTACACAAACGACAGGCAAGGCTGATCCTTGACCGTGACTTGCTTGATGATAATCCGCTGCAGTTCGGCTTCCGGGCCAACGTACTTGGCCAGTACCAGCTTGATAAACGAATTTTGCGCCAGGCCGGTTTCCAGCAGGTTCAAAAATTGCGCACGATGATCCGGCACAAACGCGGCGGTGGTAGCAGTCACTGACATTGAAAAAGGTGCCTCGGGGGTGCAGGAGGGAAAATCAGAAAAGGAATGGCGTCCATTTTAGGCGTGTTGGCGCCTGAGGGCACGGGGTAATTTTTGGTGCAGGAGAGTAAAAGAAGAAAATCTGCGCGCCATGACTGCTCTACGATAAGCAGTCATGCAAAAAAGTAATAAACACTTCATGAACACACAATGGAAATGCCGGCCGGCACAGCATTCCATTTAAACGAGCACTACGAAAGGCAGAGGGTAAACATTTGATCATCTACTTTAATTATCGACACCCAATCAACGAGCCTGACGAACTACATATAACCGTCGCTAGTACCTGTACAGCAGCCATATTGATCTCCCGCGTCATGTGTCTCACCGCCAACAATAATACTGATACCTACATTCGCCACATCATGTGGGGGCGCAGTCATAACAGGACCGGTTGGAGCCGGCGCACCACCGAACACGCTTCCACCTCCTCCACCAGCACCAGCACCAGCACCAGCACCAATATCGGAAACAACCAGCGGGAACGGTAGTAGTTCGTCCGTATCTGATATCCAGTGACAGGCGAGCATCATATTGGCATACGCCATCCTGATCGTGTTTCGATCAACAATTTTCATGTCTGGCGCACACATATAATCGAGATAATTATCAGAAGGATTATTTCTGAAGAAATTTTCAGCGGCAGTAATTATTCCATTGAAAGTATTCGTTCTATGTATCGATAGCAAACCCGCTCCCACACTTACAATGGCAGCTCCTCCAATGAGCCAAAAACCTGACCCAGCCAAAAAAGCCACAGTCCCAATTACACCTGCAACATTACCAATCAAACTATACACATCTCCATCATCTATTTTACGACCATCCCTTACATCCACCCCTAGCTTCAGAAATGTGATTGTACCCGCAACAATATTAGCGGGCATACTGATAATTGGCACGTAGGGGCCGGCCAGCTTCGTCACAGACGTTACAGTTGCTATAACCGCCCCTGTTTGCGCTGTTTGGCTAACCAACACCACCCCTTAATTGTTCGTTACGAACTGATCTGAAATTGCAGTTTCACCAGAAGCAACTGTAACACCATCATTAATCACACCTATAATGACTTCAGCCTTTCCTGCCATTCTCTACTCCTTGATTATTGTTTTAAAAGCAAGTGTCATCCTGAGCTGATCACACTTAACCGAAGGCGAACGGGCGGCATGGGGAATTCTTCCATCACATACCACCACCCTCCTTGACTTCGGCAGTACGGCCTTAATGATATTTTCTTTAGCATCATCATAAAACACCAACTCACCGCCCCAAGAAGTCGGCCAATACTCATTGCAAAACACGATCATGGTCAATCCAGGGTTAACTTTATTATCTCTATGAATGATCGTATCTTGACCAAAAGTTTGACCGTTCGCACACACACCCAACAGGATTGTTTTAAATGTATGCAAGCTCAGAAATCGCTCCCAACCCCCGTTTAAAAAACACCATGGCTGATTGCTTTTCAATTCTTCAAGACTAGATTGCCCCTGGGGACGAGCTTTGCCCGCAATAAACACATGCCAGCACGGCCTTATAAACGGTAGCGCTTCATAGTTAGGCCAGTTGTATCTCCACACTGCCCCCATAAGCACGGCATTGATTTCTAACTCTTCAGCTTCCGTCAAAAAAATCATCAATCACATAAATACACCCATCAACGGCTTCTATTCCCATCAACCATCCTTCCTATAGAAAAATCCATTCCACACTTCACGCACCAAAAAATACAGGCAATACATAACGGACAGACCAAACCCAACAAACGCAAAATAATACCCACCATTAACATACCGACGCCCCCACACAATCTGCTGCTGGCCGACAATCAAATTAAACTCTTCATCATAAACAGCCCAGACAAAGGGGTTATTGCTATCAGCGTCTAAGGCCACCCATAAACTTTCACCCTTGCGCACCTTTAAAGGCTCGACATCCCTACTCAGCACTTCCATCCTGCGCTTGTAACCTCCTTCATCCGAGCTCACGTTAAAATACAAATCAACCTTCCCCCTGGACATAACTAGAGGCTGGGCAACCTGCGCACTTCGCAACACTAATCGCTTGGGCACCGGTGGAATATCCACTATGCCACTCCATGAAAAAATAACGACCCCCCATTAACACCAAACCAAACAAAAAGAAGATAACCAATTCAGCCGGTTTCGAAACATACCCAGCAGGCGGCATATAGAATGAAAACTTTTTCACTGCAATCTCTCACCACAATGACTTTAAACTAACGCACCACAGCAGCAACCCTACATTTATAGGGGGTCATGCATATTTAAAATCCCAGCCGATAGAAAGCCACTGACCACCATCAGACGCTTACGGTTCTCCACACCATACTTGAGCAGCAGAGATGAGACATGATCTCTTACCGTAAAATCACTAATACACAACCTCAGTGCAATTTCCTTATTGGTATAACCTTGCACCAGCAAGCCCATAACTTCTTTCTCCCTACACGTGAGCTCCACATCCATTTCTCAACTCCAACCCACACATATAAACCCCCATCCCAAACCCGTGACGCCCCTACCAACAGGCACTCAGCGAATTACAAACCAACAAACACAAGCTATCCATCATTTCGAAAAATGACAATTAAAAAAACCAAATAAAAATAAAATCCAGAAACAAGAATTAAGACACTAAAAACCCAAAGAAAAAACTTACAATAAAAAAGTATCACACTACGAAAACTTAACATTAAAGTCTGAAACTTCTTGGGAAACTTCAGACTTGCGACAAGTCGCTTTCAACGCACTACAACACCACCAACCGATTCGGCAATTGATTACGCGTTTGGGTTTTCGGTACATGTTTTTCCAGCAGTTCGGCGCTGGCGTCGATGCAGGCGATAAAGCCTTCAGCTGTATGCCCCAGCGCTACACGGCGGACGAAATCGCTGACGATGGTGCCCCAAGCACTGTTGTCCAGACGTTGAGAAATACCTTCATCTACCAGGATTTCGACGTAACGCTCGGCTTCGCTGACAAAAATCAGTACACCGGTGCGGCCTGCGGTGTGGTGCAGTTTTTGTTCGAGAAATTGGCGCCGCGCCAAGTTGCTGGCACGCCAATGACGAACACGAGCCGGGATCAGGAAGGTCGTAATTGAACGGATACGGAATATCAGACTGAGGAAGACAAAGGTGGCCCATTGCAGCATGAGCAGTGTATAGATCGTCATGTCGCTGTTTAAAAAGTGCACCAGCGCTGGAACCACTAGGGCGATCAGGCTGGCCCAGAGTAAGGGGATATAGCTGTAATCATCAGCGCGCGGTGCCAGCACGGTGACGATTTCAGCATCGGTGCGCTGTTCGGCGCGGGTCACGGCCTCTTCGACCTGCCGTTGTTGCTGTTGCGTGAGTAAAGCCATAAGTGTCGATGCTCATTTGAAAAGTTGAATTACCAGCCGCCTGAAGCGCCGCCGCCACCAAAGCTGCCGCCGCCTGCGCGAAAACCACCGCCACCGCCTCCACCGCCGAAACCACCGCCACCAAAACCGCCGGAGCGCGATCCACCGCCACCGCCGGCGTTGCAAATGCCAAGGAACTGGCAAGCCGCCACGACCACGATGAACAACAGAAACAGCAGTAGCACCACGCCGGGATGCTCAGCCATAAAGTCATTTTCGCCGCCCTGCCCGCCGGCATAGGCAGGTTCGGCCAACGGTGCGCCACCCAGCACCTGGAGCATGGCCGTAACGCCGTCGCGGATGCCCTGACTGAAGTTGCCAGCTTTAAATGCCGGGGTAATCACCTGATTGATAATCACCGATGACTGCGCGTCGGTCAGGCGGTCTTCCAGCCCGTAGCCGACTTCGATCCGCAGTTTACGGTCATCACGGGCGACGATCAGTAAAGCGCCGTTGTTTTCATCCTTTTTGCCGATGCCCCAAGCGCGACCCAATTGGTAACCGAAGTCTTCAATGGGTTCACCTTGCAGGTTCGGCACCGTGACCACGACCACCTGCTCGCCGGTGGCTTTTTCATGGGCTTGGAGTTGTTGGGTCAATTGTTGGCGCGTGGCAGGGTCGAGCATCTGCCCATCGTCCACCACCCGCCCGCTCAGTGTCGGAAACGTCAGCGCCTGCGCAGTGGCTATAAATAGCCACAGCAACAGGCCCAACCCCAGCCTTGATACGCGCATCAGCACCTCATCGTTAAAAGCGTAAGCGTTTGTAGCCGCTGCCGAAGGCGGCGATAAGGGCCAAAGGACCTTCAGGGCGGCTACAGCTACGCACACGTCGTTAGAACTTCACCTCGGGGGCTTTGTCGGCATCCGGGGTGGTGGCTTCAAAGGTCGAGCGAATCGGTAAGTCGCTGTACATCACGGCATGCCAGAGGCGGCCGGGGAAGGTGCGAATCTCGGTGTTGTAACGCTCTACCGCGAGGATGAAATCACGGCGCGCCACACTGATGCGGTTTTCAGTGCCTTCAAGTTGCGACTGCAACGACAGGAAGTTTTGGTTGAACTTAAGGTCAGGGTAACGCTCAGACACCACCATCAAGCGACTCAAGGCGCCCGTCAGCTGATTTTGCGCATCCTGATACTGTTTGAGTTTTTCCGGGTTGTTCAAGGTGCTGGCATCGACCTGAATCGAAGTGGCCTTGGCGCGCGCCTCAATCACTGCCGTCAGCGTCGCCTGCTCTTGCTTGGCTGCGCCTTTGACCGTCTCAACCAGGTTGGGGATCAAATCAGCGCGACGTTGATACTGGTTCTGCACCTGCGACCACGCCGCTTTGACCTGTTCGTCCAGCGTCGGAATGGTGTTAATCCCACACCCGGCCAGCACGCTGCTGAGGGCTAATAGTGCGATCACTTTCCAACCGATCCGTCTTGCGCTCTCTATATGCATACGTCAGACACTCCGTTTTAGTCCAATTAGGTTCATAGACCCCACGTTTGGCATAAAAACTCCCACGCCGCTCTCGAATATCTCCCCGCAACACTGGATTGCTCTCGGCGAATCAGCTAAAAGACTGCCTTCACTGTAGGAATACCTTCTCTAACGATAGGGTATTTCTTTAAGTTAAGTAGTCCCTCACCATTCCCAGAACAATATCGCTTCGAAAGCGCGGGCTTCCCTTCGCTTTGACTTGAGCGGGCGCGCAGAAGAACCCCATGAAAAATATGTGTTTGCTGGCCATTGCCATTAGCCTGGCCAGTCCATCGGTCTGGGCCCAAAACCCGCCAGCCCCATTGCCTAAAAAAGAAGTGTTCGTCGCTGACTTGATGAAGCAAATGACTGAAGCTGAAAAAATCGGCCAGTTACGCCTGATCAGCATCGGCCCGGAAATGCCCCGCGAAATGATCCGCAAGGAAATCGCGGCCGGCCATATCGGCGGCACTTTCAACTCGATTTCCCGCGACGAAAACCGTCCGATGCAAGACGCCGCCATGCGAAGTCGTCTAAAAATCCCCATGTTCTTTGCTTATGACGTGATTCACGGCCATCGCACGATTTTCCCGATCAGCCTGGGCCTCGCGGCGAGCTGGGACATGGACGCCATTGGGTTGAGCGGCCGAGTGGCCGCCAAAGAAGCCAGCGATGACAGTATCGACCTGACCTTCGCGCCCATGGTCGACATCGCCCGCGACCCGCGCTGGGGTCGGACATCGGAAGGTTTCGGCGAAGACACCTATCTGGTGTCACGCATCGCTAAAGTCATGGTTCACGCCTATCAAGGGGCTTCGCCTGCCCTACCCGGCAACATCATGGCCAGCGTTAAACACTTCGCCTTGTACGGCGCGGTAGAAGGCGGACGGGACTACAACACCGTCGACATGAGCCTTACCCGCATGTTCCAGGATTACCTGCCGCCCTACCACGCCGCCATTGAGGCCGGGGCTGGTGGCGTCATGGTGGCACTGAACTCGATCAATGGCGTGCCCGCCACCTCGAACACGTGGCTGATGCAAGACTTGCTGCGCAAGGACTGGGGCTTTAAAGGCGTCGCCGTCAGTGACCACGGCGCCATTATCGAGCTGATCAAGCACGGTGTCGCCAAAGACAGCCGCGAAGCCGCCAAACTGGCGATCAAGGCCGGTATCGATATGAGCATGAACGACAAAGCCTACGGCGAAGAATTGCCTGGCTTGTTGAAATCCGGCGAAGTGCCACAAAGCGACCTGGACAACGCTGTGCGTGAAGTGCTCGGCGCCAAGTACGACATGGGCCTGTTTGCCGACCCTTATTTGCGTATTGGCAAGGCGCAAGATGACCCGGTCGATGTCAAAGCTGAAAGTCGCCTGCACCGCGCCGAAGCGCGCGAGGTCGCGCGCAAGAGTCTGGTGCTGTTGAAAAACCAGTCCGAGACCCTGCCGCTGAAAAAACAGGCGCGTATTGCATTGGTTGGACCGCTGGCCAAAGCACCGATCGACATGATGGGGAGCTGGGCCGCTGCGGGTGTGCCCGCACAATCGGTGACCGTGTATGACGGCATGCGTACCGCACTGGGTCAGCAAGGCACGCTGATTTACGCCCGCGGTGCCAACATTACCGACGACCCAAAAATCGTTGATTACCTGAACTTCCTCAATTTTGACGCACCTGAAGTCACCAACGATCCGCGTCCGGCACAGGTCATGATTGACGAAGCAGTCAAGGCCGCGCAGCAAGCAGATGTGGTAGTTGCCGTGGTGGGTGAATCGCGCGGCATGTCGCACGAGTCATCAAGCCGTACCGATCTGGATATTCCTGCCAGCCAGCGCGCACTGATTACCGCGCTCAAAGCTACCGGCAAGCCCTTGGTGCTGGTGCTGATGAACGGCCGCCCGCTGACTATTGACCTGCAACAACAGCAAGCGGATGCGGTGCTGGAAACCTGGTTCAGCGGCACTGAAGGCGGTCATGCGATTGCTGACGTGCTGTTCGGTGACTACAACCCGTCCGGCAAGCTACCCATTACCTTCCCACGCTCTGTAGGTCAGATTCCGACCTACTACAGCCACTTGAGCATTGGTCGCCCCTTCACACCGGGCAAGCCGGGCAACTACACCTCGCAGTACTTCGATGCACCGAACACGCCGTTGTACCCGTTTGGCTACGGCCTGAGCTACACCGACTTCAGCGTGTCGCCTGTCAGCCTGTCGGCCAAGACCTTGAAGCCCGGTGCCAAGCTAACGGCCAGCGTCACGGTCAAAAACACCGGAAAGCGTGACGGCGAAACGGTGGTGCAGTTGTACCTGCGCGATGTCACAGCCTCTATGAGCCGCCCGGTCAAGGCGTTGAAAAACTTCCAGAAGATCATGCTTAAGGCTGGCGAAGAGAAAGTCGTGCAGTTCAGCATCGACGAGGACGACTTGAAGTTCTACAACACCCAGTTGAAGTACGCCGCAGAGCCGGGTGAATTCGACGTGCAAATCGGCCTCGACTCACAGAACGTCCAGCAAAACAGCTTCGAGCTGCTGTAACTTCGCTCAATTGCCGCAAAGGTCTGCAACGACCTTTGCGGCCTTCTTCGCAGCAATTTCCGCTTGACCTTTCCTATCTTTGCACCCGCCTGAAAATGCGTTCGGACAGCGCTGTTTTTTGTGGTAGGGTTCGCGCCCTCAAAATTCAGCACGAACGATTTGATCCTGCAAAATTCAGTGACAAACGGTGGAGTCCAGCCCCCATGCGGCCTACACCGTTTTTTAGAGTTTCATACACAATTTACGCACAGAGTTATCCACAGGTAGAACATTGCACCCTGCCGTCAAAACGCATATCTTGTATCAAATCCGCCAAAAAACCCCACATATAGGGTTTAAGGCAAAAAACCCAACACAACACAGACGAGAATTTCAAGCCCTTTTCTCGCGTCAGTCGGGTTGAATTAAACGATCATTTTCACGTCCATACCGCTCAAGCGGACGACATCCGTTTTCCAGCGTTAACGCCAGAAAACGGCCCGGGTGTTGCAGTAAAAATACTGTCACCCGCAAGGAATACGGTTTGAGGTTGCAAGCGCAGACCAAAACTTCGGCAAGGAAGCGGCTTACCCCCCCTTTCGGTACGTCCCGAAGTTGTTATGCCCGGTTCATGATCGGTTGTAGAGCTTCAGGACGGAACGGTGGGCGCCCAAAAGGCGCCCAAATAAACATAGAGAATGTGGAGACACCCCCCCATGCAAACCGACACAACTCGCGAGAACTCGCAGGGTTCCGATACAAATCTGGATCTGTCTGCGACCGCGCCCGGCCAGATGCGCGTGATCAAACGTAACGGGACTGTCGTTCCTTACACCGATGACAAGATCACCGTCGCCATCACCAAAGCGTTTCTCGCAGTTGAAGGCGGCAATGCCGCTGCCTCGTCACGCATCCATGACACCGTTGCGCGCCTGACTGAGCAAGTCACCGCGACCTTCAAGCGTCGCATGCCATCGGGCGGCACTATCCACATCGAAGAAATCCAGGACCAGGTTGAACTGGCCCTGATGCGTGCCGGCGAGCAGAAAGTAGCCCGCGACTACGTGATCTACCGTGACTCGCGCGCCAAAGAGCGCGCCATTCGCGCGCCAGCCGAAGGCGCTGTGGTGGCTCACCCATCGATCCGCATCACCCGCGCCGACGGGTCGTTCGCCCCACTCGACATGGGCCGCCTGAACACCATCGTCACCGAAGCCTGTGAAGGCCTGGAAGAAGTCGACGGCGACCTGATCCAGCGCGAAACCCTGAAAAACCTCTACGACGGCGTTGCACTGAGCGACGTCAACACCGCCTTGGTGATGACCGCCCGTACGCTGGTAGAGCGTGAGCCCAACTACTCGTTCGTGACTGCTCGCTTGCTGATGGACACCCTGCGTGCCGAAGGCCTGAGCTTCCTGAACGTGGCAGAAAGCGCCACTCACCACGAAATGGCCGACCTGTACGCCAAGGCCCTGCCTGCGTACATCGCCAAGGGTATTGAATTCGACCTGCTGAATCCGGTGCTGGCCACCTTCGACCTGGAAAAACTGGGCAAGGCGATTAACCACGAGCGCGATCAGCCGTTCACTTACCTGGGCCTGCAAACCCTGTACGACCGTTACTTCATCCACAAGGATGGCGTGCGTTTCGAACTGCCGCAGATCTTCTTCATGCGCGTGGCCATGGGCCTGGCGATCGAAGAGAAGCATAAAGAAGACCGCGCCATCGAGTTCTACAACCTGTTGTCGTCGTTCGACTAC
Organism: Pseudomonas sp. NPDC096917; assembly: GCF_044762555.1. Taxonomy (NCBI): domain Bacteria; kingdom Pseudomonadati; phylum Pseudomonadota; class Gammaproteobacteria; order Pseudomonadales; family Pseudomonadaceae; genus Pseudomonas; species Pseudomonas sp. NPDC096917. The sequence continues at coordinate 353 of NZ_JBIWEO010000018.1, read as the reverse complement.
ATGTCGTCGACCCCGACCCTGTTCAACGCCGGTACTCAGCGTCCACAGCTGTCCAGCTGCTACCTGACCACCGTGCCGGACGACCTGTCGGGCATCTACCACGCGATCCACGACAACGCTATGTTGTCCAAATTCGCGGGCGGCCTGGGCAACGACTGGACCCCGGTTCGTGCATTGGGTTCGTGGATCAAAGGCACCAACGGCAAATCCCAGGGTGTGGTTCCGTTCCTCAAAGTTGTGAACGACACCGCCGTGGCCGTTAACCAGGGTGGCAAGCGCAAAGGCGCTGTGTGTGCCTACCTGGAAACCTGGCACATGGACATCGAAGAGTTCATCGAACTGCGCAAGAACAC
>NZ_JBIWEO010000017.1:0-106926 GCF_044762555.1 Pseudomonas sp. NPDC096917 | reverse complement strand
CGCTTTCGATCTCTCGTTAGCGGGAGGCGAATTCTACAGCGTTACACGCTGCTGTCAACACCTCATTTCCTGCTTCGATGACTTGAAGCTCGCACTGCCGAAAACCAATCCAACTCATTGATACACAAGGAGTTTTCCGTTTCGACTGCGCCGGAAGTGGGGCGAATTATAGGCCGTTGAAAATCCAGGTCAAGCATTTATTTCATCTTTATGTCATATCGCCCTAAAAGCAGAGGCCAGCCTAACGGCTGGCCTCTTCTCTTCTATATAGAGCTTATGCGCCCCTTACAAACTAGGGAAAGCAAACTGCGACGCCTCATGACTCGCACGCTGCGGCCAACGCTGAGTGATCGCCTTACGACGCGTATAGAAACGCACCCCATCCGGCCCGTAAGCATGCAAATCACCAAACAGCGAACGCTTCCAACCACCAAAGCTGTGATAAGCCACTGGCACTGGCAGCGGAACGTTAACCCCCACCATCCCCACTTCAATCTCATCGCAGAACAGGCGAGCCGCTTCACCGTCACGCGTGAAGATGCACGTTCCGTTGCCGTATTCATGGTCATTAATAAGCTGCATGGCCGCTTCCAAGCTGTTAACCCGAACGATGCACAGCACCGGACCAAAAATCTCTTCTTTATAGATACGCATCTCAGGCGTCACGCGGTCAAACAGACAGCCCCCCAGGAAGAAGCCATCTTCATGATCCTTGACACTCAAGCCACGACCATCAACGACCAACTGAGCTCCGGCTGCCACGCCGTCTTCGACATAACCGCTAACCTTGTCACGCGCCTGGCCGGACACCAAAGGCCCCATATCCAGACCACACGACGTACCTGCACCGATTTTCAGCGCCTTGATTTGTGGGACCAGCTTGGCCACCAACGCATCGGCAACTTGGTCCCCCACGCACACAGCAACCGAAATCGCCATGCAACGCTCACCGCACGAACCATAGGCTGCCCCCATCAGAGCACTGACCGCATTATCCAGATCCGCATCCGGCATCAGGACCGCATGGTTTTTCGCTCCGCCCAACGCCTGGACACGCTTACCGCGCTTGGTCCCTTCGGCATAGATGTATTCAGCAATCGGCGTCGAACCCACAAAGCTCAACGCTTTTACATCTGGCGCTTCGATCAGCGCATCGACTGCGCCCTTGTCGCCATGCACCACATTCATCACCCCCTTAGGCAAACCGGCTTCCTGCAACAACTGTGCAATCAGTAACGTCGAGCTTGGATCTCGCTCGGAAGGTTTGAGGATGAAACAGTTACCGCACACAATCGCCAACGGGTACATCCACAGCGGAACCATAGCCGGGAAGTTGAAAGGCGTAATGCCCGCAACCACACCTAACGGCTGGAAATCCGACCACGCATCAATATTCGGTCCTACATTACGGCTGTACTCGCCCTTCAGGATTTCAGGCGCAGAACACGCGTACTCAACGTTCTCAATCCCGCGCTTCAACTCACCCGCAGCATCTTCCAGCGTCTTGCCATGCTCTTCGCTGATTAACTGCGAGATGCGCGCTTCGTTTTGCTCCAGCAGTTGCTTGAAACGGAACATCACCTGAGCACGCTTGGCCGCAGGCGTGTTGCGCCATGCCGGAAATGCAGCCTTGGCTGCATCGATGGCTTTTTGAATGGTTTCGCGGCTGGCCAGTGGCACTTGATGAATCACTTTTCCGGTCGAAGGGTTATAGACATCGGCGGTACGACCGGAATCGCTCAGCAATTCGCCATTGATCAAATGTTGAATGGTGCTCATGGATGCTCCAAAAAGTTGTCCACAGGCGCGAACGCTGCGCGCCTGCATGAATTGCAAAAAATCGCTTCTATATAGAGAAGGATCAGTCGATTTGACTCAGCGCTTCGCCGACCGCATCGAACAAACGATCCAGGTCTTGCGGCTTGCTATTAAAGGTTGGTCCAAACTGCAGGGTGTCCCCCCCAAAACGCACGTAGAAGCCAGCCTTCCACAACTTCATCGCCGCATCGAACGGACGCACAATCGCATCGCCATCACGTGGGGCGATTTGGATCGCACCGGCCAAGCCGTAGTTGCGAATGTCGATGACGTTTTTCACGCCTTTCAAACCATGAATGGCATTCTCAAAATGCGGCGCGACTTCAGCCACGCTCTGCACCAGGTTTTCCTTTTGCAGCAAATTCAGAGCGGCCAGACCCGCAGCACATGCCACCGGGTGAGCCGAATAGGTATAACCGTGTGGAAATTCAACCGCATACTCAGGCGTCGGTTGATTCATGAACGTCTGATAGATCTCGGTGGTCGCAATCACTGCGCCCATTGGAATCGCGCCGTTAGTGACTTGCTTGGCAATACACATCAGATCAGGCGTTACGCCGAAGCTGTCGGCGCCAAACATCGAGCCGGTACGACCAAACCCAGTAATCACCTCATCGAACACCAACAAGATGTTGTGCTGATCACAGATTTCACGCAGGCGTTTCAGATAACCCTGCGGCGGCACCAATACACCGGCGGAACCGGCCATTGGTTCCACAAACACCGCCGCGATGTTCGAAGCATCGTGCAGCTCAATCAGCTTGAGTAACTCATCAGCCAGAGCGATACCGCCCTGCTCCGGCATGCCACGAGAAAATGCATTGCTCGCCAACAGCGTGTGCGGCAAGTGATCGACATCCATCATCGGCTGGCCAAACAGCTTACGGTTACCGTTCACACCGCCCAAGCTCGTGCCAGCAATGTTCACACCGTGGTAACCGCGGGCACGACCAATCATCTTGGTTTTGGTCGATTGGCCTTTCAAGCGCCAGTAGGCACGCACCATCTTCACTGCGGTATCCGCACACTCCGAACCCGAGTCAGTGAAAAACACATGATTAAGGTTGCCCGGTGTCAGTTCAGTAATCTTCTCAGCCAGCTGGAATGACAGCGGATGCCCGTACTGGAACGCCGGCGAGTAATCGAGTGTGCCCAGTTGCTTGGCCACGGCTTCCTGAATTTCTGTGCGGGTATGCCCAGCGCCACAAGTCCACAGGCCTGACAACGAATCGTAAATTTGCCGACCCTTATCGTCCGTCAGATAGCTCCCCTTGGCTCCAACGATAAAACGCGGATCACGATGGAAGTTACGGTTGGCGGTATAAGGCATCCAATGAGCATCCAGCTTGAGCTGGCTAGTCACTGTGATTTCGGCGTTTTCAGGCATGTTCATCAGCAAAACCTCGCAAAGCAGAAAGCGGCGTGGGATTCAAAGCGTTGTTGCAGCTAAATTGCCACGCCTATAAAGTCGATGAAATTCAACTCTTCTAACCTTTAGTTAGGTGATTACTAAACTATGAGCAGCCGTCGTCCCGATGCACTGGCCCAAGTCAGCGACTTTGATATTCGACTGCTGCGCATCTTTCGCAGTGTCGTAGAGTGCGGTGGATTTTCAGCAGCAGAAACCGTGCTTGGGATCGGGCGCTCGGCCATTAGCCAACAAATGAGCGACCTCGAACAACGACTAGGCTTACGCCTTTGCCAGCGTGGTCGCGCGGGATTTTCGCTGACAGAAGAAGGCCGCGAGGTGTATCAGTCATCACTGCAATTGTTAGGTGCACTCGAAAGCTTTCGTACAGAGGTCAACGGCCTGCATCACCATCTGCGTGGTGAGTTGACGATCGGTCTAACAGACAACCTCGTCACCCTACCCCACATGCGCATCACCCATGCCCTGGCCCAACTCAAAGAACGCGGGCCTGGCGTGCAAATCCACATTCGCATGATCGCCCCCAACGAAGTTGAACAAGGCGTACTCGACGGCCGCCTGCATGTCGGCGTGGTCCCTCAGGCCAGCGCACTCTCAGGTCTTGAGTATCAACCGTTATACAGCGAGCGCTCATTGCTCTACTGCGCTGTCGGCCACCCACTCTTTTATGTCGACGACAGCGAACTGGAAGATCAGCGCCTCAATGAACAGGATGCGATTGCTCCGACCTTTCGCCTGCCCGCCGAGATCCAGGCGCACTATCAGGCGCTCAATTGCACCGCCAGTGCCTCCGACCGAGAAGGCATGGCCTTCTTGATTTTGACCGGGCGTTACATCGGTTATCTGCCCGATCACTACGCCAGTTTTTGGGTTCAACAGGGGCGCCTTCGCCCCTTGAAAGCCAAAACGCGTTTTTATGACTTAAGCCTGGCGTCAGTCACCCGTAAAGGCCGTCGCCCGCACCTGGTACTGGAAAGTTTTCTTGAGAGCCTGGAAGCGACGCGTTAACGTGAAAAAACAGCGACTACACAGAATGCGCCCACACAGATTGCCTTGGAAAACCTATGACCTTTGAAGTCCCATCCCACGATGGAAAGCCCGCTGGCCGAATTCGTCAAAAGAACGAAGAAACCATTCTCAAAGCCGCTGAGGATGAGTTTGCCCGCCATGGCTTCAAAGGCACCAGCATGAATGCCATTGCACTCAAGGCAGGCCTGCCCAAAGCCAATTTGCATTACTACTTCACTAACAAGCTTGGGCTCTACATTGCGGTGTTGAGCAATATCCTCGAATTGTGGGACAGCACCTTCAACACCCTGAACGTTGAAGACGACCCGGCTCAAGCACTCAGTCACTACATTCGCACCAAGATGGAGTTCTCACGCCGCCAGCCCCAGGCCTCACGGGTATTTGCGATGGAAATCATCAGCGGCGGGACATGTCTGACCGAGTACTTCACGCAAGACTACCGCGCCTGGTTCCAAAGTCGCGCCGCGGTGTTCCAAGCCTGGATAGATGCCGGAAAAATGGATCCCGTCGATCCCGTGCACCTGATCTTTCTGTTGTGGGGCAGCACCCAGCATTACGCTGACTTTGCCACCCAGATTTGCCGCGTCACTGGCCGCACACGCCTGTCCAAACAAGACATGCAAGACGCCAGCGACAACCTGATTCGAATCATCCTCAAAGGCTGCGGCCTCACTCCCACCGCCCAAGCCCGGAACTGACATGCCCTCGACCCTCACCGGCCTTTGCGAATACCGTGAAGAAATTCGCAAAAGCCGCTTCATCACCCTCGCCGCGCCAATCACCAGCGCCCAGCAGGCCCATGACTTCATCGAGCAACACAGTGACCTTAACGCCACGCACAATTGCTGGGCCTGGAAGCTAGGCGATCAATATCGCAGCAGTGATGATGGAGAACCCGGCGGTACAGCTGGCCGCCCCATCCTTTCAGCCATTGAAGCGCAAGACTGCGATCAAGTCGTGGTGCTGGTTATCCGCTGGTACGGTGGCATTCAACTCGGCACTGGCGGGCTCGCACGCGCTTATGGCGGCGGCGCAAACAAATGCCTGCAGAATGCAGAAAAACGTCCGCTCATCAACCGCGTGCCTCTGCACTGCTCATGCAACTTCAGTGAGCTGGCCCTGGTGAAATTACGCCTGGCCGAACTCAACGGCCTGCTTATCGACGAAAGCTTCACCGCCAACGGTGTGGATCTGCAACTGGCGCTAGGCGAAGAACACATAGCATCCCTGCAACAGCAGCTGGCAGACATCAGTCGCGGCAGAATCCTGCTGCACCGGGACACGTTTGACACCGCCCCATAAAAACCTGTGATTAGCCTTTACTGCAGTTGCCCACAATCACTGTGCACCCGGCTGTGGATAACCTGAGCACACACCGCTGCAGCCCATATGCAGCGGGGTTTTCAGCGCTTTGTACACTTTTTAGCCAACCTGTTAGACGATTTCGCAATTTACTGTAAAAACAGTCAGTTAGAACGGGTTATCGCGGTTAGAACAAAGCAGCTCAGTGCTTATATCCCTCCTTTCGAGTTGCGCACAGATCCTGTGGAACAACCTGTGGATAAGCCGTGTAAATTCCTCGCGGATTCAGCCCCCATAACGCTTACTTAATCTTGTACGTTTTTTAACCAACTCGGAGCAGGTAAACGCAACATCTGACGGCCAGTTGTAGCAGAGCTTGCTCGCGATCTTTTGATCTTTTAAAAGATCGCGAGCAAGCTCAATCCTGCAGAGTCAGTTAATTGCACAAGCCGGTTTTCTTAACGCCCTCCTCTCGCGATTACAGGAAGGCGTAAACCTTCGGCGCTGACTTCCTTTTACTTTCAGAGGGTGAACCCATGACAGCCAAAAAAGCACTCATCGTCGGTGCCTCACGAGGACTTGGCCTCGGCCTAGTCACTGCGTTATCGAATGAAGGCTGGAGCGTCATCGCAACCGTGCGCGATCCTCAGCGGGCCGATGCGTTAAAAAAGCTGGCAAATGTTCGGGTCGAGCAACTCGACATCGACAACCTGCAAGCCATCAAAGCACTGCACCAACGCTTAAATGCTGAGGTCTTCGATCTGGTCTTCATTAACGCCGGCATCAAAGGTCCGGATGATCAGACATCGGGCAGCGCCAGTCTGGCTGACATAGGCCAGCTATTCATGACCAACAGCGTTGCACCGATCAACGTGGCACAGGCCTTCGTCGCCAACATTCGAAAAGGCGATGGCATCCTGGCATTCATGAGTTCACGGCTGGGCAGTGTCATCATCCCCAACGCACCGCAATTGGCACTCTACAAAGCCAGCAAGGCGGCACTCAACTCGTTGACCAATACGTTCATTACCCAACTGGGGGATGAGCGGCCTACCGTGCTATCGATGCACCCTGGCGTGGTCAAAACCGACCTGAGCGGTGGAGAGGGAGACATCGATGTCGACACCAGCATCCGTGGCATCGTAGAGCAGCTGAAGGCATACGCTGGCAAAGGCGGCCATCACTTTATCGACTACAAGGGTCAGACCATTCCTTGGTAAAACACGACACGGGGTGGCTGCCAAGGTCAATGCCCGTCAGTGGGACGAACGCTGTTACAAATGTCACAGAAAATCTGTGGGCCTCTGGTTTGCCAGCGATGCATGCGATGCGGTTTTTCTGCTGAACCGCGCCGATGCCCTCGCGGGCAAGCCAGCCTCCACAGGGCATATGGGTTAACTGACTTGCACGGGCCACCGTTCTGATTACAGGCCCAGCAGCGACAGCATGATGAACGTGGCAAACAGCACAAAGTGCGTCATGCCTTCGATGGCATTGGTTTCACCGTCATTCAAATTGATCGCACTGACCACCAGGGTAATCAACACCATCACCGTCTGCACCGGGGTCATGGCCATCTGGAAGGGCTGCCCGGAGTACAACGCCATGGCCTCCATCACCGGCACAGTCAAAATCACTGTCGACAGCGAAGCCCCCAAAGCCACATTCACCACCGACTGCATGCGGTTCGCCAGCGCGGCCCGCAAGGCGGTCAAAATCTCAGGGGCAGCTGATATGGCTGCCACCAAAATAGCCGTAATCACCGGCGGCGCTCCCGTGCCCTCAAGGCCAAGGTCCAGCGCTTTAGACATCACCTCCGCCAGCGCTCCGATCACAATCACACCCAGTCCCAAAACAGCGACCGACAGTTTCACGTTAGCAGGTGCGCCTTCTGGCTCACGCTTGCGGCTCTTTTTCTCCGGGTAGCTGTAACTGAAAAAGTAGCTATGCGGCCCCACCTGCATCCGTAAGAACAAGGTGTAAAGCAGCACCATCGCGCCAATGGTGAAAGCGGAGTAAATCTTCCAGTCGGCCTCGGGGATAAATTCCGGCACCACCATCGACACACCCATGGCTGTCAGAATCATCACGCTGTAGGTGCGGGCCGAATCATCGTTATAGGACTGCTCGCCGTGCTTGATCCCGCCCATCAATGCGGCCAAACCGAGAATGCCGTTGATATCGAGCATGACCGCCGAATAAATCGTGTCACGCACCAAGGTAGGTGACGGTTCGTTGCTCATCATAATGGCAAGGATGACCACTTCCACCAACACGGCTGACAACGTCAGGATCATCGTCCCATAAGGGTCACCAACCTTTTCAGCCAGAACCTCGGCATGGTGCGCCACGCGCATCGACGCACAAACAATCGCGGCGATCAGCACAAAGCCTCCCACCAAGGCAAAAACCTGACCGCTGTTCAGCAGCCAATGCTCCAGCGGGAACGCCACGGCGGCCATAACTATCGCCAGCAGCAGGAGTTTTTCGTCTTTCAATAAAGTCAGCATCGCGGGCCTTTTTGCCGGGAGTCGAATACATGTTGTGAGGTTACAGACTGCAACAACTGGCTAACGTTTCGTTACATGTTAGTTCAGGGACACGCGACTCGAAGGCACTGGCATCCCACTCGGACGAGCGCGGTGCGACAAATGGCGGGGGCTTTTTTACAAGCTGTGTCGTCCTGCGCCTGTAGAATGCCGCCATCTGCACCTGATTTGATGAGAAAAAAGTATATGTATGACTGGCTGAACGCCCTGCCAAAAGCAGAACTGCACTTGCACCTTGAAGGTTCTCTGGAGCCTGAACTGCTGTTCTCCCTGGCCGAGCGCAACAAAATCGCCCTGCCTTGGAATGATGTTGAAACCTTGCGCAAGGCGTATGCCTTCAACAACCTGCAAGAGTTCCTGGACCTCTACTACAAGGGCGCGGACGTACTGCGCACCTCTCAGGATTTCTACGACCTGACCTGGGCCTACCTGTTGCGCTGCAAGGCACAGAACGTCATTCACACTGAACCCTTCTTCGACCCGCAAACCCACACCGATCGCGGCGTGCCGTTTGAAGTCGTGCTCAATGGCATTGCCAGCGCACTCAAAGACGGTGAACAGCAACTGGGCATCACCAGCGGTTTGATCCTGAGCTTCCTGCGCCACTTGAGCGAAGAAGAAGCGGAAAAAACCCTCGACCAAGCGCTGCCATTTCGCGATGCCTTTGTCGCCGTTGGCCTCGACAGTTCAGAAATGGGCCACCCGCCAAGCAAGTTCAAGCGTGTGTTTGACCGCGCCCGTCACGAAGGTTTTCTCACCGTCGCCCACGCTGGCGAAGAAGGCCCGCCGGAATACATCTGGGAAGCCATCGACCTGCTGAAAATCCAGCGCATCGACCACGGTGTGCGCGCGATTGAAGACGAGCGTTTGATGCAGCGCATCATTGACGAGCAAATCCCGCTGACCGTCTGCCCGCTGTCCAACACCAAATTGTGCGTGTTCGATCACATGTCGCAACACAACATTCTCGACATGCTTGAGCGCGGCGTGAAAGTCACCGTCAACTCCGATGACCCTGCCTACTTCGGCGGGTACGTAACCGAGAACTTCCACGCGCTGTACACCGATCTGGGCATGACCCAGGATCAAGCCAAGCGCCTGGCGCAAAACAGCCTGGACGCACGGTTGGTCAAACCGTAAGCCCCTACTGTCTTCTGTGGGAGCGAGCTTACTCGCGATGGAAAATACTCGGTTTGACTCACAAACCGCGTCGCCTGAATCGCGAGCAAGTTCGCGCCCTCACAGGGTCAGCGTTTTACCGGGTACAAATGGCTCAATCCCGCACACCGCTCACTCAACATGTCACGCAGCAACTTCACCGGCTTGCTCAACTGCGCGCGATGACTGCACAGCATATTCAGGGGCGCCCGCTCGCATCTCAGTTCGGGCAATAGCACCTTTAGCCTCCCCGCCGTCACATCCCCCGCCACGTCCAGCCACGACTTGTAAGCAATCCCGGCCCCGGCAACTGCCCACAGGCGCACCACATCAGCATCATCACTAAAACGATCACCGCTGACCGTCAGCCCTAAATCACGCTTACCGTCGTCAAACTGCCAATAGTCGTGCACCCGCGTCCCCAGCATGTACAACAGGCAATTATGTTGCAGCAGGTGTTCCAGCTGACGAGGCTCGCCCTTACGGGCTAAGTAATCTGGCGACGCACACAACACTCGCCGATTATCGGTGGCCACCGGTAGCGCAACCAGGCTGGAATCTTCCGGCTCGCCATAGCGCAAGGCGATGTCCACCGGTTGGCGGAACAAATCGGCAATCCGATCGCCCAGTAACAGCCGCACGGTCAACTGCGGATGCGCACGCTGGAACTCATCCAGCCACGGCAATAACAAATTGCGTCCAAAGTCCGACGGGGCCGAAAGCTGCAACACACCGCTCACCTGATCTTGCCCACGGGCTAAAAGGCGTCGTCCTTCATCAAGGCTGCTCAACGCCGTACGCGCATAGTCGAGAAACCCCTGTCCCTCTGCCGTGAGGCGCAAGCTGCGAGTGGAGCGCGCCAACAATCGAGCCCCCAATTGCGCCTCTATCCGTTTGAGCGCGGCACTTGCCACGGCGGGCGACATGTCCATCACCCGCGCGGCCGCCGACAAACTGCCCAAATCAGCAGCGCGAACAAACAATTGCAGGTCATCGAAACGCAGCATCCAGGGCTCATCCTCGCCATTATCAAAATATTGTTGAAAGAGACTGCTGTTTTAGCCGGTTTTATCGCCCTGTGAAATGGTTAATCATCGCCTCACTTTCGTACTCACTTTTCGGACTTGCCCCATGAAAGCTATCGCTTACTACCATTCGCTGCCGATTCAAGACCCTAAAGCCCTGCAAGACATCGAACTGCCCGCGCCCGAGGCCGGCCCGCGTGACCTGCTAGTGGAGGTCAAAGCGATTTCTGTGAACCCGGTGGACACCAAAGTCCGCCAAAACGTGCAGCCCGAGGCCGATGCCGCCAAAGTGCTGGGCTGGGATGTGGCCGGCGTGGTCAAGGCCGTCGGCAGTGAGGTCAGCCTGTTCAAGGTGGGCGACAAGGTTTTTTACGCGGGCTCCATCGCTCGCGCGGGTGGCAACAGCGAGCTTCACGTGGTGGATGAGCGCATTGTCGGGCACATGCCCAAGCGCCTGGGCTTCGCCGAAGCCGCTGCGCTGCCACTGACCGCCATCACCGCATGGGAGCTGCTGTTTGAACGCCTGGGGATCAAAGAAGGTAAAACCGATGAGCAACAAAGCCTGCTGATCGTCGGTGCGGCAGGCGGCGTCGGCTCTATCTTGATCCAACTGGCCAGCCAGTTGACCGCGCTCAAGGTGATTGGCACGGCATCACGCCCCGAAACTCAAGCCTGGGTGCGCGAACTGGGCGCCGATGTCATCGTCGATCATGCACAGCCATTGAGCGAAGAACTCAAGCGTCAAGGCATTAGCGCGGTCACTCACGTCGCCAGCCTGACCCAAACCGATCAGCACCTGGACCAACTGGTCGAAGCCCTTGCGCCACAAGGCAAGCTGGCACTGATCGATGACCCTAAAGCGCTCGACATCACCAAACTAAAGCGCAAAAGCCTGTCGCTGCACTGGGAGTTCATGTACACCCGCTCGCTGTTCGAAACCCCGGACATGATCGAGCAACACAACCTGTTGAACCGAGTTGCCGAGCTGATTGATGCAGGCACATTGCGTACCACCGTGGGTGAGCACTTTGGCACCATCAATGCCGCTAACCTGCGGCGCGCCCATGCGCTGCTGGAAAGCGGCAAATCCAAAGGCAAAATCGTACTGGAAGGGTTCTGAGCAAAGCGGCGGGGACTGAAACGGCCAATTTCTAACCGTCAGTCAGAGACTTGATGTCCGTCATCTTGGTCAAGGTTTTCGGGCATACACTGGCCACCTTTGCCAACCAAAGGAGGCCAGAAATGAAAATCCTGATTAAAGCGTTAGCAAGATCGCGTGACTGCCAATGGCAGGTTCAAATCGACCAGCAAGCCGTGAATTTTCGCAGTGAAGCCGAGGCCAGAGCTTTTGTGGATAAACTGCAATCACGCTTGCAAGCCCCGCACAGATTGCCAGAGCGCTGGGTGGGGTAACTCAGGCAGCGTCTTGGGCGGCGATCCGCGCAGTGTATAAGCGGCGGGTCGCCATACCGATTGCCACTGCCAGAAGCCCGCACAAGGTGATGACCATTGCCATGGGCATCGCACTGCCATCATGCAACACGCCAACCAGTGAGGCAGCCCCGGCAGCGACGCTGAACTGCAGAAAGCCCAACATCGCAGAAGCACTGCCCGCACGCGCGCCCTGCCCGTTCATGGCACACGCCGAGGCATTGGGGATGATGCAACCCAAGCTGGCGATGCAGACAAACAACGGAATCAGCAACGGCCACAGTTGCTCGGTGTGCAAAGCGCTAATGCCCAGCAACGCAAGGCCCGCTGCCAGATAGACCCACACTGTGCGCGCCAGCAAAAAGCCTGGATCGCGCTTGGCCAGCAAACGGGCGTTCACCTGAGCAACCAAAATAAAACCTGCCGCGTTGCTGCCAAACAGCCAGCCATAGTGCTCAGCAGGCACACCGTAGAGTTTGATAAATACGAAAGGTGAACCGGCAATGTAGGCAAACATCCCGGCCATTGCGATCCCCCCGGTCAGTGCATGCCCCAGAAATTCGCGATCTTTGAGTAAACGGCCATATTGGCGCAGCGCCCCCGACAACGGTTGGCGCGGCACGTTGGCCGGCAAGCTTTCCGGCAAGCCCAGCGCCACGGCCAGGGCCGCAAGTGCGCTGAAGACAGTCAGCACGATAAAAATCGACTGCCAGCCATACACATTTACCAACAGGCCGCCCAGCATCGGCGCCAAAATCGGCGCGAGCCCCATCACCAGCATCAGCTGTGAGAACACTTTGGCCGACCCCACCGCGTCGCACTTATCACTGACAATCGCCCGCGACAGCACCATCCCGGCGCAACCGCCCAGCGCCTGGATAAAGCGCGCACCGATCAGCCACTCGAGCGTTGGGGCAAAAGCACAGGCAAAGGAACCCAGCGTAAACAGGCCCACACCAACCAGCAGCGGCACCCGTCGACCAAAACGATCAGCGATCGGGCCATACACCAGTTGGCCGATGGACAAGCCCAGAAAGTAGACCGCGAGCGTGAGCTGAATGTGCTTTTCATCAGTGGCAAAGGCTTGAGCCATCGCCGGAAAGCCTGGCAAGTAAAAATCGATGGCCAAGGGACCAAAAGCGCTGAGAGCGCCCAGAATCAGGATTGTTCTAACGTTCATCAGGTATCCAAATCGAAGTGCGGTTAGCGCAGCCCGATAGTCTAGCCGTGGTTGCAGACGATGAACATAAAGATAGCGAGCTAGCTATTAAACCCCCAGGGCGTACACCGTTGCGAAGCCCTATTCAGATACATCAAATCCGGCTCCTTTAATCGCAGCGACGATCTGTGCTGAAGGCAGCGTGCTATCAACCTCAACGGTCTTGGTCGCCAAATCGACGTGAACGGTCGATTGAGGGTCAACGCGCTGAATCGCATTAGTCACACCCCGTACACAACCGCCACAGGTCATTCCATCCACTTTAAACGTCGGCATGTTGAACCTCCTTTGTTTGAGAGGCCTACAGCTTTGACCTTGCCATCGTGGCAAGGTCAAGCCCCTGGTTGAATCAGCGCGCTGGCAATCTGAACCTGGCTCGGCCAAGCTCAATGCCTTGTGATTTGAAAACAGGGAACTGAGCCATGCGCGGGTCCGTTTTAAGCCTAGTCAGTCTTCTAAGTCTCGCCAGCCTGCCTTTGTGGGCGAATGCCGATCAGGACTATGGCGTGCTGATCATTTCGCGCGAGCGTCTAGAAGTCCCCACCCACTGCGAGATCGGCGTGTACATCGATGACCAACTGGCTGGCCGATTATTTCAAGAGCAGTCGCTGTCCTTCAATTTGCCACCTGCCAGCGTCGACATAAGACTCAAGCTACTGCCCGGACAAGCGCCCGGCTGCTTGCCCGGCATACTGGTGCCGCCCGCGCAGCAATTCACGTTGAAAGCCGGTGACGTGCGCAAATACCGGATCGCCCTCGGCAAAGACGGCATGTACCTCAAACCCGCCAAACTGGAATATTAAACTCACGCCAAGCGCCCAAATAAAGCACAGCAAGACACCTTGACCTTGCCATGGGGTCAAGGTCGATTCTAGGGACAGATAACTTCTTGAGGAGGACTGCTCGTGCCCACCCAATTCGACCTGCCGATTGACGGCATGACGTGCGCCAGTTGTGCTGGACGCGTCGAAAAAGCCTTGGCCAAAGTCCCGGGGGTCAGCTCGGTCAGCGTCAATCTAGCCACCGAACAGGCGCGTGTCCAAGCCCCTGCCGACAGTTTGCCTGCACTGGTCGAAGCCGTGCAGCAAGCAGGTTACAGCGTCCCGGCGCAGAGTCTGGAATTCGATATCAGCGGCATGACTTGCGCGTCCTGCGCCGGACGCGTCGAAAAAGCCTTGGCCAAAGTCGCAGGCGTTGAACGTGTCAGCGTCAACCTTGCCAGCGAGCGTGCCTATGTCGAACTGCTCGGCCAGATCGACCCTAAGCTTTTGATCGACGCCGTCAGCCAGGCGGGCTATAGCGCCAGCCTGCACCAGGCGCAAAACCAGCAAACACTCCATGACGATCAGCAAAAACGCCTGCGTCGTGAGCGTTGGTCGCTGATTCTGGCCATCGTGCTGGCGCTACCGCTGGTACTGCCCATGCTGCTCATGCCTTTGGGTATTCATTGGATGCTGCCCGCGTGGGCACAGTTCGTACTCGCCACGCCCGTGCAGTTCATTTTGGGTGCACGCTTTTATGTAGCCGCGTGGAAAGCCGTCAAGGCCGGCGCTGGCAACATGGACTTACTGGTCGCCCTCGGCACTAGCGCCGGCTACGGTCTGAGCCTGTACGAGTGGGCCATCGCAGCGCCGGGCAGCACACCGCATCTGTATTTCGAAGCCTCGGCCGTCGTCATCGCACTGGTACTGCTGGGCAAATACCTCGAAAGCCGCGCCAAGCGTCAGACCGCCAGCGCTATTCGAGCCCTTGAAGCCTTGCGCCCCGAACGCGCATTGCGGGTGGTCGACGGACAGGAACAAGACGTCGCCATCAGCGACTTGCGCCTCAATGATTGGGTGCTCGTCAAACCCGGCGAGCGATTCCCTGTGGATGGCGAAGTGGTCGACGGTCAAAGCCACGCCGACGAAGCGCTGATCAGCGGTGAAAGTCTGCCCGTGCCCAAACAGCCAGGGGATAAAGTCACCGGCGGCGCCATTAACGGCGAAGGCCGCCTGGTGATCAAAACCCTGGCACTGGGCACAGAAACCGTATTGGCGCGCATCATTCGCTTGGTCGAAGACGCGCAGGCCGGTAAAGCACCGATCCAGAAACTGGTGGATAAAGTCAGCCAGATCTTCGTCCCGGTCGTACTCTTGATCGCCCTCGCCACCCTGCTCGGCTGGTGGTTCTATGGCGCCCCAATCGAGACGGCACTGATCAACGCCGTGGCCGTATTGGTCATCGCCTGCCCGTGTGCGCTGGGCTTGGCAACACCGACTGCAATCATGGCCGGGACCGGCGTGGCCGCACGCTACGGTATTCTGATCAAAGACGCCGAAGCCCTCGAGCGGGCACACGAAGTCAGCGCCGTGGTCTTCGATAAAACCGGCACCTTAACCTCGGGTACTCCGCAAATTGCTCATTTCAGTGCGCTGGATGGCGACGAAGCCCGCCTGCTGCAAGCCGCCGGGGCCTTGCAACGCGGCAGCGAACACCCGCTGGCCAAAGCCGTACTTGACGCCTGCGCCGCCCGTAACCTGAAGGTGCCGGATGTGACGGACAGCCAATCACTCACAGGCCGGGGTATCGCAGGTACGCTGGAGGGTCATCGCCTGGCCTTGGGCAATCGCCGCCTACTGGATGAAACGGGCCTCACCCCAGGTTCATTGGCGCAATCCGCAGCCGCCTGGGAAAACGAAGGCCGCACCCTGTCGTGGTTGATCGAGCAAAGCCCGCAGACTCGAGTGCTGGGGCTTTTTGCCTTTGGCGACACGCTCAAAACAGGTGCACAGTCCGCGATTAAGCAACTCAATGCACGCCATATCAGCAGTCACCTGCTGACCGGCGATAACCGCGGCAGCGCCCGCGTGGTGGCTGAGGCGCTGGGCATTACCGATGTGCACGCCGAAGTGCTGCCCGCCGACAAGGCGGCCACCGTGGCCGAACTGAAAAAAACCGCCGTGGTGGCCATGGTCGGCGACGGCATCAACGACGCCCCGGCGCTGGCAGCAGCCGACATTGGCATCGCCATGGGTGGCGGCACTGACGTGGCCATGCATGCAGCCGGCATCACCCTGATGCGCGGCGACCCACGACTGGTGCCCGCCGCCTTGGAAATCAGCCGTAAAACCTACGCTAAAATCCGTCAAAACCTATTCTGGGCCTTTGTCTACAACGTGATCGGCATTCCGTTGGCAGCCTTTGGTTTTTTAAATCCGGTGCTGGCAGGCGCAGCAATGGCCTTCTCCAGCGTCAGCGTGGTCAGCAACGCATTGTTACTGAAGTTCTGGAAACCCAAAGACCTGGGAGACGACTGACATGAATATCGGCCAGGCCGCCAAACACAGCGGCCTGAGCGCCAAAATGATTCGTTACTACGAGTCTATTGGCTTGCTCAAACCCGCCCTGCGCAGCGATAGCGGCTACCGCCTGTACAGCGACGACGACCTGCACACGCTGGCGTTTATCAAACGCTCGCGGGACTTGGGGTTTTCATTGGAAGAGGTCGGCAAGTTGCTGACCTTATGGCAAGACCGCCAACGCGCCAGCGGCGATGTGAAAGCGCTTGCGCGCCAGCACATCGACACCCTGAATCAAAAGATTCTTGAGCTGAGCAGCCTGCGCGACACCCTGCAAGTGCTGGTAGAAAGCTGCCAAGGCGACCATCGCCCCGACTGCCCAATCCTTAAGGACCTGGAGTCGGGTAGCTGCTGTGATCCCGTAAGTCCATAACCCGGTGCCTCGACAGCGGCTACATCAAATACCCGTCACAGCACCATCAGCAACACGTGGCCTATCATCAACACGCTGACCACCGCACACAACACGGCAAAGCCTTGCTGCATTCGTTGCGCCGAGACGTTAGGCGCCAGAACACGTCCAGCAATCATCCCGGCCAAGGTCGCGCTGATAAACAACACCGCCTCCTCAGACAGGCTAAACCCCTGATAAACCAGATGCCCCAACGTGCCCAGTGACACCAGGGCCACCACCATCAACGACGTGGCTACAATCCCGTGCATGGGCACGTCGCTAAACTTTCGAAAGGCCGGCACGATCAAAAAACCGCCGCCAACCCCCAACAGCCCCGTGAGCAATCCCGACGTCGCGCCGATGGACGCCAGCGTCGCGGCGCATCGTGCATCCCACTTCAGGTGCCCGGTTGAAGGGTTAAGCTGGCAGTTTTTAGGGTGATCGCCCTCGTCGCCCGGGCAACCTGCTCTGGCTTGCATAAACATACGCCCGGAAACGAACACCATCACGCAGCCAAACAGCGCCATCAGTGCCGCACCCGGTAACACCTTGGCCAGGTACAACCCCACCGGCGAAGCCAGCCAACCGGCCCCGGCCATCAACCCGGCAGCCTTGTAACGCACCAACCCTTTGCGTAATCCGTCGACTGCGCCCACGGCCGCTGCCACCCCAACGGCCAACAACGCCACCGGGGTCGCTTCAAGCAACGTCCAACCCAAGCCCAGCGTCAGCGCCGGGATGGCCAAAATGCCGCCGCCCGCACCGGTCAAGCCCAGGAGCAAACCCACCAACGTGCCCAAGATGATAATCAGCATGCTTGAACTCAGTCCTGCTTGCAGTCAGTGAA
This sequence comes from Pseudomonas sp. NPDC096917, assembly GCF_044762555.1. Taxonomy (NCBI): domain Bacteria; kingdom Pseudomonadati; phylum Pseudomonadota; class Gammaproteobacteria; order Pseudomonadales; family Pseudomonadaceae; genus Pseudomonas; species Pseudomonas sp. NPDC096917. The sequence goes on along the minus strand of NZ_JBIWEO010000017.1, from coordinate 89,384 downwards.
CCACTCGCGGCCTTTGAGCATGCCTTGCCAATAAAACCATGGCAGCAGCGTCGCCTTCAGGAACCACGCCGACTTGCGCGGTACAACCGGGTCCAGCGGGAACGTCGGCAGCAATTTACCGCCATAGCCAAACTCGGCCAAAATCACTTTTCCTTTTTCCACCGTCAGCGGGCAAGAACCATAGCCGTCATAACGCTTGGGCAACGCAACCCCTTTGCGCAGGGCAATCAGGTTGTCGGCCACCACCACAACTTGCTTGCGAGCCGCCGCTGCCGTCTTGGCATTGGATGTTCCGCACACGTCGCCTACCGCGAAAATTTCGGGGTAACGCGGGTGTTGCAACGTCGCCGGATCGGTTTCAAACCAGCCGGCCTTGTCTGCCAGCTCACTGCGGCGGATCACATCCGGCGCCTGCTGTGGCGGCACCACATGTAGCATGTCGAAACGTTTTTCATGGCGGGTAACCTGGCCATCAACCCCCGTCACATCAAACCAGGCGGTCTTGTTAGGTCCGTCGACCTTGACCAGATTGGACTGAAACGCCAACTGAGCCTTGTAGGCTTCAACGTATTTCATCAATGGTGGGACAAAGGTCGGGACACCAAACAGCACCGCGCCGGCCAGGTTGAACTCCACCGAAATCGAATCCAGAACACCCTGCTTGCGCCAGTGATCACACGACAAGTACATGGCTTTTTGCGGTGCACCGGCACATTTGATCGGCATGCCCGGCTGCGTAAACAGCGCTTTGCCACCGCGCAGCGAACGCACCAGCTCCCAGGTATAGGGCGCCAGGTCATGTCGGTAATTGGACGTGACGCCATGCTTGCCCAAGGTTTCTTCCAGGCCTTCGATGTTCTCCCAGGCCAGTTGCAGCCCAGGGCAAACGATCAATTGCTGATAGCCAAGCTCAGTGCCATCGCTGATCAACACCACTTTGCGTTGCGGCGCAAAGGCGCAAAGCGATGCCTTGATCCATTGCGCCCCTTTGGGCATCACCTCACCGGTGGGCCGCACCGTGTCTTTGACGTCGTAGGCACCACCGCCCACCAGCGTCCACGCTGGCTGATAGTAGTGTTCGGTGTTGGGTTCGATCACCGCGATGCGCAAGGATGCATCGCGCTTGAGCAAGCTGGCCGTTACCGAGATACCGGCCGAGCCGCCGCCAATCACGACCACGTCAAATTGGCGGACTTCACGCACGCTCCGAGTCGCTGCTTCATACAGCTTTAAGGAGCGATTACCGGTGCGGCAATACGCCAATACCGGCTTGGGCATCTCGCTCAACAATTGATGCAACTGCTGCGCTTGCTCGGGAGTCGCCCCGCTGGTTTGCACGGGCAGGTAAGCAAAGCCTAGCCCCAAGGCCTCAGCGGCCTGCTGCATGGACGTGTGCTCGGGTTGCTCCGGCCCGCCTTCATGGTCTGGGCGATTGCAGATCACACTGCGAAAACCCAGCGCGGCCAATGCTTGGAGTTCCGACAGCGCGAGCTGCCCTGATACAGAAAATGTGTCGTCGATTCGCTTGATGGTTGGCTCCATGGGTCACTCCAGGCACAACAAAAATGAATGGAATAGTTGGCCCGTTACTTCTTGAGCGCTTGACCGCAATACAGACCCGACAGGGTTTGCATCACCGAAACCACTTCGAAGCTGGCGAGCGAGTAGAAAATGAATTTACCCATCCTGCGGGTATTGACCATGCCCTCATCGCGCAACACGCCAAGTTGTTGCGACAAGGTGGGCTGCCGGATCCCCGTCAGCGCTTCAAGCTCGCCGACATTGCGTTCGCCTTGCGTCAGTTGGCACAGCAATAGCAGCCGATCTTCATTGGCCAAGGCTTTAAGCAGGGTGCAGGCTTTGGTGGCAGAATCGCGCAGAAGGCCGATCTCTTCACTGGTGAGCTGAGCAGGCATGGAAGGCTCCGTAACGTAATGGTCGACAGTCTACGACTCGATAATATATGTTTCAATATATTGAAACTCTTTTGATACACGTGAGGCTTTCCATGCACGCCGAAATTCAAGGCTTCTACGACCCTGCCACCTCGACCGTGAGCTACGTGGTGTACGAAGCCAGTGGGGGCAAGTGCGCAATCATTGACCCGGTACTCGATTACAACGCCGCCGCCGGGCGCATCAGTACCGACAGCGCAGACAGCATCCTTGGTTTTGTAGAAGCCCACGGCCTGAAGGTGCAGTGGCTACTGGAGACACACGCCCACGCCGATCACCTGTCAGCCAGCGCCTACCTCAAGCAAAAACTCGGCGGCCAGATTGGCATCGGCTCGGCGATCACCCAGGTACAAGGCGTGTTTCGCGACCTCTACAACCTTGAGCCTGAATTCCAACTGGACGGTTCGCAATTCGACCATTTGTTTGAACCCGATGAAGTGTTCCAGATTGGCCGACTCCAGGTGCGGGCGCTCCACGTGCCGGGCCACACGCCGGCGGATATGGCCTATCAGATCGAAAATCACACTATTTTCGTGGGCGACACCCTGTTCATGCCGGATGTCGGCACCGCACGTTGCGATTTTCCGGGGGGCGATGCACAGCAGCTGTATCAATCGATCAAACGCCTGCTGGCCTTGCCGAGCGACACGCGACTGTTCATGTGCCACGACTACCCGCCAGCCGGTCGCGAGGCCCGTTGGTCGACCACCGTTGGCGAACAGCGCGCTCGAAATATTCATGTCAACGACAGCATCGCGCTGGCGGACTTTGTCGACATGCGCACGGCCCGCGACGCCACTCTGGGCGTGCCGGCACTCCTAATCCCGGCCATACAAGTCAACATCCGCGCCGGCAACCTGCCGCCAGCCGATGAAAGCGGGTTGCGCAGCTTAAAAATCCCTTTGAACCGGTTTTAAAGACTGCAAAGCGCTCCCTCACACTCAGTATTCTCCAGGCATAAAAAATCCGGCCTGAGCCGGATTTTTCATTCATCGAATCACTGCATCCAGGGTGGAGGCGGCTCTTCGGCTTTGCTCGGTGGTGCATCATCAGCAGCACGCACCGCCTGGCGACGTTCTTCGTCCAGTCGAGCCGCTTCAATCTCGCGGATCACACCGCCGACATCCGCCAACTCTTCAGGCTCTTCAAACTCACCCGTCAATACGCTGGTAGGGCTCAAGGTGCCCGCTTCGTAAAGCGCCCACATTTCCTTGGCGTACTTGGTTTTCTTCAACTCCGGCGCGAAACGTCCGAAGTAAGAAGCCATGTTGCCAACGTCCCGCTCCAGCATGCTGAACGCGTGGTTGTTGCCCGCCGCGTCGACAGCCTGCGGCAGGTCGATAATCACCGGCCCTGTCGGCGTGAGCAGCACGTTGAACTCGGACAAGTCACCGTGAACCAGCCCCGTGCACAGCATCAGCACGATCTGCGAAATCAGGTACGCGTGGTACTCGCGGGCCTGATCCGGCTCCAGCACAACGTCATTCAGACGCGGCGCCGCATCGCCATACTCATCGGCCACCAACTCCATCAACAGCACGCCTTCAAGGAAGTCGAACGGCTTGGGAACCCGAACACCGGCACCTGCCAAGCGAAACAGTGCTGCCACTTCAGCGTTCTGCCAGGCATCTTCGGTTTCTTTACGACCAAACTTCGAGCCCTTGGCCATCGCTCGAGCCTGACGGCTGTTACGAACCTTGCGACCCTCCTGATATTCAGCGGCCTGGCGAAAACTTCGTTTGTTTGCCTCCTTATAAACCTTGGCGCATCGCAGCTCATTGCCGCAGCGGACCACGTAAACAGCTGCTTCTTTGCCACTCATGAGTGGGCGCAGCACCTCGTCGATCAGACCGTCTTCGATCAGGGGTTCTAAGCGTTTTGGAGTCTTCATCAGCTTTTATTGTGGGTCCTTTGTTACCAAACACGCGAATGTCACTCGTTATACGGCAATCCACTCATTACGGGGAAGGGGCGAACGTGTATGAGTCGCTTGTAGACACGTCATGTGCCAAAAATTCCGAATGGCATGGATGATAGTCGAGCGCCAACCGAAGAGCATCGACTAATCCCGTTGAATAAACGCGCACCTACTAGAGCAGGGGTAAACGTATGCAGGCCATTTTCGAAAAGCGCCTTATTAATGTCTGAATAACTCGCCGGGCGTGAAGCCAAACATCTTTTTAAAGGCCGCAATAAACGCCGACGTCGACTCATACCCGCACGACAGCGCGGCCAGCGTCACACTGGCGCCCTCTTCAAGTACACGCAAAGACGAAAGCAAGCGCATACGCTGACGCCAACGGCGAAAACTCAAACCGGTTTCACGGTCAAATAAACGCATCAGGGTTTTTTCAGATGTGCCCAAACGCTCGGCCCAGAGGCTCAGGCTCGCGTCAGCGTCCGGGTTTTCGATCAGTTCATTACACAGCGTCAACAACCGCGCATGCCGTGGCAATGGCAGCGAAAAACCGACCTGACTCAAACCCGCCAGTTGATCGAGCAACACCTGCACCAAGCGTTGCTCCGGGCTTGCGCCCTCCGGGTAATCCACCGGCAAAGCGCAAAAGCTTTTGATCAACTCCCGCGCCAACGGCGTGACTTCCAGTACGCGGCAGTGCCCCGGTGCCCACAGGCACGCTTCACGGCGCACGTACAAGCTGCGCATCTCGGCGCGCATCGAGGTCACGACTTCATGCTCCAGCCCGGCGGGGATCCAGATCCCCCACTGTGGCGGCGCGAAAAAACTGCCTTCGTCGGTGTGCACGCCAAGCACACCGCTGATGGCGTAAGAAAACTGCACCCAATCATGTCGATGACGCGGCGTCCAAGACCCGGCCCCCAAGCTTTCGGCGCGGGCATACAGCGGCCGAGGCAAGGTATTGAGCGCAGGAATCGCACGTTGCGTACCACGTTGTCCGTTTGGCGGCATTGATTGGCCTTATGTCGCAAGACGTCAGATAGGGCCGACGTTAGGCTAAGTCATCAATTCTTACAATATTCAGGGGCCCGCGATGGCTATGTTCAAACACCTCAAACGATTGTTCACCGACTGGTTTCTGTGCGGCATGTTGGTGGCGACATTTCTCTCCTATCTGTTTCCGACCTTCGGCAGCACGGGCGGGGCGATGCACGCAGAAGTGGTGATCAATGTCGGCGTATTTCTGGTGTTTTTCCTGCACGGGGTCAACCTGTCCAGCGAGCAAATCCGCCATGGCCTGCAAAACATACGCCTGCACCTCATGGTTCAGGGCTTCACCTTTATCGTGTTTCCGCTGATGTGGGTGCTCGCCAACACGTTACTGGGTGCGCACATTCCGCCACTGCTGATGCTCGGCTTTTTCTACCTGTGCGCCCTGCCCTCAACCATTTCCTCATCCGTGGCCCTTACAGGCAGCGCAGGCGGCAACGTGCCCGCGGCGATTCTCAACGCCAGCCTGTCCAGCGTCATGGGGATATTTTTGACACCCTTGCTGGTGAGCTTTGTGATGGGCAGCGGTTCAGGCGGTATCGATCTGGGCTCAACCCTGCTCGACCTGTGCGCCATGCTCTTGTTGCCGCTGGTACTCGGGCAATTGGTGCGCCCGTTGTTCGGACGCTTTTTCGCCCGCCACAAGCGCTACACCAACATCTGCGACAAACTGGTGATCTTGCTGCTGGTGTACGCCGCGTTCTGTAACTCGATGGTCTCGGGCATGTGGCAACAGCAAGGCTCATCGGTGATTTTCTGCGCCTTTGCCGGTAGCGCGATGCTGCTCGCCATCATCCTGTATTTGACCACCCGCACCGCCCGCGCCCTCAGGTTCAGCACCGCAGACGAGATCGCGGCCGTGTTCTGCGCCAGCAAAAAATCACTCGCCGCAGGTGCACCCATGGCCGCCCTGATCTTTGGCGCCAACCCCGGGATTGGGCTGATTCTGCTGCCAATCATGATCTATCACCCGTTGCAGCTCATCGTGTGCTCGGTGATGGCCGAAAGCTACGCCAGCCGTAACCACCAAGAGAAAGCCGCGCTAAACCCACCCGCAGTGCCCGCCAACTAGTCCAAGGGACGAAGGCTGCGATCTTTTGATGGCTTATAAGACCGCAGCCTTCCGCGCCCAAACCCTGCACAAAATTGATCAACTGATGATTACATGCACGGAAATTTTCGAGTCCTTGGCAGGCTCGGGTGCTTCATTTTCAAGACTCATTCTGCTGGGTGTCATGGCCTAAAGAAGATGAAAGAGCGGGCGTTATGCGCAGGTTATTCTTCGTCGCCTTGCACCCACGGGCTAGCGATCGCAAGTGTGATCATGTAGCGCTCTTCGTCAGGCCGTCTGCTGTCCTTGAAACGCCCCAAAAGCACCATGACCTGATGAAACTTCGGATGCCCATAAATGCCCGCGCGGTGTTTCAAACAGGTCTTTAACTCCTGAAGCCCGCGTTTCTTATAAAACGCATGCAGCGGGAAGATATCCAGAAACAAAGTGGTATTGCCCAAAGCCATCATGTCGTACACATGCTGGAACTGTTGCTGGACAACAGACTGCACGTCACCCGCAAGCCAAACATCTAAAGGCACAGGGTTTTGGGCATCCCGAGTTTGATATTCACGCAGCAATTGATGTTGCGGCGCCATCTGGTCCTTCGTGAACAGGCCCCAATCGCGTCGACTGTCACGTAAGTCTTGCTGCGCATCTTCTTCTGCTTGAATACGCTCAATCGCGTGCGCTGCATGCAGCAACCCGCACCCCACTTGCTTGGACGCAAACGCTGCCAACCCGGCCATTGAAAACGCGAGTCGTGCAACCACAACCGGGCATACGCCGCATTGATGGCGCGGTTACGCTCTTTAGAGTCGGCAATCAACGTGCCACCGGGAGCGACGATCTCTTCAGCTTTGCGCTGAAAAATGCGCTAAATACACGCGCAGGTCAGGATCGGCACATCAGTCACTAACGTCTGAACGCCGTAAAGTTCCATCACATGGCTTTTACACTCATCCAGCGGTGTAGTGCTTTCATTCAACTTCTGGGTGTCGCAGGGGTGGTCTTTAAAACACTGACTCATGGGCTGGGTCCGGGGCATTTTTTGCGATCCTAACAGCCCAATACTTGCGCGCAGCATCACCCAAAAAATCAGGACATGCCTTACTGCTCCCAGCGCTCAATACTGTAGGAACGAGCGCGTTACACGGTCTTAAGATCGCGACCTTCGGCAGCGGCTACAGATGCCTTAACGCTCAATAATCGCTGTAACGCCCTGACCGCCCGCCGCACAAATCGAGATCAAACCTCGTCCCTGCCCGGCCGTGGCGAGCAATTTGGACAAGTTGGTCACGATCCGCCCACCGGTCGCGGCAAATGGATGCCCAATCGCCAATGAGCTGCCTTTGACGTTCAGTTTGCGGCGATCGATGGCGCCCAGCGGCGCATCCAACCCCAGTCTTTTCTGGCAGTACTCGGCGTCTTCCCAGGCCTTCAAGGTGCACAGCACCTGCGCAGCAAACGCTTCGTGAATCTCGTAGTAGTCAAAGTCCTGCAAGGTCAGGCCATTGCGTGCCAAAAGCCGTGGGACCGCATACACCGGGGCCATCAGCAAGCCTTCGGCGCCATGCACGAAATCCACGGCAGCCGTTTCGCCATCTCGCCAATAAGCCAAAATCGGCAACCCGTGTTCTTTAGCCCATTCCTCACTGCCGAGCAAAACCACTGAGGCGCCATCGGTCAGCGGTGTGGAGTTACCCGCCGTCAAGGTGCCTTTGGCGCTGCGTTCGAACACGGGCTTAAGGGCTGCGAGTTTCTCCAGCGTCAGGTCCGGGCGCAGGTTGTTGTCGCGGCTCAACCCCCGAAACGGGGTGATCAAGTCATCTTCCCAGCCCGCGTGATACGCCGCGCTCAGCGCCTGGTGGCTGTGCAGGGCCAGCGCATCTTGCTCGGTGCGAGGGATGTTCCAGGTTTGAGCCATCAACTCGCAGTGCTGGCCCATCGACAACCCGGTACGGGGTTCGCCATTACGTGGAAACTCAGGCTTTAAAAAACTGGGACGCAACTCAAGCAAGGTTTTGATCTTGTCCAGCGGCGCCTTGGTTCGGTTGAACTGCAACAACCACTGGCGCAGCCCGTCATTCAAGCCAATCGGCACGTCCGAAGCGCTGTCGACGCCACCGGCAATCGCGCACTCGATCTGCCCCAAGGCAATTTTATTGGCCACCAGCAGTGCAGCTTCAAGCCCCGTCCCACACGCTTGCTGCAGGTCATAGGCAGGGGTTTGCGGCGACAAACGCGACCCCAGCACGCACTCGCGAGTGAGGCTAAAGTCTCTGGAGTCCTTGAGCACCGCCCCGGCCACCACTTCGCCCATGCGCAGCCCGTGCAGGTTGTAGCGCTCGATCAACCCTTCCAGCGCCGCCGTCAACATCGCCTGATTACTGGCGGTCGCGTACGGCCCATTGGAACGGGCAAATGGAATCCGGTTACCGCCAATAATGGCTACACGACGCAAACTCATAAGATGTTCCCTATTCTTTCAAGGCCTTTGATCGTAACAAGCGTAGGCCTTATCGCTGATAACGAACGACCATGACATGTTTGTGGTCAACCCTTTGAACCCCATCTGTCGGAGAGTGTTCCATGTCAGACCGTTATATCGACTTTGCCAACTCATCCATCGGCCATCGCCTGGTCGGTGCAGTGGGTCTGCCGTCACCGGTACGACTGGAACGCTGGCAAGCAGGCCGGGTGCGACCGGTAGAAGGCGCGCTGTTGTTGGGCGGCGGCGCACTGGCGGCCAAGGTGGGCGGATTTGCCAGCAAACTCACCGACGCCGTGTTCGGCTACGGCACCGGGCCATGGGAGGCGAACCCGTGGATTCCTGGCCAAGGGCCCAAGCTCAAAGCCGTCGTGTTTGATGCCAGCGAGTTGCTGCACGCCGATCAGCTCAAGCAATTGCGCGAGTTCTTCCAGCCGCTGCTGCGCAGTCTTGCGCCCTGCGCGCACATCGTGATGTTGGGCCGGGCGCCCGAAACCCTGCGTGATCCCTTTGCCGCCAGCGCCCAGCGCGCCCTTGAAGGGTTTAGCCGCTCACTGGCCAAAGAATTGCGCAGTGGTGGCACGTTGCAGCTGTTGTATGTCGGTGAAGGTGCCGAAGATCAGCTCGAAGGCGCTCTGCGGTTTTTCCTCTCACCGAAAAGCGCGTTCATCAGCGCTCAAGTGGTGCGCCTGCGCCCATGCGCCACTCAGGTGGCGGACTGGACCCGCCCACTGGCCGGACGCAAAGCCCTGGTCACCGGCGCGGCGCGCGGCATTGGCGCCTCGATTGCCGAGACCCTGGCCCGCGACGGTGCCGAGGTGATCCTGCTCGACGTGCCAGCGGCTAAAAGTGATCTCGATGCACTCGCCGCGCGCTTGGGCGGGCGCAGCATTGCACTGGATATTTGCGCCGCAGAGGCTCCCGTGCAGTTGATCGAACACCTGCCCGAGGGCGTCGATATTGTGGTGCACAACGCCGGTATCACCCGCGACAAAACCTTGGCCAACATGACACCCGAATTTTGGGATGCGGTGCTCGCGGTCAATCTAAACGCCCCCCAAGTGCTGACCAAAGCCCTGCTGGACAACGGCACCCTGCGCGATAACGGACGGGTGATTTTGCTCGCGTCCATCAGCGGCATCGCCGGCAATCGCGGCCAAACCAACTACGCGGCCAGCAAAGCCGGGTTGATCGGCCTGGCTCAAGCCTGGGCGCCGCTGCTGGGCGAGCGCGGCATCAGCATCAACGCCGTGGCCCCCGGATTTATCGAAACCCAAATGACCGCGCATATCCCGTTTGCCCTGCGCGAAGCCGGGCGGCGCATGAGCTCTCTGGGCCAGGGCGGTTTGCCACAAGACGTGGCCGAAGCCGTGGCGTGGTTAAGCCAGCCGGGGTCGGGCGCCGTCAGCGGGCAAGCGCTGCGGGTGTGCGGCCAAAGTGTACTGGGGGCCTAAACCATGACCGTGCATTGGCTCGACCTCGACAGCCCGCCGCCCTTGCCTGCGCTGTATGCCCACGCAGCCACCAAGCGCAAAATCACCGGCAACACCCTCCCGGAGCAAGGATTACGCTGCTGGGTCGACGTCGAGGCCAAGTCGCTGGCTGCTTTTCGGGATGTCTGCGGATTAGCACCAAGCCCGCTGTTACCGCCGACGTATCCCCATGTTTTAGCCTTTGGCCTGCAAATGCAGCTACTGACCGACAAGGACTTTCCCTTCCCGCTGCTCGGGCTGATTCACCTGAGCAATCGGATTCGGGTGTTGCGCCCCTTGGGCGGCGTGACGCAGTTGCGCATCGGTGTATTTGTGCACAACCTGCAAAAACACCCCAAGGGCGCGACGTTTGAGGTCGTGACTCAGGCCGATGACCTGCTCGGGCCATTGTGGGAGGCCGAAAGTAGGTTGCTGTGCAAAGGCGTCGAGGTGCCGGGCGAGGTGCCGGGCGAGGTGCCGCAGACCGCAACGCCAGCGCCGATGGCGTTGAGCGAACTGACACGCTGGTACGCCCCCGCCGGTATTGGCCGCCAGTACGCCAAAGTGTCCGGTGACTACAACCCCATCCACCTGAGCGCCGCCAGCGCCAAGCTCTTTGGCCTGCCCAGCGCCATCGCCCACGGGCTTTGGCTAAAGGCGCGTGCACTCGCGGCGCTCACCACGCATTTACCGGTGGCCAATGTCGAGATCAACGTGGCGTTTAAAAAGCCGGTACGCCTGCCCAATGAAGTCATCTTGCTGAGCAGCGATGCGGGGGCCAGTGGTGACTTCCAGCTCAATGGGCAGGGGGACTTGGTGCACATGGTCGGACAGTGGCGGCCGGTGAGCTGAGAGAGACACGTGTAGCCGCTGGCGCAGGCGACGAAAAGGGCCGGAGGACCTTCAATCTTGTAAAGGCACGCCCCCTTCGGGTCCGCTCGCGGCCTGCGGCAACGGCTACAAAAGATCTTCGCGAGGTGACGATGCCTTTCACTTGCACCAATTCTTATTCCGCCGCAAGCTTTGCTCCTTCTGGAGAACCCACCCCCGATGAACCTCGACGAACTCACTCAACGCCTGCACCGCATTCGCGATAACAACGACTGGAAACAATTTCACAGCCCGAAAAACCTGGCCATGGCGGCGAGTGTCGAAATGGCCGAGCTGGTGGAAATTTTTCAGTGGCTCAGCGAAGACCAATCACGCCAACTGCCCGCCGAACAACGGGCCCACGCCGGACAGGAAGTGGGCGACATCGTGCTGTATCTGCTGCTGTTATGCAGTGAATTGGGGCTGGACATGAATGAAGTGGTACGCAGCAAACTGGCCGACAGCGAAAGGCGTTTCAGCAAATGAGTGACCGTCACTTCGATCAACTGGCCACCCGCTTCGCCGAGAAAATCTATGGCGGTGCCAAAGGTGCCATTCGCTTGGCCGTGCTTCAGGCCGACCTACAAGAATCATTGCCGCAGCGCCCGCTGCGCGTGCTGGACATCGGCGCAGGCCTTGGCCATATGTCGCTGTGGCTGGCTCAACAAGGGCACGACGTCACCCTGGCAGAACCTGCTGCACCGATGCTCGAAGGCGCGCGTCAGCGCTTTGTCGAGGCAGGCCAGACCGGCACCTTTATTCAGGCACCGTGGCAAGAATTGCTGGGGCAACTGACCGAGCCCTACGACCTGGTACTCTGCCATGCCGTGCTGGAATGGTTGGCCGAACCTCACGCAATTCTGCCCGTGCTGCACCAACTGACCGCCAAAGACGGCTGGCTGTCGCTGGCGTTTTATAACCGCGACGCGCTGATCTATCGCAACCTGCTCAAAGGCCACTTCCGCAAAATGCGCAAGAACGACATGGCAGGCGAAAAACAAAGCCTCACCCCGCAACAACCGCTCGATCCGCGCGCGCTGGCGACCGCGCTTGAAGGCCTGTGGCACGTTGAAACGCAAAGTGGTGTACGGGTGTTTCACGACTACATGCCAGTGGAGTTTCAAGCCCGCGCCGAGCTGCAAGCACTGGTTGAAATGGAACTGGCCCATCGTCGCCATCCAGCGTTTGCGGGGCTTGGACGTTATCTGCATTGGGTTTGCCGCCCGGTTTAAACCATCCGTTCGAGGAGTACATGATGTATCGCCGCGTCGCCTTGCTCGTTTTAAGCCTCGGCTTGGGGGCGTGCCAAAGCCCCAACCCTTACATCGCCAGCTCCCTGCCAATGCAACCTGCTCCGGCGCAAGCGGCCAACACCCTGGACTTGAGCGCCTACCCGGCGGCGCCACGGGACTACGGCCGTTATCAAAGCTGGGCCTGGCTCAATGGCCGCCTGCCTGCGGGCTCGGCATGGGCAGATTCGGCACAAATCGCCGAAGCCGTGAGTAACGCCCTGGACCAACGAGGATTGCGGCCTGCACGGCCAAACCGTCCAGCAGACCTGCTGGTCAGCGCAGATTTACACACAGAAAAACGTCTGCGTCAGGTTCAGGAAGACTATGGTTATGGCGGTATGTATGGCGACCGATATGGCCGCTATGGCAACCCGTACGGCATGTACAACAGCGTACCGGTGGTGCGCACCTATGAAGTTGAAGTGATGGTGGTGCGCATCAACTTGTATGACGGAAAAACCGGTCAACCGGTCTGGAGTTCAAGTGCAGAGACCAGCAGTAAAGGCAGCCTGAGCGAACGCGGTGACGCCCTGCGCGAATCACTGAACAAGGCAGTGCAGGCTTATCCTCCCCATTAAGACTGTTTTTTAAGTGGAGCAATCATCATGTTAAGGCGCATTGCGTTATTGGGATTGGCCCTGTTGCTCAGTGCTTGTGAAAGCATGCAGGTTACCAACGACTTCAACCCTACTGTGGATTTCGCACAGTTTCGAACCTGGGCCTGGAAAGACCCTGCCGTGCAATACCAACCGAACAATCCGATGCTCAAGAGTGACCTGACAGAGCAACGGATTATTCAGGCCGTCAGCAGCCAACTGGACCAACGCGGCCTACGCCCGGTGGCGGCGGGCGGCAAGCCGGACCTGTTGGTGCAAACCTACCTGATCGTGGCCAACCGCCAGGAACAGGTGGTGACTAACTACGGCTATGGCGGTCCATGGGGCGGGCCTTGGGGAGGTTACTGGGGTGGCCCATGGGAAGGTTATTGGGGCCCTGCGGCGTACAACGAAACCCGCAATGTGATCTATCAGGTCGGCACCCTGCAGATCGACCTGACCGATGCCAAAGACGGCAGGCTGGTCTGGCGTGGCAGCGCTGAAAAAACCCTCAACGACAGCCCGACACCGCAAGAACGCAGCGCGGCCATCCGCGAAGCGGTGACGAAAATCCTGAGTAATTACCCACCCAAGTAACTCATACAACTTTATAAGGGATAACTTACTCACGAAGTAACTAAGCCATAGGGATTAATACTTTCGCGAGTAAGTTACACCCCATAAAAACTGCTATAAAAAAGGCCACCAGCCAGTACTTCTTGACTACACTCGCTTAAACTTTGGAGCGTTAGCGCTGGACGTTGTTCCAGCCTCAGGAGTGCTCGATGTCTCCCCAACTACGTGGTGTGCATTTCATCGGCCGTGAGCAACAACGCGGGGCAATTGGCTTAATGGCGGCACTGACACTTGGGATGGTGCTGGTCTTTATGTTGCTGGTGGTCGACAGCGGCCGCCTCTACCTGGAGCAGCGCAAGCTGCAACGGGTGGCGGACATGGCCGCGCTCGAGACCGTCAGTCGGGGTGGCACTTGTGCCGCCACGCCTTCGACGGCCACCCTCTATGCCACCCAAAACGCAGCCCGTAACAGCTTCGTCCCCGCCGGTACGCTTCAGACCCTGAGTGCAGCGTGCGGCACCTTGGTGACCGTCAAGAACCTGCGCACCTTTCAACTCGATCCCACCAAGACCGACGCTATCCGCATCATTGTCACCAACACCATCCCCACCAGCATCGCCGGTGGATTGTGGCAATTGTTTACCACCGGGACATTTGGACAGACAACACAATTGACAGCGAGTGCGGTAGGGGCTGCTCCAAAGGGGCTACTTGCGCAGATAAGTATCCGAAGTACCCTGGCAACAGTAACGACTGACTCTCAGGCGGCTATATTAAATGCGGTTTTTAGCTCCCTGCTTGGGGGAAATATCACTTTAAGTGTTGCCGGGTGGAATGGACTTCTTAATGGCAACATCAACCTCCTGAAGTTCATGGACCAACTTGCCCTTGATCTTAAACTTTCGGCAGGTAATTACGATAAATTGTTGTCCGCCAATACAACCCTCACTCAATTACTGACGACCGCTCTCACCGTTGCCAAAGCAAACGGAGCAACGGCGGATTTAACCGCCAGCTTGGATAGCCTGCTGCAAGCAGCCCTTAAGGTGAAGCCCACTACGCTCAAGCTGGGCGACCTGCTCAACTTGGCAACCGGCACAAAATCGGCGGGGGTGGATGCAAACCTGCAAGCCTTTCAACTGGTGCAGGCTTTTATTCAAATCGCCAATAGTAAGAACGCGGTTGACCTGACAGTGCCGGCCAAAATACCGGGCTTACTGAGCGTAACGCTCGCGATGAAAGTGATACAGCCCCCCCAATTTTCAGCTATCGGTGACCCCAGTTCCGGCCAACTCATTTCCGTGCGTACCGCTCAGGTCAGAACGCTTATTGCTGTCGACTTGGCCCTGGGGCCCATCACTAACCTGAGTAACGCCGTAGCAGGGTTGGCCAGCACACTTTTCACTGCTTTGAATAAAGCGTTGTCGCTTGACTTAGTCGGGTTGCTTGACGATTTGTTTTGCCCGCGCCCCGATGGCTGCAAGAAAATTTCCCCTCTGTTACTGCCAGACCCTCACATATTCATCAGCCTTGATGCCGGTGGCGCCCAGGCCCAAATAGCCGGTTATAGCTGCCCAGTCGGCGACACCGGCCTTAAAAGCCTGACCGTTACCACGACAAAGTCTTTAGTCGATTTGAGGATCGGGAAAATTGATCCCACAACGGCTTTTTCTTCTACTGCTGCGCCGGTAGCCACAGCGATACCCATCGTCGATTTGGGTACACAAACTTGCTACAAGACGCTTATTCTTTTTGAGTCGTGCGACGCCAGGGTGCCTTTTGCGGCAGGCGGCATTGGCCTCATGGCCAACAGCAATGTTTTGCCAAGCCCACCCCAGACGCTGGTATTTTCAAAAAACATGACACCTGACGCAACGCCACCCAATTTGAAACTGCCACCGGCCATTCTGGGCACGCCTCCTACGAAAGACATTGTTAACAGCTTGTCCAGCACACTGAGCGGCATCGGGATTAAGGCTTACGCTCCGCAGGACAACAACGTTTTCAGTACTGTCTTGACCACGCTCACCGGGCTGATCACGTCAGTGAGTGACCTTTTGAATCCCGTCATCCAGAAATTGCTCAGTCCGTTGCTGGACCCGCTCATCAACAATTTACTTTCTGCATTGGGGATCAGTCTGGTAGACGTCCAGATCGGCGCCAACCTTAACTGTGCTCAAGGCGGACGCGCCCAACTAGTCCTTTGACAGCCCCGCCGGTTCAACCACCGGTAACTCCACGCAAAACCGGGCGCCGTGCCCGGTGTTGCAGACACTCAACCGGCCGCCCATGTTGTTGATAATGCCGTAACTGACGGACAGCCCCAGCCCTGTGCCCTGACCGACCGCCTTGGTGGTGAAGAAAGGCTCGAAGATCCGCTCCAGCAAACGCGGGTCGATGCCGCCGCCGTTGTCTTCCACCCACAGGCGGACACAGTTGCCACACGACTCTGCGCTCAGTGAGATCCAGGGTTGGAAGTCGCGATCGGTTTCACGTTTGCTCATCAGCACGTCACGGGCATTAACCAGCAAGTTGATCAGCACTTGCTCCAATTGGTCGGAGTAACCACGCACGTGTGCAGTACAGGCAAGGCCCTCACTGCGCACCTGAACCCCTTTACCGCGTAAACCTTCGCCCAACAAAGCCAAGGTGCCTTCCAGCGCCTGCGCGGGATTGAACACCTGTTGCTCGATTTCAGAACGACGACCGAACACCCGCATATGGTCAACCACCCGCGCCGCACGCTGGATTTGCGCATCGATGCGAGTAAGCTTTTCGAGCAGGTAGTCCACCTGTACGTCGTCATTGCTCAGACGCTTGAGCACGTTGGCGATGGCCATCCGCATCACATTCAGCGGCTGATTGATCTCATGGGCCAGGCCGGTGGCCATCTCACCGAGGGTAGCCATTTTTGCACCGTGAGTCAGTTGCTGCTGCGAGCGACGCACCTCGGTGTTGTCGCGGCCAACGGCCTGTATTTCCAAGAGGTTGCCTTGGGCGTCAAAGACGCCTCGATCCGACCATACCCACCACGCATATTCGCGCCCCGGGAGTTGCAAGCTGATTTCCGCCGTACTCACCGGAAACTCCACACTCAAGTTTGCGATGCGACGTACAAACGCTTCGCGCTGTTCAGGCGACAACCAACTGCCCAGATTGATACCCGCAAGCTGCTCCGGGGCGCACTCCAAATAGGTGGCCAGCGGTTGGTTGCCAAACGTCAGGGTCAGATCCGGCAGGTACCGGCAAATCATCGCAGGCGAGTCTTCCACCAGCATCCGGTAACGTTCTTCGCTGCGCCGCACTCGCTCAGAGTTCTCGGTGGCTTCGGTGATGTCCAACCACAGCCCTACGGTTTCAATAGGGAGCCCCAAGTCATCACGCAGCAGTCTGGCCTCGTCCAGCAACCAGTGATAATTGCCGCGACGATCTCGCAACCGGTAACGGCCTCGGGCACTGCCCAAACGCATGAGTTGGCGCGAGCGCTCCAAGTACTGTTCACGGTCATCGGGATGTATCCAATCGATCAGCGCAGTGCGGGTGGCGTCTTCCAGCGTCCAGCCCAGTAAGGGTTTCAAACTGTCACTGAAAAAAGCGGGCACTAACGCACCTTGGTCATAGCGCTGTACGTAAATCACCGCCGGTGAACTGGCGATCAAATTGTCCAACCGTGCATGGGCCGCCGCAGCTTGCATCTGCTGGTTCTTGATAACGCTGACATCGAGCATAAACCCCACGATACGCCGTAGGTTGCCTCTGCCCATTGCCTGGCCTTGAATCCGATACCACTGCGCAGGCTCTGCGCTCTGCGACTGATGCAGCCGCGCGCATACCAGCAACTCTTTACCGTTATCCAGTAGCTCGTTAAAACGGCTACTCAGCTCATCCCGATCCGCAGGATGAAACAGCGCCAGCCACGCTTCGCGCGTCAAAGAAGCCTGCGTCGACAACACGCGTTGAGCCAATTGAGGTGCCAGTTGCAGGTGCTCATCGGGTATCGACCACTCCCACCATCCCGCGCCCAGTAAACCTTGCAGTGCCTCATTGCGGTCACGGTCTTCGATCTGCTGCTGCTCGCGCAAACGTTCCAGCAACGGGCCAGCCAACTCAGCACACATCTGCGACCAGTCGCTCTCACTCATCTGCTCTGAGGGGGGATAAAACCCGAGCAGCAGCCACGCGCTAATCCCGCGCTGGTCGCGATAGGGCACACACAACCCCTCGGTGGCCGCGCCAAACAGACTGCTGAGCGCAAGGTGTTGCCCTTTGGCAGAGTCAAGATTGATGCGCTGCGCAGCACCGAGGCTGTCCAGGGCGCAGCCAATAAACTGTCCCGCCCGCCACAGTTGAGGGGCGTCAAAAGCCTGATACACGCTGTAGAGGCTCCACCCCTGCTGCTCAGCATCGCGCAGCGCCAGAGCGACGCAGGGCACATGTCCGTGCTGGGCCACACGCTGCAACGACTCAAGCATCACCTCAGGCAAACGCGTCAGGGCGCACATGCGTAATTGCCCAGCCACGCTCAAGCTCAGTTGTGTGCAATACTCACGACGGCGGGCCTGCTGACTGCTGCGCCGCAAATCACTGATATCCAGCAGTTGTAGCAGCCAGCCATCGGCCTGCGGTTGAATCCAGCCTCGGGTGTGCAGCACCGGCTGCGCGCTTCTCTGAAAGTCCAGATCAAGGCTTTGCCCCACCCAATCCGCTGGCGTGCCCTCCAGCGCCTGGGTGCTACCTGGCACCACGTAATCGAGCAGCAACCGTGGCGCCTCATCCCGGGTCGCCCAAGCCAGGCCATAACGCTGCGCACCGAATGTTTTAAGCACTCGTCCCTGATGATCAAGCAACATTTGCAGGCTCATAGGGCTGCCCGACTGTGGCTCGCTCAGATCGGTCAGATGCTCGTTATCACGCGCCGTCATTCGCCCAAAAAACCTTCCCTCCGGGTTCAAAACTGAAGGCTCGAGGTGGACGACAACGTGGGCGGCAAGCTGGGCACGGTTATATTTCCCGGCAATTTGAGCACCGGCAAAATGGCGTTCAACGTAGCGACAGGCAGGGTAACCGTCACGGTTAATACGCCTGCGTTGTACACCGCCGTTTTGCTGACATTGGTGGTCAGCGCGGTCGGCAGTGAGCCCAGTTGCGTGTCCAGCACGCTTTTGGCCAGGGTTTCAACCTGGTTTTTGTAATCATCCGCCGCCAGCGACGGGTCGACCGCCATGCTACGTCGCACCGCCTCTGCGGTGGCTTGATTGAAAGACTGCATCAGCAACAGCGGAAAGCTGTAGCTGAGAACCCCATAAAGAACTGCGAAAAAGATCACAAAAACCAGCGCAAATTCAATGGCTGCTGCACCTTTTTGCTTCTTGGGAAGGCCTGTGTTCATGACTGCGTCTACCCTGATAAATCACCGTGATATCAGCATAGAATCATTCAAAAAAAAGGAATGTTTTTTACGTGATCCATTTACTCATTGTGTTCATTTGGCTAGCCGCCTGTGCCGCCCAAGACCTGTATTCGCGCCACATCGCCAACACACTCACGTTTGGCGCTGCGGGTCTGGCACTGGTGTATTTACTCTGGGTTGGCCAGACCTGGCTCGGCGCCAGCGCTGCAGAAGGAGGCTGGGCGCTGCTGATTGCATTAGTACTGACCCTGCCAGGTTATGCGCTGAACAAATTGGGCGCGGGCGACGTAAAACTGCTTATCGCGCTGGCACTGGCAACCGACCGTCAGATGCTGCTGGGCACGTTCATCGGCGCAGGCCTGTGCGCCGGACTTTGGTACTGGCTCACGCCAAAAATGTTGAATCCTATGAATCAACGCCTTAGCTCTTCACTTGTTCAAAACACAGCCCAAGTGTCAAAAAAACTACCTTTTGCACCGTTCTTGCTAGGTGGTTTCGGCCTGACTACTGTGTGTCTAACCCAGTAAAAACATTGGGTTTAATGGTTGTACAGCAGGTAAAAGTACGACTATGTTTTAAAAACCACCGCCATTCGATTGAATGGTAAAGGACGCCTTAAAATGGCTTGGCAGGCATGGAGTAACGCGTGAACAAGCTCACCTCAAAAATAAAAGTACTTGTCGTCGACGACCAACCTTTGATTGTCGAAGAATTGTGCGAATTCCTGGAAAGCAGCGGATACCGCTGTGCGCCCTGTCATTCCAGTCACGACGCGATCAGGGCCTTCATCGAAGACCCCGAAATAGGTTTGGTCCTGTGTGATCTGCACATGCCCGACATGAACGGCATCGAACTGACTCAGCAACTGCAAAAAATAGCCGGCAAAAATCGGTTGTTTGAAAGCATTTTGCTGACCGGCCGAGCCGACAAGCAGGACGTGATCAAAGCCTTGCGCATTGGTATCGCCGACTACTATCAAAAGCCGGTAGACCTTGATGAATTACTCGAGGGCATTCAGCGTCAGGATGCGATTCTGCACGAACGACAAAAAAGTGAGCATTTGGGCCACTTGAACCAGAAGCTGCAGTATTTGGCTGAGTCGATCGATGACCTTTATCACGACATGGAATCGGTGCGTCGCCCTCCCCCCCTCAAAAGCAGCCCCACAGGGGATGATGCGACTTTAAGCGGCGGCATACCGGCGATTTTCAAGCAACTGTCACCGCGGCAATTGGATGTGGCAAAACTGGTGAGCAAAGGCCAGACCAACTATCAGATTGCGTGCGATTTGGGCATCACTGAAAACACCGTCAAACTCTATGTGTCGCAAGTGTTGCGCCTGACCCACATGAACAATCGAACTCAACTGGCGCTGGCTCTGTCCCCCAATGTAGCCAGCCAACCGCAGAAACTGACCGCGCACTGACCCCTCTTTTGAGCGCCGCGCAGACTGCGATATTTGGACTGTGCTGTTTCACTCTCCAAAGATCGCAGTTAACACGTTTCCTGACCCAGGCCCAACCTCACTCTTGCTTGGCCTTCCCCCCCTCATCCTGTTTGAAGTGCTCGGGTATGGGATAACTGTAGGTGTCCAGCCAACGCTGGAGGCTGCGCTCACGCTCGGGTGGAGTGGCCGTCTGCACGACAGGCGACTTAGCCTGACCACTCACCTGAAGCTGCAACCAGCGTTCGGTTTCCTGCTGCGAGGTCGACGCCGGCCCCGGCTGAATGGCCAAGGCACTGAGCGGCATCACGGCTAACAGCAAACCCAATCGAACAGAACATTTCATGGCAAACCTCCAACGCTTTATTTAAGAGCCGCCACCTGGTTGCTGGCCGGGCTGGCAGCCTGAGCTTTGAGTGCTTGTGCCCTTGCTTGCGCATCGCCCACTTGCTCGGGGGTTAACTCGGCGCGCGACACCAGTTCAGCGGCCTGCTTCCACTGGTCTTGATAGATCAGCAACGTCACCAGATTCAGCGCCGCCAGCGAATCGGCTTGTTTAAGCTCCAAGGCCGTCAAAAACTCAAAACGCGCTTGGTCTATCCGCAGTTGATTGAGGTACACCACGCCCAGGTCATTGCGGATTTTTGCATCCGTCGGAGCCGCCTGTGCGGCACGTTCAAGGTAAGAAGCAGCGAGGGCGTTATCACCTCGTGCGGCGGCAAGTTGACCCAGCCCATGGTTGCCTTCGGCGCTCAGGCAGGTGCGCAATAAGCCGCTATACAACGGTTCGGCTTCAGGCCGCCCCAACTGCCGATAAATACGCGCCTTGCGCAGTTGTACCTCTGCATAGCGCTCCGGCAGGCTTTGCAGGTTCGCAAGGCTGGCGTGCAACTTGCCTTCCTGGGCCATGTCATCCGCCAGTTTCATGGACAACTCCTGGTCGGCGCTCAGCTTGGAGCAACTGCCGCCACTCAAGCTCGCCCACGGCGGATTACTCAGCCCCCCTGTGGCACAACCTCCCAACATCAATAGCGCACAAACGGCAATGACAACTTTCATGCTCATACTCCTGATCAAGAGCCAAAGGCCCGTGCGATAGCAATAAAACTCGGGCCGCCCAAGACAATCAGGAGCGCCGGAAACAGAAACATCATCATCACCACCGACATCTTGGCTGACATCTTTGAGATGTATTCCTCCATACGCGTAAGCCGTCGGTCATCAAGCAAGCTTTTCAGCGACTGCAATGACTTCATCGCACCACCGCCCTGCTGGATCAATTGCTGAAGAATCACGCAGGTATCGTCAAACTCATCCACCGCCAGCAAACTGGCGGCTTTGTCCAGCTCTTGGCTCAACTCCAGCCCTGAGTCGACACGGGCCAGCACCAGGCGCAACTCTGAGGTCAGCACAGGCAACAAATGCCGCCCCTCCTGGCTCAGCACCCGCAACGCTTGCTCAACGGCCATGCCCGACTCAAACAAAATGCGCAGCAACGGAATAAACGTTGAAACCTCCACAGCGGCTTCTTGCTGACGTTTTTTAGCGACGTAGGCCAGCATCCGCTTGGGGATGAGATAACCCAGCGCCAACGCGAACAGCAGCACAATGGCCAGATAGCCAGAACGTGGAAAAAACAGCTCATGGCCTAAAAAAGCCAGCCCCGCCAGCGCAACTGGCGTACCGACCTGAAAGGCAGCGAACAGCGAGCGCTGGCTAGCAGTGCGCCACCCCACACGGTTGAGCAAGATTTGCGTTTCGTTGTCCATCGACACCGAACGCTGACCAAACTTGCTACTGCCCAGCGCCCGCACCCACAGGCTGATTTTGCCTGGGCCGGTCTTGTCGCCCTCCAGTCGCTGCACCACCCGCTGTTGACGCAAACGCTGCTGGACCGCGGTACTGATCAACACCCCAAAAGCGCCAATCAACAAAAGTACGCTTATCAACAAGGCCATGTCATACGCTCCGTACCATGCGCCACAGTGCAAAACAGCCAATTGCCTGCATGGCAAAAGCCGTAATCAGCAAGTGTTGACCACTCGGGTCATGCCACATATTGACCAGAAAGGTCGGGTTGGTAAGCATGAAATAGCCGCCGACCATCAGCGGTAGCAGTGCCAATACCAGCGCCGTTACACGGGTTTCACCGGTCATGGCCTTAAGCTTGCGCGCCCCTGACTCACGCTCACGAATCAGTACGATCAGGTTTTCCAGCAACTCGCTGGCGTTGCCGCCGTAGCGGTGGTTAACCTTCAAACCGAGCGCAAACATTCGGAACTCGTCACGCTCATACAGCTCGGCAAAGTCCTGCACCGCCTCGGGCAAACTCACACCTAACTGCACGTTGCGCGACACCCGGCTGATGCTGCTTTTAAGCGGATCATTGGACACCTCGATGGCATTCAGAACAGCGTCGGCCAACGTGCGTCCGGCCTTCAGGCTGCGCACACAGTGATCAAGCAGTTGTGGCAGTTGCTCCACCATGCGCCGTACCCGGCGCTGGTAACGCCAGCTGATAAACAGCCGCAAGCACAGCGGCGGCCCGATCAGAAACACGAAAAAAAGAACCCAGCCGCCAAGCAGGCCGGCCAACACCACAGCCACCCCCCAAATGGCCAGCCACAGCCCCAGGCGCTCGGATGGACGCCCCAGACCCGCCTGAATAAACACCCGGTCCAACCACGCAACACCCAGCGTTTTTTCCACCAATTGCGGCTGCCCCTGCGTCAAGCGCTCAAGCACTCGGCTGGTGGTGGGGTCACGCAGGGCAAGGTAGACCAGGCGCATCGACATCAGGAACATCATCAAACTAATCACAAAGAGGACTAAGGCCGGGATCATGATCAGCGCCTCAGCCGTTGGCATTCAAAATAGGATCACGGCGCAACTTGTCGCTTGCCGGGTTCAGCGCTTCGCGCATAAAACCAAAGCCGGTGCGCTTATCGAGACGGAACAGCGTGTTGGTGACGTACACATCGTCTCGCACGCCCACCACCTCCAGCACTTCACTGACACAACGCCGACCGTCCGGCATGCGCGTCAACTGGATGATCACGTCCAGCGCGGCGCAAATCATTTGGCGCAGGGTTTTTTCTGCCACCGTGCGCCCGGTCAAACCCACCAGGGTTTCGAGTCGTAGCAGGGCATCTTGCGCGTTGTTGGCGTGCACCGTGCTCATCGAACCATCGTGACCGGTGTTCATCGCAGTCAGTACATCGAGGACTTCCACGCCCCGAATCTCGCCAAGGATGATGCGGTCCGGGCGCATCCGCAGGGCGTTGCGAATCAAATCACTGGATTTGACTTCGCCATGCCCTTCGGCATTTGGCGGACGGGTTTCCAGGCGAACCACGTGCGGGTGGCCGAGCTGTAATTCGGCGACGTCTTCGATGGTCACCAGACGTTCATGTGGATTGATCAGTTGGCTCAAGATATTCAGCAGTGTGGTTTTACCGGTACCGGTACCGCCGCTGATCAAGATGTTGCAGCGCTTACCCACGGCTTCCTGGAAAAACTCATAGATCGCCTGATCGATGGTTTGCATCGCCACCAGGTCGCTGCTTTTGAGCATGTCCTGACGAAACTTACGGATCGACAGGCATGGGCCGTCGAGCGCAATCGGCGGGATGATCGCATTGACCCGGCTGCCATCGGGCAAGCGCGCATCGACCATGGGGGACGACTCGTCAAGGCGCCGGCCGAGCGGGGCCAGAATGCGCTGCATCACCCGTTCAACGTGATGGTCGTCGATAAAACGCAGATCGCTTCGGTTTAACACACCCTCACGCTCCACAAACACCCGGTGCGGGCCGTTCACCAGAATTTCCGTGACGGCAGTGTCGCGCAGCAAGACCTCTAGAGGACCGAAGCCGGTCAACTCATCGACGATTTCTTCGGCCAGCCGCTCCATCTCATAACGTGAAATAGCCAGGTGCAGACGCGACACATACTCCGCCACCCGGTCAGTGACGAACTGCGACAAAGCATGGCGCGAATCTTCCAACAGGTTTTTGCCACTCTCCTCGATGGCATCAATGATGTAGCGGTGCAGCACCAGTTTCAGGCCGTCGTGATCGGCATGCCCATCCTTGTAGAGGCCAGCGCCAAAAAGCTGTTCATTGGTCATTGAGACCCCCACAGGCGGTTTAGCCATTTGCCAGGTTTGGCGCCCGCTTTGCCAGACAACTGTGAGCGCTTCGCCAACTGCTCACCGATTTTTTTCAACCCTTGGCTAAGGGCTTCGCGTGGCCCCAACTCAAACAGAGTGACGGCCTGATTCTTGGCATTGATGCGTAACTCGGCGCTCATGGGCAATGTGCTCAACACCGGCAAGCCAAAGCTCTTGGCCAGTGCATCGGCGTCCGGGGCAACACCGCGCAGGCAGCGATCAACCAATAGGCTGGTGTGCTCAAGCTTCATGCCTTTGGCGCGCCACAGGTTGAGCACATCCAGATTGCGCCGACAATCCAGTACGTTTTGATCCACGTACCACAGCAACTTGTCACAGTGGGTGACAAACGTGCGTACCCCCTCACCATCGGGCTGACCTGTCAGGTTCACCACAATGTGCTGAAAGTGCTGACGCAAAGCGCTGAGCAACATATACAACTCGGCGGCGCTGGTATGCTCCAGAGGCTCGTCGTTATCGCTATGAGCCAACACCCGCAATCCATCGGGGGCTTTAGTAAACGCACTGTCAATCAACGTACTGTCCAGGCGACGCAAATGCCGCAGCGCATCGCCAAAGAAGAACGAACTCTCCAGACCCAATAGTGCCAAGCCATCGCCACGGGGAATTCCCAAGTCCAGAAACAAGGTTTTTTGCCCGCTCTTTTGCACCACCAGCCCCAGGTGACTGGCAAGCAATGCTCCATCGGCATTGCACTGCGCACTGAACAGCACGGTCAGGCCACCCAATTCAGTGCTCGGCGTGGGCGGCGGCAATCGCTTGCTAAGGCGTCGGACCAGCCCCGCGACCTCACTGGAACGCGAGCCGTAGGCCACAAAATCTCGTGCCCCGGCGCGCATCGCATTGAGCACCAACTGGTTATCCATGCCATCGCCCAACGCGACAATCGCCAGCATTGGCTTGGCTTCCAGCGCACCTTCTATCAATGCGCACTGCGCCACCACTTTGTCGCGGTCCAACCCCACGAACACCAGCCCGGCGAAGGTCACGTCAATCAACGCCAACAGCTCATCCAGGCTGCTGCTCCCTGCGCCCACCACTTGCCCCAGCGGTGCCAGTGCGCCTTGCAACCACTCAAGGTCCGTGTTGTTGCGCGTCAGCGCGAGAAACGTCTGGCTTAGGCTTTGGCTCATTGGGATAACCCGCTACGGCTATTAAAATTTCCGTTTTCAAGGAAATACAAGCGATACCAGTTAGGGTCGTAATTGCGCAGTTTTTCGCCGGGCATACTCGGTAAAGCCGCATTAGCTGCAAGCGGCTGGACCAAATGCGGGGTCACGATCATCAACAGCTCTTTCTCTTCACGGCTAATGTTGGAATCGCGAAAGAAGGCGCCAAGAATCGGAACATCGCCCAGCCCCGGAAATTTGTTCACCTGCGAGCTATTGCGGGAGCTGATCAGGCCACTGATCACAAAACTCTCGCCATCGGCCAGGGAAATACTGGTATCGGTGCGACGCACGTTCAGCCCCGGCACTAAGGTCCCGGCGATGTTCACTGCATTGGTGTAATCGAGTTCGCTGACCTCGGGTGCCACTTTCAGCAAAATGCGGTCACGTCCCACGACGGTCGGGGTCAGCGTCAGGCGGATACCGAACTCCTTGTACTCGATCGACACGTTATCGCTACCACTGCTGGGCACCGGGATAGGCACTTCGCCACCCGCGAGAAAGGTTGCACTCTGCCCACTCAATGCGACCAGGCTCGGACGCGCCAGGGTGTAGGCAAAACCACTGCCTTCCAGCGCATTGATCATGGCTTTGACCCGACCACCG
Source organism: Pseudomonas sp. NPDC096917 (assembly GCF_044762555.1). NCBI lineage: Bacteria > Pseudomonadati > Pseudomonadota > Gammaproteobacteria > Pseudomonadales > Pseudomonadaceae > Pseudomonas > Pseudomonas sp. NPDC096917. The sequence goes on along the minus strand of NZ_JBIWEO010000017.1, from coordinate 63,292 downwards.
CCAAAACCAATGTTGAAGTACTTGCCGTTGGCCACCGGACCACCCGTAATCAGGCTTTCGGCATTGCTGATAAATGAGCCTGGCGACCCGAAGAGAAAGTCTTTGCCCATGCCGAAGATCGAGGTGCTGGCTTCTTGCAACTTGGTACGGCTGACTTCGACAAAACGAATGTCGGTCTGCACCTGGCTGGGCAATGTTGCATCGGCAGACGGTGGCAATGTGGCGGTGGTAAAACCATCCGTGGCCTTGCCTCTGACGAACACCATGCTCTGGCGCGGCGACTTGGAGCAGGCGGTCCAGACCATCAGGCTGGTAGTCCCCGGCGCCACCCCCGTGAGTAGAAATGCATTGCTGCCATTGGCATGTACATCGGCAATGGCGGGGTCGCCCACTGCAATGCGTGAAATGCTGACCGGTGAATCCAGCGCCTGCTGGGCCCCTTGGGTCACTTCCAATACAGCGGGTAACGGGCCGAGTGCAGCGCAACTGTCTGAAGCAGCCAACGCCATTTCATAAGGCAAGCTACTCAAGACCAGCGTCCAGACAACTCGTTTGTAAAGCGCAGCGCGACGATGGCTCATGCGGGCCTCCTTGCAGATCAGGACTTTTTATTGGGCTGGCTGTTGGGCCGTTTGATTGCCGCGAATAATTTCAATACCGCGTGCCCGAGGAGGGCTGCCAGGGTTGCTGCTGAACACTTTTACCGGCCCGGTCAGGGCTAATTGATTGAACTGATAAAGATCGCGCTTGGCGTTCTCAAGGTTGGTGGGCGCCTGCGAATCGCCCGCCCAGTATTTGCTCAAACGCTGCTCATCAGCGCTGCGCACGGCCAGGCGCAAGGTGCCCGCTTGAGTCGCGAGCATCATCTGATCGATCAACGCCTCTGGAATCGCCAGTACCGCTGTACGCGCAGCGACTCGGCGTTGTGTTTGCTTAAGGGCTTCTTCGGCACTCAGTGGCTGGCCGGAAGGCAAGCCGTCGTGGGTCAAGCCCAGTTCATCCCCCACACTCAGTACACGCGCCGCCGGCAATACCACCTGTGCCGATTGCTGCGGGTTCTCCGGATCCTTGCGTAAAAACAGCAAGACATCCACGTAGTCGCCCGGGGTCAACTGCCCGCCCGCGCCTACAACCTCATCAATGGCTACTCCAAGGGCACGCTCGTCGGGGCGGATCATCCGCGCCAAGGGACCGCCAACCTCAAAGCTTTGTGCATTAAGCCAGGTGCCCGCACTCAAACTGCGCCAAGGGGTCTTGCCTACCGCCTGCTCAACCGTGGTGAAGCTGCCTGCGGGTGCCGTTCGCATTTTTTCAATGATGACATCGTCGGCTGTCAACGCCTGGTGCGGGGGCACATCACGGGCCAATACCACGACCGGCTGGCGGGTTTGATCTTCAACCTTTGCCACGCTCTGCTCAACAACCTGAGTCACAGGGACTTCTGCAACGGGCTGTTGTTCGCGCATCAACACTAACCCCCAATAACCGGCAGCAATGGCACCGACAAACAGAATCGCGGCCAAGATCAAACTGCGTTGGTTGTTCATTAACACACTCCCTATGCCACTGCGTACTGCTGACAAAAAAACCCATTCGCAATCAGGTAGCTATTGCAGATAATTGTGTTGCAACCATTTCGCTATTTGAACGTAGCCCAGACAAAGCAAAATGCCATTAGTCAGCTTAAAAATATTTTAGTTCAGGAAAACCCGTTGATTTACCACACTTTCCAAGCAGGTACTTTCGGATTAATACTTTGTCATTAGCGCTTTTTTACAGTTGCTGAATCGCCTGATATTGCCATGCTGTGATAGCACAAAGTAACGATGTGCCCCACTGTTGCGCAGTGCCCAAACCGGTGCACTAAGGAGAAGTCAGATGTTTTTGAATACCGTATTGAAAGTCTACGTACCGACCCAAATGTTTGTTGCGCAACAGGCTAAAAAGTTCGCCAAGCAAACAGAAGGTGCATCGGGTATTGAATACGCCATTATTGCGGCCATGGTGGCTATCGCACTCGCCGCTTTTGTGACGCCGATCTCGGGCCAAATCAAAACCATGTTCACAACCATTCAAACAGCAGTGACTAAAACAGGGACGTAGTTCTACTTCTGTTCAAGCGCTATAAAACTGCTGTCATTACGGCGTCCTCAGGAGAGTTAAAATGATTTCAACCACCGTTCTGAAAGTCTACGTCCCGGCTCACGTGTTCCTGACACGTCAGGCCAAGCTGTTTTTTCAGCGTACAGAAGGCGCCTCGGGCATTGAATACGCCATCATCGCAGCCATGGTGGCTATCGCTTTGGCAGCATTCGTGACGCCCATCTCTGGTGCGATCACCACGATGTTCACGACGCTTCAAGCCGCTGTCACCAAACCCGCATAACCCTATGGGCGCCCCCTCAACACGAGAGCAGCTTCTGATCGTAGATGACGAAGAAGAGGCACTTCTGGAACTGGCGGAGTTGCTGGAAGGCGAGCGCTTTTGTTGCTTTACGGCAACATCAGTCACCCTCGCCCTTCAGCAATTGAGTCTGCACCCGGACATTGCGCTGGTCATCACCGACCTGCGCATGCCTGAGGAAAGCGGCATAGCGTTGATCCAGCGTCTACGCAAACACACCTCGCGCCAGCACTTGCCCGTCATTGTCATCTCGGGGCATGCCGACATGAACGATGTCAGCGACTTGTTACGATTGCAGGTCCTGGATTTATTTCGAAAACCCATCTATCACCTGCGCTTGATTAATACCCTCGACAATCTCTTCCCAAAATACCATTCCCTGTAACTTACGTTCCTCTCTTTATATCCCGTAGAGACAGACGAAAAAAACGGCGAACATTTGACGTGTTGCACGCCTGATTTATTGCGCACACGCCAAACATTCGCCGCATTAAAAACACCCACAGGAATAACAGCCAGGAACTTACAACTGATAACTAAAACTCAACGTATAGCGTGGCCGACGATTAAAACTGTCCAGCGCCATATCGGACAATGGCTTGGCCACTTCCAATGCAATGTTGTAATAACGCTTGTCACTAAAACGTAGCCCGACAGCAGCGGACGACATATCAGAGCCTTTAAGCGGAAGTTCGTTGAACCAGGTTTTGGCCCTGTCCAAAACGGCATAAGGCTGTAACAGTTTCACCCACTCACCCTCGCGGTTAAAACTGTAGTTGAGTTCATACGCCACACCCCAACCTTTATCACCTGAGGCCTGATCATCGGGATAACCACGACCAAAGTTTTGCCCACCAAAAACGGCACGCTCACTGTCCGGCACACTGTCGTCAGTCCAATACAACGCACCCGACATCACCCCCTGCCAATTGTCGAAGAACGTATCACTCTGCACTCCGGATAATCGCAAACGAAAGAAGTCCAGGTCGTAGTGGTTGCCGGTCAAGTTGCTCTCGGTCTTGGCCCCCATGCCGTTGATACCCTGGTACACGCCGCCACTGACAATACGCAACTGACTGGCCGTGGACTTGCGCCAGTCACCCTCAAAGGCCAGTGCCCGCACATTGGTTTTCTCGCTGATGGTCTGCGAATACCCAACGATGTCGTAGTCGGTTTTGTCGTTAACCCCATACAAGCGGCCCGCGACGCTTAGCCATTGGTCCGGCGCGACAATCAGCGGGTGGCTGACGCCAATCGAAAAACGATCATTCTCGCGGTGGGGCTTGAGTTCGAAACCATCGCTGGTGGCAATGTTAGTGCCCGGATCACTGCGATAACGCGCGCCATACAGACTCAATTGCGTGCCTTCGGCATTCAAGAATTGGCTGTAATCGAGACGGTAGTAGTGCTCTTTGTCGTTGCCGGGCGGGAATAATCCGCTCAAGGTCAGTTGCTCGGCCATGGCGGTTTGCGAGTTGCTGCTCACTGCAAACAAGGCCTGGGTGCTGTTACGACTGCCTTCGGTGAGGCTCATGCTGGTGGTGAATGGTTTGCGACTGGCAGTGACATGCAGCGTTGCCGCACCATCCGTGGTCCCCGGCGGTGGCACTTGCGCCTGCAAGGTCACCCCCGGAATCCGGCTCATCAGCGTGGCGTATCGATCAAAGGTTTTACGGGTCAATGGGCGCTCGCCCTTGAGCTTGTCGACCAGCTCATCAATAAACCCTTTGACCCGCCCCACATCGCCATCGACCGTGTAATCACGGATATACCCTTCGACCAGCACCACGCGCACCAGGCCTTGATCGAAATTCTGAGGAGGCAAAAACGCGTACGACAACAAGTAACCATCGGTTTGATAACGCTGGGTGATGCTGCGCGTGGCCTCAATCAATTCGCTCAGTGTGATTTCATGGCCCAGCAAAGGTTTATAGGCCGCGCCCAGCTCTTGCAGCGGGTACACCGTGCCGCCTTCAATCTGCAATTTACGGATGGTCAGTTTGGTCCCCATCAATAAAGGCTGAGGTTCGGCGGCACCCGGTTTGGGCAATTCCAGCGCAGGCGTTTGCGGGCGATAGGCATCCACCGGCAAGTTGGGCGTTGGCAGGGACTGCAGGGTGTCGTTGCTGTTGAGGTAACGAGGAAGAGGTTCGGCACTCACATACGGGGTCAATGCCAAGAGCAAAAAAGGGACGTACGTTCGCATATGACACTCCATGGTCAACTTCAGCGGCTTAACGACCTGGGTCGTCATCTGGCGGTGACACTGTCCAAATAGCAGTCCTACAGCCTGGACATGAAAAAAGACGAGAGATCCAAAGGAATCTCTCGTCCCAACCAAGCGTAGGCGTTGTAGGTGTGGCCGTCGAACCGGCCAGGTGCAATTTCGTTAGTTTTTCTTGCCCAAGTTGCCTAACCCGCCAAGCACTCCCCCAACCAAGCCACCGACCAATCCTGTACCCGAACTTGCACCAGTACCCGCACTTGCACCAGCGCCCGCACTGGCACCCACACCAGCACCAACCCCTGCACCTGCGCCTGTGGTGGTGGTTCCTGCACCGACACCAGCCCCTACGCCAACACCTGCTCCAACACCTACACCGCCGAGCAAGCCGCCAACACCCCCCGTACCAGCACCTGTGCCTGTACCCGCACCGGTTACAGTACCTACAACACCACCGACCGTACTTGCAACGCCGCCCAACAAGCCGCCCACACCACCAGCGCCAGTACCTGCGCCCGAGCCGCCTGTCACACTACCTGTCACGCCGCCCAGCAAGCCGCCCACACCACCAGCGCCAGTACCTGCGCCCGCACCTGAGCCACCGACCGCGCCGGTCACGCTACCCAGCAATCCACCGATCCCGGTACCCGTACCCGTACCTGTGCCTGTAGCGGGGGCCGGGTTCACATAACCACCGGCCTTATCAGCTGCCCCCCCGACACCGACCAACACCCCCCCGACCAACGTGGTCACAGGGTTTTGATCGCCGACGCTGGCCACCTTGTTGCCGAGCCCGGTCACCACACCGCCAACCTTGTTCAACACCCCATCCACGGGTGCTCCCAAACCTGTTGCAGTGCCCACTTGACCCGTGGTTTTCTCGACCAGCGAAATCACGGGCACCAGCACCTTGTCATTGACCCCGCCGGTCACCTTGCCCAATTGGCCACTGGTGACGTCAGCGTTCAGCGTGTTGCCGATCATGGTGACGGTTGTGCCGACCTTGTACACCAGTCCGCCCGCCACGCCCGTCACTTTATCTGTCACGCCGCCCACCAACGGGATTTGGCTGATCGGCGTGTTGTCGAGCAGGCCGCTGACGCCTTGGCCCAGAGAGGAGGCACCTTTGCCCACGTCAGCCACTGCATTGGTTGCACCAGCAGCCGCGAGGCCCAGCGAGTTTTTATCAGTGCCCAGTGTGCCCAGGCCGTGCAAACCATCGCCGATGGACGTGACAGCATTGCCGGTATTGGTGACCAAACCACCGGCCGCCCCCACCACAGGAACCGTGGTCAACGTGTTGCCCAAATCACTGACTGCCGAGCCTACGCCATCAACCGCAGTGCCAACCTGAGACACCACCTGGCCGGTGACCAGCGGCGTGTTGCTGGCGCCGTTGCCGCCACCGTTGTTGCCGCCGCCGTTATTACCGCCGCCGTTGTTGCCTCCACCATTGTTGCCACCGCCGTTATTACCGCCACCGTTATTACCGCCGCCATTGTCGCCACCGCCGCTATTACCGCCGCCGTTGTTGCCACCACCATTGTCGCCACCGCCGCTGTTACCGCCGCCGTTGCTGCCACCACCGTTATCGCCACCGCCACTATTAACGCCACCGTTATTTCCACCGCCTGTGCCGCCATCACCACCACCGTCACCACCGCCTGTGCTGCCGGTGCCGCTGTCAGGCGAGCTCGATTCAACATGGCTTTTGGATCCACCACCGCCGCTATGGCAACCAGCAAGGCTGACGGTCATCACCAACAGGAGAGCTGTACTTGTTTTTAACCACAGTTGAGTGTTCATGATTTATTCCCTTGCACCTGATTCTTAGCCTGAGTTCGATCGCTCTCTGTTCTAACGTCAGAGATGCATTCGTCGGTGGCTACATATCTACGCTGCGTGGAAACCAGAACAATTCATAACTTGGTATTAACCCCTTATATATCCAAAGGCTTTAGTACATTTAGTGATTAATACTTTCGCAAGGTTAAGACTTAAAAACCCTTATAAATCAATGGTTAATTTTTTGTCAGGTGTGTGCGCACAACGTTTGATCACTAAAGATATAACGCTAATTAATTTGGTTTTCTTGGTTTTTTGAGGCGGGCTTCTTTGGCTGGATCCCCACCCTTTTTGCACAACCACACGCGTGTGGGCGCTGCCGAAGACTGCGATCTTTTGATCTTTAAAATTAAAGGCAGCGCCTACTCCACCACGCTGAATTCGACCCGGGCGGTTTGTCCACTTTCGTCGAGTACGCTCAGCTCATAGCGACCCGGATGATCGAGTGTGGTGTTAAGTGTTTCTTGATGCCCGCTGTCGCCCAGCGGCGTGCCGTTGAGGAACCACCAGCGGCGACCGTCCCCCCCCAACGCTGACAACCCCAAGCGTAACAAGGCTTGGCTTGCCGCCGGGCGCCGCAGACGGTCGCCTTCTCGCACGCCGACTATTGTCAGTTCAGTAACGGCGTTCACCGCAGGTGGCGGGCAGTCTGTCGAGGCAGGCGGCAAGCGGGCTTCGCGTCGCTCAGCCCGTGGCAACCAGGGTTCAAGCGGTGCAGGCCACAAGGCGAATTCCCGCTGTTGCGCGCCGGGGCATTGTGGGCCGACTCGCAGGCCATGCGAGTCGACCCAGAGGGTTTCCCGTAAACCTACCCCCAGCGGCTGGTCGGACGCCAGCAAGGTCGGTGGCGTGGTCTGATCCAGCGTCCAGGCGAAGCGCTGACGGCGGCAGTTCGTATCGCTTTTGCTCAGCGGCTGGCCCAGCGGCCAGCAAATCGCTGCCACCCCCACGGTGCTCGGCACCGCCTGCACCGGGGCGACAATACCCCGCTGGCTGTCGCGATTGCTCAATACATCGTGCACTTGCAGCATCAGCGGCGCCGCCGAGGCCAGGCCAAATTGCCCCGGCACGGGTGTGCCATCCGGGCGGCCGATCCACACGCCAATCAGGTAGCGCGGCCCCACACCAATCGCCAATGCATCGCGAAAGCCATAACTGGTGCCGGTCTTCCACGCCAATGACGGACGCTGTACCAGCTCGGCACTCGGGTCGCGATCAGGTCGCGCCTGCCCACTCAGGATGCGCCGAATGATCCACGCCGAACCCGCAGACAGCATGCGCCGCTCGACCAACTCGTCTTGCGGTTGCAGACGCAGGTTAGCGCTGTTGCCGCCACGGGCCAGCGCGCTGTAGCCGCTGACCAAGTCTTCGAGGCGGCTGCCCGCGCCGCCCAGAATCAGCGCCAGGTTGGGTTCGGCCAAGGCGGGTAGGCTCAACGGCACCCCGCCATTGCGCAGATCCGCCGCGAAGCGTTTAGGCCCGTAGGCTTCGAGCAGTTGCACCGCCGGCAAGTTAAGTGACAGTGCCAAGGCCGAACTGGCCGAGACCGGCCCACTAAAGCCCATCGAGAAGTTGCCCGGCCGATAGTCGCCATAACGACGCGGCACATCTTGCAGCAGCGACTCGGAGTGGATCAGCCCCGCATCCATCGCCATCCCGTACAGGAATGGTTTGAGGGTCGAACCCGGCGAGCGCAGAGCGTTGATCATGTCGACATGACCAAAACGCCGCGCATCGTTGATGTCGACCGAGCCCAGGTAGGCGCGCACGGCCATGGTTTCAGTTTCGACCACAATGATCGCCGCCGAGGTGTGATCGGGTAACCGCGCGCGCCAGCCCAGCAGTAGGTCTTCAAGGCGGCGCTGCAAGCTGGCATCCAACGTGGTACGAATCAGCGGCGGGCTGTGCGGGCGATTCAAACGCCGCGCCAGCAACGGTGCCAGGCTCGGCTCCAGTCGCGGCGCCAACAGCAGGGGTTCTTCAAGCGCCTCATCGACCGCAGTCTGCGGCCACACCCGATACTCGGCCAAACGGCGCAGCACTTTATCGCGCGCCGCTTGCGCACGTTCTGGATGACGATCGGGGCGCAGGCGGCTCGGCGCTTGCGGCAATACCGCCAATAACGCCGCCTCGGAACGTGTGAGCTGCTGTGGCGACTTGCCCAGATACGCCCAACTGGCTGCCGCCACGCCTTGCAAGGTGCCGCCAAACGGGGCGCGATTGAGGTACAGATTGAGGATTTGATCCTTTGGCACATGCCATTCCAACTGCGCCGTGCGCCACAACTGGCGCAACTTGCCAGACAAGGTGCGCTCATGCGGGTCCAACAAACGGGCTACCTGCATCGACAACGTGCTGCCCCCCGACAACACGCGCCCGCCCCTGAAGTTTTGCCAGACGGCGCGGCCCAGTGCCAGCGGGTTCACCCCAGGATGTTGATAAAACCAGCGGTCTTCGTACGTCAGCAACGCGTCGAGGTAATACGGCGACACCTCCCGCGTCTGCACCGGGTAACGCCACACGCCGTTGGCATCGGCAAAGCGCCACAGCGGCGTGCCGTCTTCGGCCAACACCACGCGGGCCAAATCATCCTTGGGCAAAGGCAGCGGCCAGATACGGTCAGCCAGCCACAGCACAGCGAGCACCAGCAACAGGCTTGCGGCCGCCCAGCACAGATTTTTTTTCAGATTAAGCCTCAAACCGCCCAGTCCTTAACGGAACTACGCTTCATACATAGCAGCCCAAGGCTTATCTCTGGCACAGTGACTGCCTTATTCATCGGGACACACACATGCACGTTGAAGGATTTTTCGAGAGCCTGGGGCAAATGTTCGGGGCCATCATTCGCTTTATCGTTGAAGGGTTGAGTGGCATTTTCAGCGGCCTTAGCCACGCGGGCGGCAACTTTATCGAAGGTCTTGGCCGCGCGCTGGGCATGGACACATCGATCATCAGCATCGCCATTCTGGTGATTGGCCTGCTGTTTCTTTATAACGCCGTACGCGCCTTCATGCGTGCCTCGATCATCGGCGGCGTGATCTGGCTGCTGCTCGGGTTGTGGGTGTTGAGCTGGATTATCAGCTGACTCCCGACCTCTGTAGGAGCGAGTTTGCTCGCTCCTACAGAGGATATGTCGTTACCTTCCCTTGATCACCATCTCTCCCGGTGTCTCGCCAACCGCCTGCCAGTTCGGGCGGTACATGGATTCGACTTGCGGCGGCGGTACGCGGTAGGTACCCGGCGTTACGGCGCGGGCCAGGTAGAGCAAGTGCGCAGTGCCATAACCCTCCAGTTTCAGCGCCGCCACGTAACGGTCATCGCGATACTCCTGATGCTGCACGCTGGCATTTTGCATCGACTCGCGCCATTGCTTGACCTCGGTGCTGGCGTTTTCAAGGCTGGCGGCACTTTGTCCAAGATCCTGGTTTTCCAGCTCCAGACCCGCAGGCAGTAAATCGACCACTAACGCATCCGGTACAGGTTGCTTGGCCGTCACCGCCACATGCACCAACACCAGATCCCCACTTTTCAGGGTGTTGATATTCAGTGGTTCGCCATTCATGCCCAAGTAATCACGGCGAATGCTCATATTCTCGCCACCGGCAACCGGGGCCTGCTGTGGATAACCGGAAAGGGTCAGCTGTTGATACACCGCGTCGCTGCCCTCATTGCGCACAGTCAACGACTGCGCCAGCAACGGGCCGTCGAGTTTGAGGCCCGACTGGTTGTTATTCAGCTCGCGGGTTTGATCGCCGCTGGTGAGCTGCGCCGACCAGTTAGGCTCAGGTTTGCTCAACAGGTCACGTCCAGCCAGGAACAATGAATTACGCTCCTGAGTCGACAACCAACGGCTTTCAGCCAACACATCGGACAGTTCAAACAGACGCTGCTCACGCTGGTCACTCATCAGGTTGTTCTCTTCCAGCAGCGCCAGAATCAGTGCCTGATCACGCAGCGGGCTGCCGTAGTCGCCCAGCCATTGATCGTTTTTGCGCTTGGCCGCCAGCCCCGCGATCAAGGCCTGATCGGCACGCGGTTGGTCGCCCATCTTCTGCAAGGCAATCGACAGTTGCACCAGCGGCAAGCCTGAGCGTGCATCGCTGCGGCGCTCGAAAATGCTGCGCAACGCCCCCAGCGGCGCTTGCTGGCTGCGGGCCAATACCAAAGCGGCGTAGGCCTGCACGGCAAAACGGGTGTGGTCGAGGTTGTCGCTGAAATCGGATTGGATCAGGTTGCGTTCTTGCACATAACGCAGCAACCGCTCGTTGGCCTTTTTCAACGCATCGGCTGGCACGGCGTAGCCTTGATCGCGGGCGCGCAGCAGAAAGTCGGTGACATAGGCGCTCAGCCAATACTCTTCCTCACCGTCTGCTCCCCACAGGCCAAAGCTGCCGTTGTAGCGCTGCATGCCCAGCAGGCGCTCGATGCCGAGCTCGATTTTACGTTTGCGCTCTGCGTCCGGCTCCCCCTTGAGGCCCAAGCGCTCGAGCAACGCCGCATCGGCATACAACGCCGGGTACAGGCCGCTGGTGGTTTGCTCTGAGCAGCCATAGGGATACGCCTTAAGCGCACGAATCTGTTCGCCCAGATTAAGCGGTGGACGGCTCGACACGCTCAACAAGGCTTCGCGCCCGGCCGGCTCGAAGGCCTGCAACTCGCCTTCAGGCAAGCTCCACGGCTGATCCTTAAGCACGGCGCGATAGTGCTTGAGCATCGCGGGATACGCCGGGCGTACGCCCAAGGTCCATTCGCGGCTAAAGGGTGCAAAGGTTTCGCCCGCCAGGTCGAGGCCGTTCACCGTCACCTTGACCATCCCCGTACCAAAACCGCCCAACGCCTTGACCGGAATCTGCAAGGTGCTGCGCTGGCCGGGGCTTAGCGTGACGTTTTGCGTGGTCTCGCCCAGCAGATTGAGCTGGCCGTCTGCGCTCAGTTTCACGTCTAGCTTTTGCGGTTTATCGGTGAGATTGGACAAGTCCAAGGCCAGCCGGGTCTCGTCACCGCCCGCTAAAAAGCGCGGTGCGGCCAACTCGGCCACCAACGGCGCGGCGACCACGGTTTTGGCCTGCGCCATGCCGTAGCGGTCGTCGGTCCAGGCTTGTGCCATCAGGCGCAGCTCGCCGTTAAAGTCCGGAATATCAACGCTGACTTCGCCCTTGCCCTGCGCGTTCAAGGTTACCGGCGCACTTTGCAGCGCAACAATCGTGACGCTGGTCGCAGGCCGCTTGCCGCCCTTGGCCAGCGCCGCATCACCGCCGAATGCCAGGCTGGCCAGACGGCCCTGACCGGCTTCAATCAGTTGCCCGTAAATATCCAGTTGGTCGGCGCCATACGCCTTGCGCCCAAAGAGGCTGGCGTACGGATCAGGCGTTGGGTAATCGGTGATGTTCAACACCCCGACGTCCACGGCCGCGAGCAAAACATGGGCTTGTTTGGGAACGCTGCCGTCAGCGTTTTTAGCCTGGATCCTCACCGTCAACGGCTGCTTGGGGCGCATTTTTTCCGGCGCATCGAGGGTTAGCGCCAGCTTGCGCTGCGTGCGATCGAGCGGCAGATGCAGCACGCCCACCGCACGTTTTGGGGTGATGTTGGTTTTGCGCTCACCGGGACGAATCACCAGCGCGCTGACATACACATCGTGGCGTGCCCAGTTCGGGTCGAGTTTGATGTCGAAGGTTTTGCCTTCAGCGGGGACTTCGATCTCTTGCCACCACAACGGACCCTCGCTGCCTTCAATCAGTAAATAGCCTTTGCCAGCAGCAGGCGGCGTGACGGTGACTTTGGCGGTGTCACCATCGCCGTACGCGGCTTTATCGAGTGCCAGCTTGACCTGATCCGGGCGCACGGCGCCGCCTTCGGCGTTGTCCTGAGCGCGGTACCCGGCCCAGAATCGCAGGCTGCTGACCAAGCCGGTTTTCGGGTCTTCAACCTCGACGCGGTAAGGGCCCCACTCCACCGGGAAGCTGACCTTGGCGGTTTCTCCGGCTTTAAGGTTGACGGTTTCTTCGTTGAGGTTCAGAAATTTCTCGTTGTAGTGATAGCTCCAGCCGTCGCTGTCCGAGTAGTTCCAGTAGTAATCGCGGCGCTCGCGCACCAGCCGTACCTTAAGGTTTTCAGCGGCCAGCTTGTAGCCCTGACTGTCGGCCACCAGCAGTTCAAACGCTGCCGGGCCATCGCCATTGGTTTCAGTGCCTTCAAACAACCCGCGCAGCCCCGGCAAACGATCCGCAGGCCACACCGGCTGCACCAAACGCCGGGTAATCGGGCGCCCGCCAGACTCTTGCAAGCTGGCCTGCACAATCAGTTGCAGCGGCGACCTGGCCTCGCTCCACTGGCTTTCAATGCGCAGGGTTTCTTTGCCTTCAGCGTTCAACACGCTTTCGTCCAGCTCCAGGTCCTGAGTCAAATCGGGCTCAGTCACCGAGCCAAACTGATAACCGGGCAACGCACTGACCGCCTCACGCAACGGACGCACATAAACCTGCCCGCTCAAGCGATTGCCGGCAGCCGGGGCGCCATACAGGTAGCGACCATTGACTTGAATGTCAGCGCTCTGGTCGGGGCTCAACGGTTTATCACGGCCTTTAAGCTCCAGCGCCAGTCGCTCCGGCAAGAAGTCTTCGACCAAAAACTCATACAACTGCGGCTTGCCGTCGCCCAGATCGAACACCAACTGCCAGCGCCCGGTCGGCGCCTCACCTGCCAAGGGCAGCGAGTATTGATAGAAACCCGACGCGTCCGGCTCCCAGACAAACTTGCGGCTGACCTGTGCGTCCGGGCGGCGCACTTCAACGCTTACTGGCTGCGGCTTGACCGGCTTGCCATCACGATCACGTAGCAAGGCATTGAGCAGCACCGTCTCGCCGGGGCGGTACAGGTCTCGCGGGCCAAACACGAAAAATTGCAGCGGGTGCGCTTGCGGGCCACCAATGTCGAACTCCGCCAAGTCCAGCGCCGCCGTATTCAAGCGCAACACGCTGGTCTGATCGCCCTGACGTGCCACCAACACTTCGGCCTTGGGCGCCAAGGCCAGTTCGGCATGCCCTTGTTTATCGGTTTTGCCTTGGGCCAGCATCTTGCCTTTGCCGTCGAGCAACTCCAGGTCGACATTGGCCAGCGCGCTGCCACCTTCCAGCCCCTGGGTGAACACGTCCAGACGCTTCTGATAACGGTGTACGGAAAGGCCAATGTCACTGAGGGTGAACAGAGTCGCCGGGGTTGAATAGTTGTAACTGCCCGACGCGGTCATCACCGCCAGGTACACACCCGGCTGCTGCAAGGGCTTGATGCCCGACGTTGGCAGAATCAGTGTTTCGCGGGTATTGCGCTCCGGGTTCAGGTCAAAGCGCCCGCCGTACACAAGATCCGCCATGCTCAGCAGGTCTTTGGCTTCGTAACTTTGCAGGCTGCTGTTACGGCCCCATTGACTGAGAAATGCCGGCAACGATTCGGGTTTGACCCGAAAGAATTCAACGTCAACTTTGTCGACATTTAACGCGATCACCGGCAAACCTTCGGCCAAACGACTGGGCAGCAAGCTGCCACGGCTGGCAAAACCCACGGTCGGTTGCAGATCGCGGGTTTCGAGGCGGCTCACGTACTCGGCGGCCAGGGTGGCCTCGTTGACTGCGCGCAGGCCGGGGTCGACGGTGAGGATCAACTTGCGCTTGGGTTCGAGATGGCGCAGGTGCAGTTCCATCAAGTTATCCGACAGCTCCCAGGCGCCATCGATCTTGCCGGTCTTGGCGTCGACCACGTGCAGTTTGTCGGCGAAATTTTGCTTCGCATCCAGCGGCACCGAAAAGCTCACGGACAACGTGCTGGCACCGTCCAGTTGCACTTCAGAGACATCCACCACGCTTAACGGGCGCCCGGCGTAGCGTTCGGCCAGCACCTTGGCGTCCTGTACCGGTCTGGCCGCCTGCGCGCTGACAGCCGCGGGTGCTACGGGTTTGCCGGAGGACGATGAATCACAAGCGCTCAGCAGCGCCAGCGCACAGGCCAGGAACAGTCCTTTGTTAAGCATGGTGTACTCGTTGACTTGGCATTGAAGGGCTCGACTATATAACAGCGCGCCGCATTACCTGTAGTCGCTGCCAGGGTACGAGGCTGCGATCGGGGACGCAGTCCCCGTGAGCCCGATTATCACGATACCTCTGAGATACCGGGCTGCATGGTTTCGCCACTGCTGCGCAGCCGATCGCAGTCTGGTACCGCGCCAGCGACTCCATGTTCACCATACCGCTACAATGCCCCCCCCAAAAGGAGCCTGCATGTCTTCCCTATTAGCTGACTGGCGCGACCGCCCGACCCATCGCCGGGTCTGGACGCTGGCAGCGCCGATGATTTTGTCGAATATCTCCGTGCCACTGGTTGCGCTGGTCGACAGCACCGTGATCGGCCATTTGCCCCACGCCCACCAATTGGGCGCGGTGGCGGTGGGCGCCAGTCTGTATCTCTTCCTGGCCTGGATGATGGGCTTTCTGCGCATGGGTACCACCGGCTTTGCCGCGCAAGCCGCCGGGCGCAATGATGGCAACGCATTACGGCAAATTCTGCTGCAAGGTTTGTTGCTGGCGATGCTGCTCTCGCTCTTTCTGGGGGCGATTGCGATCCCTTTCAGTGGCGTGGCGTTGAGTGTGATGCAGCCTTCGCCCCAATTACATGAACTGACGCTCGACTTCTTCCATACCCGCTTGTTTGGCTTGCCGGCGGCCTTGGCCAGTTATGCGTTGGTGGGTTGGTTTTTAGGCGCGCAGAACGCGCGGGCACCGCTGGCGATTTTGCTCACCACCAACCTGATCAATATCGTACTCAACGTGTGGTTTGTACTCGGGCTGGACTGGGGGGTGGTCGGTTCCGCCCGAGCCTCAGTGATTGCCGAATGGAGCGGCGCCCTGCTCGGTCTGTGGCTGACACGCGGCGCATTGCGGGCGTATCCGGGCAAGTGGGTGTGGGCAGCGCTGCGCGCTTGGCACAACTGGAAACCGCTGCTGGGGGTTAACCGCGATATTTTTATCCGCAGCTTGCTGCTGCAATCGGTGTTTTTTGCCATCACCGTGCAAGGCGCGCGTTTGGGCGATGCCACCGTGGCAGCCAATGCGCTGCTGCTCAATGGTTTACTGCTGACGGCGCACGCACTGGACGGTTTGGCACACGCGGTTGAAGCGCTGTGCGGGCATGCCATCGGCGCCCGTGATCGCACCGCCTTGCGCCGTTCGATGGTGGTGGCCTGCGGCTGGTCGTTGTTGGCCAGCGTGATGTTTGCACTGCTGTTTGTCTTCGGCGGGCACGTGTTTATCGAGATGCAAACCAACATTGCGAGCGTGCGTGAAACCGCCTTCCACTACTTACCCTATTTGGCGTTATTGCCGCTGATTGCGGTGTGGAGTTACTTGCTCGACGGGCTGTTTATCGGCGCCACCCGCGCCCGCGAAATGCGCAACGCGATGCTGATCAGCGTGATCATCGCCTTCCCCGTCGCCTGGGCGCTGCATGGCCATGGCAACCACGGACTGTGGATAAGTTTTCTGCTGTTTATGGTGCTACGTAGTTTAGTGCTGGCGCTGTATGCGTGGCGCATGCAGCGCAAGGATCAGTGGTTTACGAATCCGCTGACGTGATCAAGTACCGGCGCCAGCCATCGCAGTGGCCGCGAAAGTGCCGCCACCAGCGTGACGTGGCTGGTACGGGAAAAATAGAACTCATCAACGGGCACGCCAGCTTCGCGCAAAGCGCTGGCTAAACCACCGGTGTTGCGTGTCGGATTGACCAAGGTATCGGTCTCGGCGGCCATCAATAGTGCAGGCGGCGCCCCTCGGCTGACGTGATTGATCGGCTGCGACTCAGGCGGCGAGTCGGGGTAAAAAAATACCGGGCGCACCGCTTCGTCCTTTATCGGTAAAAAATCATACGGCCCCGCTAAACCAATCCAGCCCCGCAGATTGTCGGGGCTCATGCCCACCGCCTGTAACCACTGCGGGTCGAGCGCCAGCATCGCGGCGTTATAAGCCCCTGCACTGTGCCCCATCACGTACAGGCGCTGCGGATTGCCTCCGTACTCGGCGACATGGCGATACGTCCAACCCACGGCTTGCGCGCCATCCACTAAAAACTCCGGGTAACGCACTTGTGGATAAAGTCGGTAATCGGCAATCACCGTGGTGATCCCACGTGAAGCCAGCGCTTCGCCGACAAACAAATAGTCGGCGCGCGAGCCACTGTTCCAGCTACCGCCATAGAAAAACACCACCACCGGCGCACCGGGTGCGGGGTCTTTGGAGCGATAGACATCAAGGGTTTGGCGCGGATCACTGCCGTAGGCAATGTCGCTGGTTTTTTCGAAGCTGCGGGTGGGTGTCAGGCCATTGAGCATGCGCACCGGCGAACAGGCGCTGAGCAGCCAGCCCATGACGCCAGCACACGCCAGCCCAACGACACGCTTGAAGACTTTTGACATGCACCACGACCTCTCAGGCAAAAAAAAACGCTGACCCCTGCAATGCACAGGTCAGCGTAGTTCAGTCAGCGAGTGCTGTATCGGGCAATCAGTGGCTCGACAAGTACGACGAACGCGTCAGGCCCAGACGCAGTGCGTCCAGATACTGCGTGCGCTCTTTAACCGTCAGCTTGGCGCTGGCCACTTTGTCGCGGTAGTGAGTCATCAACTCCTCCGGCGACAAGTGCACGTAACGCAGCATGTCTTCGATGGTGTCGTGGGTCTCGATACCCGCGTGGTACACGCTGCCATCGGCGTTCTGGTAGATGTTCACCGAGTCGGTATCACCGAACAGGTTGTGCATGTCCCCCAGAATTTCCTGGTAGGCGCCCACCAGGAAGATGCCCAGCAGGTAGTCTTCACCTTCGTTGAGACCGTGAACCGGCAAGCTGGTCTCGATGCTCTGCTCGTCGACGTATTGCTTGATCTTGCCATCGGAGTCGCAGGTCAGGTCTTGCAATACGGCACGGCGCAGCGGCTCTTCATCCAGACGGTGCAGCGGCAGGATCGGCAATACCTGGCCAATCGCCCAGGTGTCGGGCAGGCTCTGGAATACCGAGAAGTTGCAGATGTACTTGTCGGCCAGCTTGTCGTTGAGTTCGTCCAGCACTTGGCGGTGCGAACGCTGACGCGCTTTCAACGAGTTGTGCAGGCGGCGGCACACGGCAAAGTAGCATTGCTCGGCCAGGGCTTTTTCCGACAAGGTGATTTTGCCGTCAGCGTACTGGGTGGCCACGTCGCTCATGTAGTGCGTAGCGCGCCAGTAGGTTTCGGTGACCATTTCAATGTCGGTCGGGCCCAGCAGGTCCACCAGCCATTGCACGGTCTCTGGCAGGCTTTCCTTGTTTTCGATCTCTGGCACGTCGTCGTTGTGTTTCTCGACGTCGGTCACTTGCACCACCAGCATGGCGTGGTGCGCGGTCAGGGAGCGGCCGCTTTCCGAGAAGATGTGCGGGTGCGGCAGGCCTTGTGCGTCGCAGAACTCTTTGAGCATGCCGACCACAACACCGGCGTAATCGTCCATGTCGTAGTTGATCGAGCTGGCGTTGCGCGAGTGAGTGCCGTCGTAGTCAACGCCCAGACCACCGCCGACGTCGATGTGGTCAACCGGCAGGCCGAGGTTACGCAGTTCGCCGTAGTAGCGAATCGCTTCTTTGAAGCCGTGCTGATAATCCGCCAGGTTGGCGATCTGGGAGCCCATGTGGAAGTGCAACAGGCGAATGCCCTGATCAAGTCCGGCATCGCGGAAGCGCTCAACCACTGACAGCAATTGCGCAGCCGACAAACCGAACTTGGATTTTTCGCCGCCGGTGTCAGCCCATTTGCTCGACGCCAACGACGACAGGCGCACGCGCAGGCCTACCTGTGGCTTGACCTTGAGCGAGGCCGCCTCTTCGATCACCAGGTCCACTTCGGACTCTTTCTCGATCACGATAAACACGTTGTGGCCCAACTTCTGGCCCATCAAGGCCAGGCGAATGAACTCACGGTCCTTGTAACCGTTGCAGACGATGGTGCCGCCTTTCGGGGCCAGCGCCAGCACGGCCAGCAGCTCAGGCTTGGAGCCGGCTTCAAGGCCGATCGACACGTCTTGGGTGGCGATGATGTTCTCGATCACCGCTTCTTGCTGGTTCACCTTGATCGGGTAGAGCGCGGTGTACTTGCTCTGGTATTCCAGGCGCTCGATGTTGGCGTCGAAAGCGCCGGTCAGTTGGCGTACACGATCCTGCAAAATATCTGGAAAACGCACCAGCAATGGCAAGGACAAGCCACTTTTGCGCAGTTCGTCGACTTGCTCGTACAGATCGATGGGCGAGCTGTTCGGGCCGTTCGGACGGACTTCTACGCGACCGGCTTCATTGATCGCGAAATACCCGGCCCCCCAATGGCGAATCCCGTAAACACTGCGGCTGTCCGCAACTGTCCATTGGCTGCCATCGTCTTTGCGTGTGCGTCGTACGGACATCGAAGTCCCCTATATATAAGTCAAATAGCCCAACCTGAAAGCAGGCAGGCGCAGTCTAAAGAGTGAAAGTGACGTTTAGTCTGCACAGGGGTAGACCCTGACAACGGCGCCGAGTTTAGAAACCCGCGATAACAGGCTCTGTGAAAACCATGGCGAGCGACAAAACACGCCCAGCGGTGGTTTTCACAGAGGCTGCTAGCCGCCGGATTTCTTGGCTTTGAACCCGTGCTTGACCAGCTCTGCCAGCAGCAGTTCGACGTGGTCGCCCTGGATCTCGATGATGCCGTCTTTCAACGCACCGCCCGTGCCACAGCGTTTTTTCAACGTGGTGGCCAGTTCTTTGAGTGCGTCTTCGGCTAATGGCACGCCCGTAATGGTCGTGACCGTCTTGCCGCCACGGCCTTTGCTTTCGCGACGCACGCGGGCAATGCCATCACCGGCAGGGATCAGGGTTTGTTTGCAGGTACAGGCGTCTACTGGCTGGCGACAGTCTGGACAGTGACGACCTGCGTCGGTGGAAAATACCAGGCCACCCAAGGCGGCGAAGGATGCGGCTTTTTTGGCCACCGGCAATCCTCATATGGAGGACAAAAAATTGGCCGGTGCATGACGCTGATGCGCCAAGGTGTACCGACCGCGAAGCCCCACTCTGGCAGGGGCAGCGCAACTCAAGCGGGAAAAGCGCCTGAGCCTGAAAAAGGTCGCGCAGTGTAACGACAAAATCGCCGCCGCCCAATAGCCAATCGGCGCAAAAAATCATCTAAATTCTGCGGCAAACCCTGTAGCCGGTGCCGAAGACTGCGATAAGGGCCGCAGGACCTTCGCTTTCATTTTTAAAGGCGGGGCTGTTACGCAACCCGCCGCAACCTTCGGCAGCGGTTACAAGGTTTGTCTTTGCGCCAGATACCGCTTCAGGGCAGCCAGTGAATCGGGGCAGAAATCCTGGTGTTCACTCAAGCGCAACGCCTCATCCACGGGCATAAACAGTGCTTGCTGCACTTCTTCGGGCTGCACGGTTAGCGGGCCATCCCACACGCCGGAAAATACCCCACACCACAGGTGGTTTTGCGGGCCTTCGAAGTAAAACCGCTCATGAGCGGTCAATGGGATGCCGCTCACACCCAGCTCTTCTGCCAGTTCACGGGCCGCCGACTGGGCATAGGTTTCGTTGGCACCGACCATACCGCCCGCCGCCACGTCCCAAAACCCGGGGTACAGCGCTTTGCTCAAGGTGCGTTGGTGCACGCACAGTTCACCGGCTGAATTGAACAACAGAATAAAAGTGCCGCGCCCGATCAGAGCTTGTTCACGCAGCTCATGCCGGGGCAATGCCCCGAGCACGCGGTCATCGCGATCGACCCAGACCACCTGTTCGACATCTGAGGCCGCACGGTGTGCCGCCTCAAGCGCTGAAATAGCCATCACTTACCCTTGCGACAGCAATTGGCGAAGGTCCATGACTGCAGCGTTAGCCCGGGAAATGTAGTTGGCCATGACCAGCGAGTGGTTTGCCAGCACACCGTAGCCGCTGCCATTGAGGATCATCGGGCTCCATACCGGCTCCTGAGCAGCCTCCAGCTCACGAATGATCTGACGCACGCTCACCGTGGCGTTCTTTTTAGCCAGGACATCCGCGAAGTCGACTTCGATGGCGCGCAGCAAGTGCGACAACGCCCACGCCTGTCCACGGGCTTCGTAGAACACGTTGTCGATCTGCATCCATGGGGTTTCTACGACTTCTTCGTCCACAACCGGCACTTGCCCCGGTTGCAGGCTTTCAGTCTTCAGCGTGGTGTTGAGTTTGACCCGGCCCACGCTGGCCGACAGACGTTGCGACAGCGAACCCAAGCGTGTGCCCACATCGCCCAACCAGTTGTTCAGGTTGTCGGCACGGGCGTAGAACAAGGCGTTTTTCTGATTCGGGTCGGACAAGCGCGCCTGATAACGGCTCAGGGAGTTGATGCCTTCCTGGTACTCAGACTCACTGGACGGTAGCATCCAGCTCTTGTTATCGAAGTTGAAACGCGGCTCGGCCTTGGCCAGATCAGCGTCTTCAGCCGATTGCGACTGCGAGCGGGCGAAATCTTTGCGCAGGGCGCGGGTCAGGTCACGCACCTGAACCAGCACGCCGTACTCCCAGCTCGGAATGTTGTCCAGAAACACGCCCGGCGGGAAGCGATCGTTAGACAGGTAACCCCCCGGTTTGTTGAGCAACGTACCGGCCACGGTTTTCAAGGTTTCGACCGTGGTGAAGCCCGGCACCATTTGCTGGCCGCTTTTCTCGGCCGCCAACTGGGCATTCTGCTGCACCGGGAACAAGTCCGGCTCCTGACTCCAGTACCAGCCCAGCCCCAGACACACCACGGCATAAATGCCGACCAGTACAGCAATGGAACGGCTCAACAGGATACTTTTGAAATAGCCACGCGGCTTTGCATGAGTGTCCTTGACCGACTCGCGGGCACTGTCGCCCTCACGTTTTTTCCAGTCCAGCATGGCTATATCCTTTCAGATGCTTGATTCAACAGTTCGACCGCAACCCTAACTCATCGTGCCTTGCGTGCACGATTTTAAATCGAGGCCAGGGCCTGTACTCAATGTTTTCGAGCGAAGGTCAGATTGCGTACAGAACGTAAGCTGTGCTGCGAAATGCAGGGTCATATACAAGCGGCACTATAGAACATGCTCGCCGCCACGCCTACGAACGGGCAGACGATGGCTGTTTTTGACGTGTGCGCGTTAATTTCGTGCCGGTAGAGGTTCTATTTGAAATTGAGGTGCTAGCATAGAGCCACCACTCGACCTCAGCATGCCCACTTACCCAGTAGCCAGGATATGACCGAGCAAGAAGACCCCAGCCACGAGCGCCTAAAGCACCACTTCGCCCAGCGCGTTACTCATCAGGCCCGTCAAATTCTTGAGATTTGGCAGCGTTTGCAAACTCAGGAATGGTCCCCCTCAGGACTCGCTGAATTTAGCGAAGCCAACCTGCGCCTGCTGCGTTTTGCCGAACGTTTCGAGCAGCCCGAACACACCGAACTGGCGCGAGCCACCGAGGCGCTGTTGCAGCAGGTGGTCATCAATCGTGGCCGACTCAGCAGCGCGTTGATCAGCGACCTCAACCGCTTGATGCAACGCCTGTCGCGCACCGGCCTGCGCCACGGCGATCAACTGACACAGACTGCGTTGCCAGCGCTGCGCAAGCCGGTCTACATCCTGCTGCAAGACCTTGAGCGGGCGGAGCGCCTGGGGATGCAACTGGAGTTTTTCGAACTCAACGCCGTGGTATTCGCCAGCCCTGCGGCCTTTCGTAACGCCATGGCCGAGCGCCATCCGGCCGCCATCGTGATAGACGTTGATTTCGCCGGCGTCGGCCAAGGCTTGGCACTGGCTGGAGAAGCCCAAATCGGCCTTGAACATAAACTGCCCTTGTTGTTTTTCAGCCAGCATGAAACTGACACACCGACCCGGCTGGCCGCCGTGCGCGCAGGTGGCCAAGCGTTCCTGACCGGCACACTCGAAGTCTCCAGCCTAATGGAAAAAATCGAGGTGCTGACCTGCGTGGCGCAATACGAGCCGTACAAGGTGCTGATCATTGATGACTCGCGGTCGCAAGCGCTGTACACCGAGCGCCTGCTCAACACCGCGGGGATCATCACTCGCTCGCTGACCGACCCGATTCAGACAATGGCCGAACTGGCTGAATTCCAGCCGGACCTGATCATCCTCGACATGTACATGCCCGCCTGTACCGGCACGGAACTGGCCAAGGTGATTCGCCACAATGAGCGCTACGTCAGCGTGCCAATCATCTATCTGTCGGCCGAGGACGACATGGACAAGCAGCTCGACGCCATGAGCGAAGGCGGCGATGACTTCTTGACCAAGCCGATCAAGCCGCGCCATCTGATTACGACCGTGCGTAACCGCGCTGCCCGCGCCCGCAACCTAAAAGCCCGCATGGTGCGCGACAGCCTGACCGGGCTGTACAACCACACGCATATTCTGCAATTGCTCGAAGACTGTACGTATCGCGCCCGCCGCGAAAATTGCCCGCTGAGTTTTGCGATGCTCGACCTCGACCATTTCAAGCGCGTGAACGACTGTTACGGCCACCCTATGGGCGACCGGGTGATTAAAAGTCTGGCGCTGTTTCTCAAACAGCGCCTGCGCAAAACCGACTTTATTGGCCGTTACGGCGGTGAAGAATTTGCGATTGTTATGCCCGACACCGATCAAGAATCAGCCTACGCAGTGCTCAATTTAATTCGCGAGCGCTTCGCGGAGATTCACTACCCCGCGCAACCCTTCGACCTGAGCTGTTCGTTCAGCGCCGGAGTGGTAGAGCTCAAAGGAGAAGCCGACAGCCTGTTAATGGCCGCCCAGGCCGATGAAGCGCTGTACTGCGCCAAGAAAAACGGGCGCAATCAGGTCCAGCGCTTTGAACAGCTTAGGCAAATTGCCACTATTTCATCCGAGCCCGCTTAGTTCGTCACACCGCTGTAACCTAAGTGCAATAACTTCAGCCGCTTCTCACTGCGTAGTAGGCAGAATCCATATGCGTCTGAAGCTGCTAACCAACCTCAACACACTGTTGCTGGTCGCCGTGTGTCTGGCACTAGGCACAACGTTATGGTGGTCACAACAGGCGCTGGAACGGCCCTACCTGTTGATGGAGCGCTACCTGAGCCTCTCGCAACACTTTCAGAACCAGGTCGCACGCAACATTGAAGACTACCTGGCCAGCGGCGACGCGGTGCGCCTGAGCGAGGCCAACAGCGCCCTCGACGCACTCAAGACCGAATTGAATCCGTTGCCGACCGCGCTGGCCAACGCGCTACGCCCCAGCCTTGAAAACCTGAGCACCTTCAGCAACACCGAACTGCTGGCGGCCGGAAAATTGGCGGGCGACCCGCAAGCCTTGCTGCTGCAAGCCGAACGCGAGCTGGCGGCCAGCATTGAGCAACTCAACCAATACGCCAGCGACGCCAGCGCCCCTGAAGCGACGCAGTATTTAGCGCCGCTGCTCAATGCCTCCCTGCACTTGGCCACACTGTCGCTCAACCGCGACAAACTGGTCAGCAGCGGGCGCAGTGAACTGGCCGGTGACGTTGAGCGCGAGCTCGCCAGCATCCAGGCTCAAGCGCAGCAGATCGACGCCCTGCCCTTGCTCGGCGTCAGCAGCAAAAGCACCTCGGGCAACGACGACTTCGCAGCGCTGATGGGCCTTGATGCCACTCAAGCCGCGCATACAGAAGATGCTGGGATCAACCTCAAACGTGAGTTGAGCAGCCTGCTGGCCCGTTACCCGGCTGAACTCAAACGCACCCAGGCACAAATCGAACAACGCGCCCAACTCAGCGCCACCACTCACCTCAAGCTCGGCGCGGTACAACACGCCATCGCCGAACTGGAGCCCGTGGTGCGCGCCGAACACGGGCAGATTCAAGACGAAGTGCGCTTGATTCAAGTCTTGATGATCGGCTTGATCCTGCTGATTGCGCTGTTGATCGACACCTTGCAACGCCAGTTGGCGCGGGTGCTGACGTATTTGGCGCCGTTGCTGTCGACCTGGGCCGAAGGCGACTTCAGCCGCGATATTCAACTGGGTAAAACCAATCGCGAGCTGCATGACATCGAGGCGTCGCTCAATCGCCTGCGCGCTTATCTGGTGAACCTGGTGGGCACCATTCGCCTCAACGCCGAGCAAGTCGCGGGCAGCAGCCTGACCCTGGCCCAACTGAGTACCGACCTGCACGGCGGCGCGCAGCGTCAGGCCGGGGACACCGGCCAGATTCGCGATGCACTGGGCGAGTTGGAGGCAACCATTTCGCAGGTCGCGGGCGATGCCAGCCAGGCCGCCGATGCCAGTCGCAGTGCCGGCGCCGCTGTTGCTCAAGGTCAGCGCGTCATTGGCCATAGCCTTACCGGGCTGCACGCACTGGTCGGTGAAGTACAAGGCAACGCACAGACCGTCGAGCGGCTGGCCGAAGAGTCAGCCACCATTGGCGGCGTGCTGACGGTGATTCGCTCCATCGCCGATCAAACCAACCTGCTGGCGCTCAACGCCGCCATCGAAGCCGCACGCGCCGGTGAAATGGGCCGCGGCTTTGCCGTCGTCGCGGAAGAAGTGCGTTCTCTGGCACAGCGCACCACGGGGGCGACCCGCGAAATCCAGACCCTGATCGCCGGACTGCAACTGGCAGCCCGCCAATCGGTTGAAGGCATGCGCGCACAAGTGGTGCACGCCCAGGCCACCGCCCAGCAAGCGCAGGACGCCGACGGCGCGCTGGATGAAATTGTCGAAGCGATTACCACCATCTCCGACACCGCTGTGCGTATTGCAGATGTCACCGCCCAACAAAGCGCGGCGGTCAGTGAAATTCGTGGCCACAGCGAACGCATCCACCTGCTGGGCGATGACAACTTGCAACGCATCGGCATTGCTCGCCATCAAAGTCAGCAACTGTTGCAACTGGGCGCAGAACTGAATACGGCGGTGCAAGCATTTCGGGTGTAACCCTGTCACTTCTGACAGTATCCAGACGAAGCGGGAGTGATATTAAATTGATGCCGTACCCAACAGACTCGATAAACGTCTGCGATCAGTACGGCATCCATAGGCGCCCCCATGCGAGCCACAATTTTCATACTGTTTGTTCTCTACTCGCCGTTCGCCGAAAGCGCAACGCTGCAGGTTGAAAATCAGTCGCGTTATATAGCCATTGTTGTTGCGTCATCGGGTGATGCTCTTTGCACGCCCAATAGCCAGGCACTCGCGCCCTGCCTGATTGCGCCCCTTTCGACGAGTGCCTATGAGTTGTCCGATGCACAAGCCTTGAGCGCAACGTTACGCTTTGCCTCATTACCCGACGCCGATAACACCGACATTGTCCGCCTGCAAAAACATGCCTTTAAAAGTGTCAGCGACTTTACTTACCAACCGGTTGGCCCGTTGAAATATGAACAAGTGAGGTGTGAAACACCGTTAAACGAGGGCCTCAGCATTCACATTATTTTGGTTGATGTGATGGATATAACCTGTTCAACCGCCACAGACCGATATGTTTCATGGGTCTACAAACGCAATGACGTTAATTTGAAATTCATTGTTAAAGACCTTCCCGCCAAACAGCGTAAACCCGCCCGCTAAAGGTGGGCGCTGCCACAGACTGCGGTCTTGTGCTCTTTCAAAGATCGCAATCAATCGAACATCTACCGGCTCTTGCAACAGATTTGCGTGTCTGCACACCTCAACCCACTCCGCTATCATGCGCGCAGGTTTTATTAGCGAGATTGTTATGCGCCGTCTGTTTTTTGCCCTATGCCTGCTGTTCGCCGTGCCAGCCATGGGCGCGAGCCTGCTGGACGCCCGCCCCAGCTCAACGCTGGGGGCTATCAATAACAGCGCCGATTTTCTGCCGGTTCGCGAAGCCTTCAAGCTGAATCTGATCGACACCACGCCCGACTCAATCAAGCTGCGGTTCGTGCCAACCGAAGGCTATTACCTCTACAAGCACCGCTTCGCCTTCAAAACCGAACCCGCGGACATCGCTCTGGGTGCAGCCCAACTGCCGCCCGGCGAGCAAAAGCACGATGAGTACTTTGGTGATGTCGAGGTCTATCACGGCATCCTCGATGTCGACATCCCGCGCCCGCCCCATGATCAACGCCCGTTCACTCTGGTGGTCACCTACCAGGGCTGCGCTGACAAAGGCTTGTGCTACCCGCCAGAAACCGAACGCCTGAGCATTGCCGGCGCGCCCGCTTCGCCAGTTGCCGAGAGCGGCAATGCGCCCGCAACGTCCTGGAACTGGCGCGAACTGGCGCTGTTCTTCCTTGCGGGGTTGGGCCTGACGTTTACACCCTGCGTGTTGCCGATGCTGCCGATTTTGTCGGGCGTGGTCTTGCGCGGCCAAGTCGGTGGGTGGCGCGGTTTTAGCCTGTCGCTGGCCTATGTGCTGCCGATGGCCGCCTGTTTTGCGCTGCTGGGGGCGCTGATGGGCATGTTCGGCGCACAACTCAATCTGCAAGCCCGACTGCAGTCAGTATGGGTTCTGGTGCCTTTTGCGCTGTTCTTCGCCATTTTTGCGCTGGCCATGTTTGGCGTGTTCGAGCTGAAGTTGCCACAGGCCATCAGCAATCGACTGGACCGTGTCGCCGGTCGCACCCAAGGCGGCTCGCTGTGGGGCGCGGCGGTACTCGGTGTGGTTTCCAGCTTGCTGGTATCGCCGTGTGTCTCGGCTCCGCTGGCCGGAGCGCTGCTGTATATCAGTGCCAGTGGCGACGCGCTGGGCGGCGGCTTGAAGCTGTTCGCCCTAGGGTTGGGCATGGGCGCGCCGCTGTTGCTGGTCGCCACCGGAGGCGCGGCGTGGCTGCCAAAAAGCGGGCCGTGGCTGGTCATCGTGAAAAACGCCATCGGCGTGCTGCTGCTCGGCCTGGCCATCGGCTTGCTCAGCCGCGTCTTGCCCGGCCCGGCCACGTTGTTGTTGATCGGCTTGCTGGCGGCAGGCGTGAGCCTGTTTCTCGGTACGCTGGAGCTCGCCTACAAAACCCCGCGACAGCGTCTGGCGCAGTTGCTCGGGCTGTTGTTGCTGGTGTATGCACTGGCCTGCTGGTTCGGCGCACTGAGCGGTCAAAGTGATCCGTTCAATCCCATCGGCCATACCCAAGCCGCCAATCCTGCCACCGCCGCCCGCGCGCAAACAGCCGGGCAATGGCAAACCATCAGCACCCCGGCGCAGCTCGACAGCGCGCTGGCCGAAGCCAAGGCGGCCGGCCAGCCGCTATTGCTGGACTGGTATGCCGACTGGTGCATCAGTTGCAAAGTGATCGAGCATGAGGTGCTGAACAACCCGCAGGTACTCGATTTGCTCAAAGGCTATCGGCTGGTGCGCCTGGACTTGACTGCCAGTAATGCCGAACAACGCGCCCTGCTCGATCGCTACCAATTGTTCGGCCCACCGGCGCTGATGCTCTTCGGTAAAAATGGCGAAGAAAAAAGTGACCAACGGGTCATCGGTGAGATCAATGCAGCGGACTTCGCCGAACGTGTCGCCATCGCGAATGACCAGATCTAGAGCCTCGGTCACAAACTTTTCGCGAACATCGGACATCGTGCTGGCTTTTGCAGACAACTGGACACTGATTCAGCTTTTCGGCATAGTCGCCCGGCGTTAACCCTTGCACATAGGAAATAAGGAACAGCAGATGGCGACTTTTCTGGTTCTGCACGGCCCCAACCTGAACCTGCTAGGCACCCGCGAACCGGGCGTCTACGGCGCGACCACCCTGGCGCAAATCAATCAGGATCTGGAGCAGCGAGCCCGCGATGCCGGTCACCATTTGCTCTACCTGCAAAGCAATGCCGAGTATGAATTGATCGACCGAATTCACGCCGCTCGTGATGAAGGCGTGGATTTTATTCTGATCAATCCGGCTGCTTTTACCCACACCAGCGTGGCATTACGTGACGCGCTGCTGGCGGTGAGCATCCCATTCATCGAAGTGCATTTGTCTAACGTGCACAAACGCGAACCTTTCCGCCATCACTCCTACTTCTCCGACGTTGCGGTAGGTGTGATCTGCGGCCTTGGCGCCAGCGGTTATCGACTGGCCTTGGAGGCCGCCCTGGAACAGCTTGAACTACAAGCTAAACGCCCCTGACCGACCCATTGGGAGTTGACGATTCATGGATATCCGTAAAGTTAAGAAACTGATCGAACTGCTGGAAGAGTCCGGCATCGACGAGCTGGAAATTAAAGAAGGCGAAGAGTCCGTACGCATCAGCCGTCACAGCAAAACTCCAGCCCAACAGTTCTACGCACCTGCGCCAATGCAACAGGCGCCGGCTGCTGCTCCAGTGGCTGTAGCACCGGTTGCTACCGTGACCGAAGCACCTGCTGCACCAGCACTGAACGGTTTTGTGGTCAAGTCGCCAATGGTCGGCACTTTCTACCGCACCCCGTCGCCAACCTCCCCTGCCTTCGTTGAAGTGGGCAAGACTGTTAAAGTCGGCGACACCATTTGCATCGTTGAAGCGATGAAAATGATGAACCACATCACCGCCGAGAAAGCCGGTGTAATCGAGTCCATCCTGGTAGAAAACGGTCAGCCGGTTGAATTCGACCAACCGCTGTTCACCATCGTTTGAACCGCGGGGAGCCAACGATGCTGAAGCCTCAGAAGCTGGAAAAAGTCCTGATTGCCAACCGCGGCGAGATTGCCTTGCGCATCCTGCGGGCGTGCAAGGAACTGGGCATCAAGACCGTCGCGGTGTACTCCACTGCTGACAAAGAACTGATGCACCTGGGTCTGGCAGACGAAACCGTCTGCATTGGTCCGGCACCAGCCAACCTGTCTTATCTGCACATCCCGGCCATCATCGCGGCGGCCGAAGTGACTGGCGCCACGGCGATCCACCCAGGCTACGGTTTCTTGGCTGAAAACGCCGATTTCGCCGAACAAGTCGAGAAATCCGGCTTTGCCTTCATCGGCCCGAAAGCTGACACCATCCGCCTGATGGGCGACAAGGTATCGGCCAAGCACGCCATGATCGCTGCTGGCGTTCCGACGGTACCGGGTTCTGACGGCCCGCTGCCAGAAGACGAAGAAACCGCGCTGCGCATTGGCCGCGAAGTCGGCTACCCAGTGATCATCAAAGCCGCTGGCGGCGGCGGTGGTCGTGGCATGCGCGTTGTAAACCGCGAAGAAGACCTGATCGAAGCAGCCAAGCAGACCCGCGAAGAAGCCGGCGCCTGGTTCAGCAACCCGATGGTCTACCTCGAAAAATACCTGACCAACCCACGTCACGTGGAAGTTCAGGTCATTTCCGACGGTCAAGGCAACGCCATCCACCTGGGCGACCGCGACTGCTCGCTGCAACGTCGTCACCAAAAGGTGCTGGAAGAAGCACCGGCACCGGGTATCGATGAGAAGGCTCGCCAAGAAGTACTGGCGCGCTGCGTCAAGGCGTGCGTAGACATCAACTACCGTGGCGCGGGCACCTTCGAGTTCCTGTACGAAAATGGTCGTTTCTACTTCATCGAGATGAACACTCGCGTGCAAGTAGAGCACCCGGTTTCCGAAATGGTCACCGGCATCGACATCGTTAAAGAGATGTTGAGCATCGCCGCGGGTAACAAGCTGTCGTTCACCCAGGCTGACGTGAACATTCACGGTCACTCGCTGGAATGCCGCATCAATGCTGAAGACCCGGCGACGTTCATGCCGAGCCCAGGCCTGGTCAAGCACTTCCACGCCCCGGGCGGCAACGGCGTTCGCGTCGATTCGCACCTGTACAGCGGCTATCGGGTGCCGTCCAACTACGACTCCCTGATCGGCAAGCTGATCACATGGGGCTCGACCCGTGACGAGGCCATGGCCCGCATGCGCAATGCGCTGGACGAAATCGTGGTCGACGGGATCAAAACCAACATCCCGCTGCACCGCGATCTGGTGAATGACGAAGGCTTCTGCGAAGGCGGCGTCAACATTCACTACCTGGAACACAAACTGGCTAACCAATAAGTTTGTTTTCTGATCAACAAAGCCGCTTTCGAGCGGCTTTGTTGTGTCTGGGGTTCACACATCATTTGAAGGAGCGAGCTTGACTCGCGATCTTCGCGCCTACAGATGACGCGCCATAGCAGGGATGCCTAGGCTCGCGTAAACTGGCGCGTTTCTCGCAGCCCTTCTGGTTGCACACTTCTCTTTTTCAAAGGTGCCCGCCATGCCTTGGCTGCAAGTACGCCTCGCCATCAGCCCGGAACAAGCCGAAACCTACGAAGACGCGTTCCTCGAAGTCGGTGCCGTTTCTGTCACGTTTATGGATGCCGAAGACCAACCGATCTTCGAACCCGAACTCAACACCACCCCGCTGTGGTCGCACACCCATTTGCTGGCACTGTTCGAAGGCGGCACCGAAGCTGAACTCGTGCTGTCCCATCTGGAACTGCTGACCGGCTCGCCGCTGCCTGAGCATCACGCCGAAGTCATCGAAGACCAAGACTGGGAACGCAGCTGGATGGACAATTTCGAACCCATGCGTTTTGGCCAGCGCCTGTGGATTGTTCCAAGCTGGCACGCAGCCCCTGAGCCTGAGGCCGTCAACCTGCTGCTCGATCCGGGTCTGGCGTTTGGCACCGGCACGCACCCCACCACCGCGCTGTGCCTGGAATGGCTGGACGGTCAGGACCTCAAAGACTGCAACGTGCTGGACTTCGGCTGCGGCTCGGGCATTTTGGCCATCGCCGCGTTGTTGCTGGGCGCCAAAGAAGCGGTCGGCACCGACATCGACGTGCAAGCACTGGAAGCTTCGCGCGATAACGCCGGGCGCAACAACATCGCTCCCGAGCTATTCCCGCTGTATTTGCCAGAAGACCTGCCCCAGGTTCCAGCCGATGTACTGGTCGCCAATATCCTGGCCGGTCCGCTGGTCTCGCTGGCGCCACAACTGTCGAGCCTGGTCAAGCCAGGTGGCCGTTTGGCACTGTCGGGCATCCTCGCCGAACAAGGCGAAGAGGTTGCCGCAGCCTACGCTCAAGACTTTGATCTGGACCCCATCGCCAATCGCGATGGCTGGGTGCGCATCAGTGGTCGTCGGCGCTAGAATGACCGCCTGCCTAACCCGGATGGCCGCATGAGCGATAGCTTCGTAACACAGTGCCCACATTGCCAAACCAGCTTCCGTGTCAACCATTCTCAACTGAGCATGGCTCGCGGAGTGGTGCGCTGTGGTGCCTGCCTGCAAGTGTTCAATGCCGCACAGCAACTGCTGAATAAAGGCACTGAAAAAGAGCAGTTGCCTGCAACTGTGACACCACTTGTGGCAGAGCCCGAGGTGATCGAGCCGTCTGTCGCGCCCATGTCAGTCCGCCCTGCACACTGGGACTCGGCCGAACTGGACCTCGAACATCTGGATCTGGACGAAGAACTGGCCAAACTTGAGGAGCTGGAAATTCAGCCCAGCAAAAGTTTTGGCCAGCCGCGCAAGAGCAAAGACAGCGCTCTGAGTGCGCGCCGTGACACGTGCGACGCCGAAGAAGGCGAGTGGTCTGACAGCCTGTTCAGCGATTCAGCGGCAGAACGCGCCGAAACGTCGGCCCTGGCCGCAAAGGCCGCAGAACCCGCCATAGAGCAAGACATCGAACCCGCTGCCACAGGGCGCACCGAACCTTCGCTGTCGCTGGACCTCGACGAGCCCGATGACACCCCGCCGCTCAAGTTATCCAAAGAGGATGACGATGAGCTTGGGGAGCGCGTCGAACACCTCTCTGCCATTGATGACAAAGACGACGATGAGCCACTGGCTCCTGCGCCTCTGGTCAAAAACAAACACAAACGCAGCGAACCGGGCGTGCGTGAGGATGTGTTGCTGGATCTGGTAGACGACCCTTTGCACCTGGACTGGCAAAAGCGCCGCACGCCGTGGGGCAAACGCCTGCTCTGGGGGCTGCTGGTACTGCTGGCCGCTGCCGCACTGGCGGGGCAATACATTTCCAATCACTTCGACGAACTGGCCCGCCAGGACCAATATCGACCGATCTTCCAGCAACTGTGCCCGAAAATTGGCTGCACGGTGCCTTCGAAGGTCGATATTGATCGCATCAAAAGCAGCAACCTGGTGGTGCGCAGCCACCCTGAGTTCGCCGGGGCGCTGGTGGTGGATGCAATCCTTTACAACCGCGCTCCGTTTTCCCAGCCCTTCCCCCTGCTGGAGCTACGTTTTGCCGACCTGAACGGAAAAATGATCGCCAGTCGTCGCTTCAAACCCGGCGAATACCTGAGCGGCGACCTGGCCGGCAAGATCGAAATGCCACCACAGACACCGATCCATATTGCCCTCGACATTCTCGACCCGGGACCAAAAGCCGTGAATTACAGCCTGAGCTTTCATTCCCCGGAATGAGCGCGCTGCGCTTTTAGCGGCAAGCCTGGAGCGATAAGTTAGAAGCCAAATGCAGATTTGCTCCGTTTTGCAGCGTATAGCGTGAAGCGTGAATCGGGCTTTGAGCCCCAATTGTTCAAAAATCATCCAATTTCGTCTTTATCCAGTCATCGAGAGCGGGTATCATGCCAACCCTTTTTCGAACTCCCAAGATCCGGCCCCACAACAGGGAAGTCCTATGTCGGCGGTACGCATCGGCCCATATACATTGCACAACGGTTTGATTCTCGCCCCTATGGCGGGAGTCACCGACCAGCCCTTTCGTCAGCTCTGTCGACGGATGGGTGCAGGCCTGGTTGTTTCGGAAATGGTGACCAGTGACATGAGTCTCTGGAACAGTCGCAAATCGCGCCTGCGCATGATTCACGACGGTGATCCCGAGCCCCGCTCGGTTCAGATCGCCGGCGGTGATGCGCAAATGCTGGCAGATGCCGCCAGGGCCAACGTGGAACTGGGCGCACAGATTATTGATATCAACATGGGTTGTCCGGCAAAAAAGGTCTGCAACAAGGCCGCCGGTTCCGCGTTGCTGAAAGACGAAGCATTGGTGAACGAGATCCTGCAGGCCGTTGTGGCTGCGGTTGATGTGCCGGTCACCCTGAAGATCCGGACCGGCTGGGACCGGGACAACAAAAACGGCCTTACGGTGGCAAAAATCGCCGAGCAGGCCGGGATTCAAGCGTTGGCGGTGCACGGTAGAACCCGTGCCGACCTCTACACCGGGGAAGCCGAGTACGACACCATCGCCGCGATCAAGCAGGCGGTGTCGATACCGGTGTTTGCCAACGGCGACATCGATTCACCCCACAAGGCCCGGCACGTGCTCAATGCCACCGGCGCCGATGGACTGTTAATAGGCAGGGCGGCTCAAGGGCGGCCCTGGATTTTCCGCGAAGTTGATCACTTTCTGCGTACCGGCCAGCTGTTGCCGGCACCGGAAATGAGCGAAGTGGAACGTATTCTGCTAGAGCATCTGGCCGCATTGCACACCTTCTATGGGGAGGTATTGGGGGTACGTATTGCCCGCAAGCATGTCGGTTGGTATCTCGCAACCTTGCCGGGCGCCAAGGAGTTCCGCGCCCACTTCAATCGTTTAGAAGATACGGAAGCACAATGCGCCAACGTTCAGGCGTTTTTCGCCGAACGACACAAGAGCCTGGAGACAGGGGACGAAGGATGGGTGGCCGCATGACGATGATGACCGAGACATTAGTGAGTGGAACAACGCCCGTGAGCGACAACGTCAATTTGAAACAGCACCTCAATACGCCAAGCGAAGAAGGTCAGACCCTTCGCGGGAGTGTCGAAAAGGCGCTGCACAACTATTTCGCCCACCTGGAGGGCGCTGAAGTCACGGACGTGTACAACCTGGTGCTTTCCGAAGTCGAGGCCCCTCTGCTCGAGTGCGTCATGAACTACGTCAAGGGCAACCAGACCAAAGCCTCCGAGATGCTGGGACTCAATCGCGGCACCTTGCGCAAAAAACTCAAACAGTACGATCTGCTGTAAGCATTCAATCAAACCTGAAAGGCGTCCTGATAAAACAGGCCGCCTTTTTTGCTGACTCCTTTGCTTTTGATGGAAATCGAGATGACCGATCAGACTACCCGCCTGCCGATCCGCCGCGCTCTAATCAGCGTTTCCGATAAAACCGGAATCCTTGATTTCGCCCGTGAACTGGAAGCCCTCGGCGTCGAGATTCTGTCCACTGGCGGTACGTTCAAGTTGCTGCAAGACAACGGCGTGGCCGCAGTGGAAGTCGCGGACTACACAGGCTTCGCGGAAATGATGGACGGCCGGGTAAAAACCCTGCACCCGAAAATCCACGGCGGCATCCTCGGCCGTCGCGGTATTGACGACGACATCATGAACGAGCACGGCATCAAGCCGATCGACCTGGTAGCCGTTAACCTCTATCCGTTCGAAGCCACCATCAACAAGCCAGGCTGCGACCTGCCGACCGCCATCGAAAACATCGATATCGGCGGCCCGACCATGGTTCGCTCCGCAGCCAAAAACCACAAAGACGTGGCCATCGTGGTCAATACCGGCGATTACGCCAACGTCCTGGAAAACCTCAAGGCCGGCGGCCTGACCTACGCGCAGCGTTTCGACCTGATGCTCAAGGCCTTTGAACACACCGCCGCCTACGACGGCATGATCGCCAACTACATGGGCACCGTGAACCAGACGGCTGAAACCCTCAGCACGCAAGGCCGCAGCCAGTTCCCGCGCACCTTCAACAGCCAGTTCATCAAAGCGCAGGAAATGCGTTACGGCGAGAACCCGCACCAAAGCGCGGCGTTCTATGTCGAAGCCAAGCCTGCCGAAGTCGGCATCGCCACTGCGACCCAGTTGCAAGGCAAAGAGCTGTCGTTCAACAACGTGGCCGACACAGACGCTGCGCTGGAATGCGTGAAGAGCTTCGTTAAACCGGCCTGCGTGATCGTCAAGCACGCCAACCCGTGCGGCGTGGCCGTCAGCCCGGATGCCGAAGGCGGCATCCGTCAGGCTTACGAACTGGCATACGCCACCGACACCGAGTCGGCTTTCGGCGGCATCATCGCCTTCAACCGTGAGCTGGACGCCGAAACCGCCAAGGCCATCGTTGAGCGTCAATTCGTTGAAGTGATCATCGCCCCGTCGGTCAGCGAAGAAGCGCGCGCCATCGTGGCTGCCAAAGCCAACGTGCGCCTGCTGGCTTGCGGCGAGTGGAGCGCAGACCGTGCACCGGCATGGGACTTCAAACGCGTCAATGGCGGCCTGCTGGTGCAGAGCCGTGACATCCAGATGATCGGCAGCGAAGACCTCAAGGTCGTGACCAAACGCGCACCGACCGAGCAAGAGATCAACGACCTGATCTTCGCCTGGAAAGTCGCCAAGTACGTTAAGTCCAACGCCATCGTCTACGCCAAAGGCCGCCAGACCATCGGTGTCGGCGCAGGCCAGATGAGCCGCGTCAACTCAGCCCGCATTGCCGCGATCAAAGCAGAACACGCAGGCTTACAGGTTCAGGGTGCCGTGATGGCATCGGACGCATTCTTCCCGTTCCGTGACGGCATCGACAACGCCGCCAAGGCCGGTATCACCGCTGTGATCCAGCCAGGTGGTTCGATGCGTGACAACGAAGTGATCGCCGCTGCCGACGAAGCGGGTATTGCGATGGTGTTCACCGGCATGCGCCATTTCCGTCACTAATCACTTTTGAGCGCACCGCAACCCTGTAGTCGCGGCCAAAGGCTGCGATGGGATTTACAGGGAACTTGAGGTAACGGGTTGCTTCGCAACCCTTCGCTGCCTACGCCAGCGACTACCCGTTCAGGTTGCGGTGCTCACCAGAATTCAGCGTCATCCGAGGTTTTTTGAAATGAATGTTTTGATCATTGGCAGCGGTGGCCGTGAACACGCACTGGCCTGGAAAGTAGCTCAGGACCCGCGTGTCGCTAAAGTGTTCGTTGCTCCAGGCAACGCTGGCACTGCCATTGAAGCCAAGTGCGAGAACGTCGCTATCGACGTGCTGGCCCTTGAGCAACTGGCCGATTTTGCCGAGAAGAACGTTTCGCTGACCATCGTAGGCCCAGAAGTCCCACTGGTTGCCGGTGTGGTTGATCTGTTCCGCGCACGCGGCCTGGACTGCTTCGGCCCAACCGCTGGCGCCGCCCAGCTGGAAGGCTCGAAAGCGTTCACCAAAGACTTCCTGGCACGCCACAAGATCCCAACCGCCGATTACCAGAACTTCACTGAGATCGAACCGGCCCTGGCTTACCTGCAAAAGGTCGGCGCCCCGATCGTGATCAAGGCCGACGGCCTGGCCGCCGGTAAAGGCGTGATCGTTGCCATGACCCTGGCAGAAGCCGAAGACGCCGTACGCGACATGCTCGCGGGCAATGCATTTGGCGAAGCCGGTTCACGCGTAGTGATCGAAGAGTTCCTCGACGGCGAAGAAGCCAGCTTCATCGTCATGGTCGACGGCAAAAACGTCTTGCCAATGGCTACCAGCCAGGACCACAAACGCGTGGGCGACGCTGACACCGGCCCGAACACTGGCGGCATGGGTGCTTACTCCCCTGCCCCCGTGGTCACTGCCGACGTTCATCAGCGCGTGATGGACCTGGTGATCTGGCCAACCGTGCGCGGCATGGCCGAAGAAGGCAACGTCTACACCGGCTTCCTGTACGCAGGCCTGATGATCGACAAAGCTGGCAACCCGAAAGTGATCGAGTTCAACTGCCGCTTTGGCGACCCCGAAACCCAACCGGTGATGCTGCGTCTGCAGTCGAGCCTGGTATTGCTGGTTGAAGCGGCGCTGGCTCAGGCGCTGGACAAGGTTGAAGCACAGTGGGACCCACGTCCAAGCCTGGGCATTGTTTTGGCAGCAGGCGGCTACCCTGGCGACTACGCTAAAGGGGCTGTCATCCACGGACTGGACGCCGCAGCACAACTGCAAGGCAAAGTCTTCCACGCGGGTACCGCACTGAATGACACTGGCGAAGTCGTGACCGCAGGTGGTCGCGTACTGTGTGCAACGGCAATGGGCGACACCGTTGAAGCGGCACAAAAGCAGGCCTATGCACTGGCCAAAGCCATCGAATGGGATGGCTGCTTCTACCGCAATGATATTGGCTACCGAGCTATTGCACGCGAACGCAGCGAGTCTCAGGAATAAGCAATCCGTATGGATAGGCGGGGGTGGATCAGCCCTTGCCTAACTATTCCAGCGCCGCGCATAGTGACCGCCTCTGGCTTCAAACTACGAAGGGATCTCACCGTGCGCTGGCTTAGGATCGCCATAGGAATCACCGTCACCCTGCTGACGGCTCTGCTCTGTCTGACACCAGCCTATGCTGCGCCAGGCAGTAATTGGTCTGTGCTTTCAGATCCTCAAGGCGACCTGCAACTGAGCGATGTCCGCTCGGCACGGTTCAACAACCAATTCACGCCCATCGAACTTGAGCACATGGTGGCCGCCGAACCCGGCGAGGCCCTGTGGCTGCGATTCCGGTTACAACCCGATAAACATGAGCAGATCCTGCGAGTCTTCGCCCCCGATCTGGCACGTCTGGACTTATATGTACTGGACGACCACAGGCTGATTAGCGAAGTCACTGCCGGCAATACCCTGCCTCAAACCGAGAAACCGCTGTCGAGCAGCGATTACCTGCTGCCTTTGCCTCAGGCCAATCAGCCTGTGGACGTTTATCTGCGCATGGTGTCTGAACACCAGTTGCGCCCACACATTACCCTCAGTACCGCCGTCATGCTCGCCGCCGACCAAGGCATGCCCTTGCTCTATGGGCTGTTGCTCGGCTGCCTGGCAATGCTGGTGCTGCACAACCTGATCCGCTTTACCTTCTCGCGCATGGTCAGCAGCCTGTGGCTTGCGCTCTGCGAAACCTTACTGCTGACCAGCTCGGCACTGTTTTTAAACTTGCTGGGGCCTTGGGTTCCCGAGTGGCACAGCGTGCAAACCCCAGGGGCGTATCTGGCGCTGATACTGACTGCGCCCTGCGGATTGATGTTTGCGCACAGCTTCTTCTCCACACGCGGCCCGCACCCGCTGCACAAACTGTTGCTGATCGACATCCTGATCATCGGCCTGTGCGGCGTGTTGCTGCTGTTCTTCGACAGCCTGCCGCTGAACCTGATGACGTACGCTCTGGTCGCACTGGCAAGCCTGAGCATCCTGTTAGTGTCGGTTTACCACTGGCAACAAGGCTACCGACCGGCCCGCCTGTTTGTGGTGGCGATGGTGATCTTCAACATCGGCACGCTGGTGATCCTGCCGTCCCTGCTGGGCTTGACGCTGATTGCCCCGCAAGAGCTGGTGCTGGCCCTGATGGGCGTGGTGTGTGTCAGCGGTTTGCTGATGAGCGTCGCCTTGAGCGAGCGCACCCGCAGCATCACCGAAGACCAGTTCAGCATCAGCTGCGACCTGGCCGCCAGCAATGCCGAAGTGAATGCCAAAGCCGAATTTCTGGCCAAGATCAGTCATGAGATTCGAACGCCCATGAACGGCGTATTGGGCATGACTGAATTACTGCTCGACACGCCGTTATCTGTCAAACAACGCGATTACGTGCAAACCATCCACAGCGCCGGCAACGAACTGCTGACACTGATTAACGAAATCCTCGACATCTCCAAACTGGAGTCAGGGCAGATCGAACTCGACGACGTGCAGTTCGACCTTAATGCGCTCATTGATGACTGCCTGAGCATCTTCCGCACCAAGGCTGAACAGCAAAACGTCGAACTCATCAGTTTTATCCAGCCGCAAGTGCCACGCGTGATCAGCGGCGACCCCACGCGCTTGCGCCAAACCCTGTTGAGCCTGCTCGAAAGTGCGCTGAAAAAGACCGCCGAGGGCGAAATACTGATCGTGGTCGCCCTGGAAGAACGCAGCAGCCCGCCACGCTTGCGAATTGCCGTTCAGGACTCGGGCCAGCCTATGGACGAGGAAGAACGCGACGCACTGTTGCACGCCGAACTGCACAGCAAAAACTTCCTCGCGGCCACCCGCCTGGGCGGGCATTTGGGGCTGGTGATTGCACGCCAGTTGATCACCCTGATGGGCGGCGAGTTCGGAATCAAGACCGGGCAAACCAAAGGCACCAATTTCTGGCTGACCCTGCCGCTGGACCCGCAACTTCTTGAGCACCCGACCTCGGACCTGGATGGCCCGCTCAAAGGCGCCCGGGTGCTGGTCGTCGATGATAACGACACCTGCCGTAAAGTCCTCGTGCAGCAATGCTCGGCCTGGGGCTTGAATGTCAGCGCCGCCGCCTCCGGCAAAGAAGCACTCGCCTTGCTGCGCACCAAGGCGCACCTGCGTGATTACTTCGACATTGTCTTGCTGGACCAGAACATGCCCGGCATGACCGGCATGCAACTGGCCGCCAAAATCAAAGAAGACCCAAGCCTCAATCACGACATCCTGCTGGTGATGCTCACAGGCATCAGTAACGCGCCAAGCAAGATCATTGCGCGCAATTGCGGTATCAAGCGCATTCTGGCCAAACCCGTAGCGGGCTACACCCTGAAAACCACCCTGGCTGACGAACTGACCCAGCGCAACAACGGGCATGCCGTGCCGCCGCCCTTGGGCAATGGCCCGACGGCACCTATTACCGTGCCCACCAACTTCCGTATTCTGGTGGCCGAGGACAACAACATCTCGACCAAGGTCATTCGCGGCATGTTGAGCAAGCTCAACTTGCACCCGGACACAGCCAGTAACGGTGCCGAAGCCCTGCAAGCCATGAAAACCCAGCGCTACGACCTGGTGCTCATGGATTGTGAAATGCCAGTGATGGATGGTTTCTCAGCCACCGAACAACTGCGCGCCTGGGAAGTGAGCCATCAGCGTGTACGTACACCGGTGGTGGCGCTAACCGCGCACATTTTGACCGAACACAAGGAACGAGCGCGTCAGGCGGGCATGGATGGCCACATGGCCAAACCTGTCGAGCTGTCGCAACTGCGCGAATTGGTCGAGTTTTGGGTTGCACAACGTGAGCTGCGTCAATCCCAGGCTCAACCGTCCTGACTACATTAGCTGGACATACCGACAGACCGCCAAACCCCTGATAGACTTTCGGCGCCCCTTCCTGCGATGTGAGCCCAGACCATGCTGCATGTTTTGTTCAGTGTGTACTTGAAGATGCTGGTGCTCTACAGCCCGTTCTTCGTCCTGTCGTGTTTTATCAGCCTGACACGCGGTTACTCGAACAAGGAGCGTGGCCGTCTGGCGTGGAAGGTAGCGCTGGCAACCGTCATTTCCAGCGTATTGCTGTACCTGTTCGGACGAATGATCTTTAGCGTTTTCGGCATTACGGTAGATGCCTTTCGCATTGGCGCCGGCAGCGTACTGTTCATCTCGGCACTGGGCATGGCCCAAGGCAAGCCAGCCGTGCAAAGTGGCAACGTCCAGCAAGACGTCACCATTGTGCCGCTAACCATCCCTATCACCGTTGGCCCCGGTACTATTGGTGCTTTACTGGTAATGGGCGTCAGCCAGCCCCACTGGGATGACAAGCTAATGGCGATTGTCAGCATCATCCTGGCCAGCTTGACCGTGGGGGTGGTGCTTTATTTATCTAACCGGATTGAACGCATTCTGGGCGAACAAGGTTTGCAGATCGTTAGCCGTTTAATGGGGCTGTTCGTTTGTGCACTGGCTGCGCAGATTATTTTTACCGGGATAAAAGGCTATCTGGTGTCTTGAGCAAACCGGCACAGCCCATGCTTTATAGCCATGGACCGTGCCTTTATTACCCGCTATTTACACATCAAACTCTTGAATCATCGTGCTCGCAAAATCACGGACAATCGTCTGCACTTCATCTTTCAGAGCCGCATAGACAGTCGCATCGAATTTAAAACTGCCCCCCTTCGAATTCAAACGCACAAAAGTGAGTTCCGGATTCTTTTCATGAGGCCTACAACTGAGCTGCAGACCACATACAAAAACCGATATCACCCCCTCCCGTGTCTTTTCGCACGGTGCACACTGACGGTTGGATACAAGCGCCTCAGCGGGAGGATGGGTCAAGTAACCGAGGGCATCACGCTCCAAGTAAAGAGAGTCAAATAGTTCTCCCAAAAGATTAGCCAGACCTTGGGAGTTCTGTACGCCGGCTACCTGCACCTTATAATCACGAACCTGATGAGCATTCGAAATTAATAGCGGTTGGTCGACAATATAGGACTCCATGTCAAAACCAAGTTTAAGCAGGGCATGCTGGTAATTAGACAACCAGGCCCAGGGGCCTGAACCGCGTCCTTTATCGGCCTGAATCTCTGCATAGAGTAAGCAATCTTGAATATCCTGCTTCTCTGCTTCGGACATATCACCCAAAAAGGACGTCACCGTATTGCCAATTTTATGTGCTTTCATAGAATGATCACCGATCATCTTGAGGTATGACTAAAGGCTGACCATCAGTAGATGAGCGCGCCCAAGGCATCACAAACAGCTCTCTTTTACCAGCCAGTTTCTCAACAATCCTTTCACGCAGTGTGGCAAAACGTGGTTCATTCAGCTCATAGGTATAGCCTTGTACACGCAAACCACCTTTAGATTCAACCAACAGTTCCTGAGTTAAATAATCAGCCACCAATGGTGTCCGTGTTGAGAAACTAAACATTAACGTGTGAAATATAGATTCTGCATCTATGATCGCAAACCTCACACACACATTGAACTCATCAGGCACCGGACAATCGGTGCTTGCCGGATGTTCAGTATGAATAAGCGAAGCTGTTTGTTCACGCCAAACAGTCAGCGCTTCCTGGCTGGGCAATGACTTGAGTGCTGCCATTAGTTCAATAAAGCCCTCACTCACACGAGACGTAAACATTCCCGCGCTCTCTGTTGCCACAGCATCAGCAAGCGTCAAGGTTTGAGCACCACTCACTACAACCCTTGGCTGACTCAAACGCACCCAGAACACATTATCCAAAACGCCTTGAACAGCTTCCTCACGTTCAGTTTGTTGCTGTGCTTGTGGATACTTTGCACGGGCACTCAGCTGCGCCAACAACATTGAATTTACGATGTCTTCTTGCTGCTGCGTTGTCACAACGGCACCTGACAAGGGCATCATGAGCAAACCTGCATTAACAAAGACCGTATTAAACTTTTCCATCGCCACTAACTCCTTGCTATCAAGGTGATTAGATGTCGATATTTTCTACTTTACCCATCGCCGACGTCCCTAACTTCTCAGCCACCTTGTCGCGAAGACCGGCATAAAGCTTCCGATTAAGCGTTACACTACTCGCCGCTGCATATAAATTTACTTCGTTACTGCTCCATTCCCAGAAAAGGACTTTACTCACCCGCTTCGCAGAGCTGAACTGCATGCCGGTTTTGATCATGATGACTTCGTCATCGACTGTTGGAAAGCATGGCAGGATCTGGAAGTTACCCGAATCAATACCCTTTGCGGCATTTTCAAACAGGCTGAGCGCCTTGGGAGTCTTGGCCAGCGCACCAAAAACAATACCCACAATTTCCAAGATTGCCTTGTTCGGACCGACGACACTGGCAATGATTTCTAATGCCACCTGATCCATCGTGAACTTTTGCTGCAGATCCGTCACTTTGTGTATCGAGTCGTTGGTTGTTGTCCAACCACAAGCGGTCATGACATCACTAAACAAATGGTATCGCTCAACATGATGAGTGTCTTTGTTCGGATACTTCTTTGCCGCCGCTAACTGGGCGAGTAATACACTGTCCTTCACATCCTGTTTGAGTTGTGGATCCAGCCCCGCGACAAAAGACAACACATTATTACCGATAACTACGGCGCTTTCTAAATTACCCTTGTCAGCATTTAACGGCTGCATCGTTAGCGGCTGCATCTTGAGCGGCAGAGAACGCAGACTCATTGACGGATTTACCACCGGGACATCCAGATCGGCAATAAAATCAATTCGATCATCAACACTTAATTTTTTAAAATCCATATTATTCACCTTCACGGCCATCATGGCACTTTAAGTTTATTGCCTGCCGAATGCAGACATTTAAAACCCTAGCCATGATTACGCGCAGCGTCCAATGTACGCTCAGTAAAAAACAGCAAACATCCAGAAACAAACCAACTTAACCATCACCACATTTTTTCTGCAAAACATCGCCAAAGCCCTTTTAAATCGTCATTTATAAAGGCCCTTA
This sequence comes from Pseudomonas sp. NPDC096917, assembly GCF_044762555.1. Classification (NCBI taxonomy): domain Bacteria; kingdom Pseudomonadati; phylum Pseudomonadota; class Gammaproteobacteria; order Pseudomonadales; family Pseudomonadaceae; genus Pseudomonas; species Pseudomonas sp. NPDC096917. The sequence continues at coordinate 19,723 of NZ_JBIWEO010000017.1, read as the reverse complement.
TTTATTTCAAAATACATACCCGCCGCCGCACAAGCCAATTCTCCAAAGCTCGCGAAACTTACCAACAAATCCCAGCGATATAACTCACGAGTCCCAAGGATTATTCCGACACTGACAAACAATAAAAAACCAAAAGAAATACTTAACAACCTCTGCAAACCAGCTTGCCTCGCGTTCTTTTAAACATTCAAAAGATCGCGAGACAATCGCACCGCCCCGACTGCTCCAATAGAAGGATATAAAGCCTCAGCCAGTTCGCACCTTCAAGGCTTCTGGCCATACCAACGCGGCGTATACACCCACTCACGGCCGTCAACTCGCGCGAACGTGCACGTCGTGGACGAGCCGACAATGACCAGGGTGCGCATATCGACCTGGTCCGGGGTCAGCTCACCCAAAGTGGTGACGCGCAATGTCTGGCCGGGTCGACCAATATCTCGCCCCAATACCACCGGGGTTTGCGGTGTACGGTGACGCGCGACAATTTGCAGCGCTACACCCAACTGCCAGGGACGTGAGCGGGAAATCGGGTTGTAGAACGCCAGCGCCAAATCCGCTTGGGATGCCAGGTCCAGGCGCTTTTCAATGATGCTCCACGGTTTGAGGTTATCGGAGAGCGACATCACGCAGAAGTCATGCCCCAAAGGCGCACCGGCCTGAGCCGCCGTGGCCAGCGACGCCGACACACCCGGCAGGATTTCCAGGTCAACCCTGTGCCACTGCGGGTCCGTGGACTCATGCAGGGCTTCGAGTACAGCGGCAGCCATGGCAAAGACACCGGGATCACCCGAAGACACCACCACCACCGAACGCCCTTGGGCCGCCAGTTCGAAGGCGTGCCGCGCACGCTGCATTTCTTCGCGGTTGTCCGTGCAGTGCAGCACCTGATCGGCACGCAAAGGCCCGGCCATGCGCACATAAGTCTCGTACCCCAATACGTCAGTGGCACGCGCCAATTCGGCCTTCACGGCTGGCACCATCAGTTCGGCAGCACCGGGGCCAAGACCGATCACTGCCAAACGACCGCGCGCACGGCCGACGTGTTGCGGGTCCAGCGGCGCCTCTGCCACGCCCACGGTTATGCCATGCCCCGGCTCACGCCACGCGACGCCGACAACGGCCTCATCAGCGCTGACAAAACGTAGCGGCACAGCGAGCTCGCTGACCGCATCGCGCAGTCCGCTACTGGCCATCAAGGTCTCATCGGCCACCACGCACGCCAACGACTGCCAGGCCAGTTTCGCCTCATGCAGCGCATCACGCAGGGCCTGTGCCGACACTTCACGCTCGACCTTCAGCAGTACGGTGCGCGGGTAAATCAACAGCTCATCGGCAGATGGCTCACGCTCGGCATTGCCCACGTGAATCGCCAAACGCGCGTGCTGACTCTGAGGCAAATGCGCCTGGGCCAGCCAGGGCGCCTTGCCTTCAACGCGCACCGATTCGCCTGCCAGCAAGTCCGACACAAAGCGTTTACCCAGTTCCAGATCGCCCAAGGCATAGCCGCTGGGCGGGTTGAGCAGGCAGGTGCCAAAACGCAGTTCACCGCTGGTGGTGATGGCAGGTGCTACGCCCAAACCGGTCGCGATGACGCGCGCCAGATCATTCACCCCGCCCAAACCGCCGAGCAGCGGCACGACGGCGCTGGCATCCTCGGCAACCGCCAGCACTGGCGGCTCGGCAGCTTTCTCCAGCAATAAAGGCGCGAGGGTACGGATCACGATGCCGGCCGCGCAGAGTGCAATGATCGGCGTGTCCTGTTGATATAACTGCCGCAGAGTGGCGCCAAAGTCGCTGTAGGTGCGATCCGCGCCGTCAACACGATCCTGAAGACCATGGATCAACGCCTGCGGAAAAAGCTGCTGGATGCGTCGCGCTGTTTCCAGGCTGCCATTGCCCAGAATCACAATGGCCGGTACTGAGCGGCTCATCCTTGCCACCGCTCGCCGGGCACGATGATCAGCGAGAAGTAAGGCGAAGACATCGGCTCCACTTCATTGAGCGGGACGATTTTCTGGTTGCTCATGGTCGCGCGCTCAACGTACAGCGCACGCTCGGCCAGGCCCAATTCGTCCAGCACTTCACGCACTTTATGGAAATTGCGCCCCAGCTTCATGATCACCGCGGCGTCGGCATCGGCCAGGCGGCGCTTGAGTTCTTCGTGGGGCAGCACGCCCGACAGCACGCTCAGACTTTGATTGCGATACACAAGCGGCACGCCCAGCACCGAAGCGCCCCCCAGCATCGAGCACACGCCCGGTACCACGTGCGCCTCAAAACGCTGCGCCAGACGGTCGTGCAGGTACATGTAGGAGCCGTAGAAAAACGGGTCGCCTTCACAGATCACTGCAACGTCGCGGCCAGCTTGCAGGTGCTCAGCGACCTCTTCAGCGGCCTGGTCGTAGAAATCGCTGATGACTTGCTCATACGACAACGGCGCCGGCAGGGCTTCTGTGGTCACCGGGTACACCAGCGGCATCAGGCTTTGCGCGTCTTGCAGGTGGGCTTCGATGATACCGAACGCGTTGCCCTTTTTACCTTTGGCGACAAAGTACGCCACCACCGGCGACTCACGCAGCAGGCGCAAGGCTTTAACGGTAATCAGCTCCGGGTCACCGGGGCCGACGCCCAACCCGATCAAACGTCCAGGAGGGGTCATTATTCGATCTCCGTTGCGAGTGCGTTGACCGCAGCAGCGGCCATTGCGCTGCCACCGCGGCGGCCTTGCATGATCACAAACGGCACACCACGGCTGTCAGCCGCCAGCATGGCCTTGGATTCGGCTGCGCCGACAAAGCCCACCGGGAAGCCCAGAATCAGCGCCGGTTTTGGCGCACCGGCGTCGATCATTTCCAGCAGGTAAAACAACGCGGTCGGTGCGTTGCCGATCACCACTACACTGCCTTCCAGATACGGACGCCACAGTTCAAGGGCCACCGCCGAACGGGTGTTGCCCAACTCCCGCGCCATCTCGGCAACGCCGTCTTCCTTGAGGGTGCAAATCACCTGATTGTTGGCCGGCAGGCGAGTGCGGGTCACGCCTTCGAGCACCATGCGCGCGTCACACAAAATCGGGGCGCCTGCGGCCAGTGCGTCGCGGCCAGCCTTGCCGGCACCGGGCGAGAAGCGCAGGTCTTCGATGGCATCGACCATGCCGCACGCGTGAATAACCCGCACCGCGAGTTTTTCAAGGTCAGCCGGGATGCTATCGAGCTTGGCTTCCGCACGAATAATGGCGAAAGAGTTGCGATAGATTTCCTGACCATCGCGGATGTAATCAATCATCGGTGTTGCTCCGTTGGCGAGCGTCAAGTAAGGCGCTCACCGCTTCAATAGTAAGATTTCTCTCATGCAGAACCCCGAAACCGGGTTGCTCTGCATGACGTAAATAGAGGTCGTAATGACCGGGCGCCACCGCTAGCAGCGTCACGGGTGCCACATGCGCTGCCGCGCAAGATCGCAGACAGCCACTCACATGAACGCTCAGGGGCCGCGTCAGCTGTGAGGCCAGTTGCAGCGCATCCTGTTTGGTGTCGGCCAGGCCTTTCACGCAGGCACTCGACCCCGTACAAGCGATCAGGTGTGCCAACGGCTGCGCCGCGTCGCACATCAAGCCCAATGCCTGCAGCGCCTGCGTCACCGCAGTCGCCTCTTCGGCCCGCAGATTGGGCAGCAGCACGCTTTGCCAAGGGGTGAAACGCATCGTGCCATCGCCGTACAGGGTCGCCAGTTGTGCCAGCCCGCTGAGCATAGAAGCATTCAACCGCCCCAGCGGCGGGACCGCGCCTATGTAGACACGGCCCGCATCCCGCTGTGGATAAGTGCCAATGTGCAGCGCGCTGTCGCAAGATTCTCGTTGCCACTGCGCCACGGGGATCAAGGGCACGCTGAGACGCTCGGCCAAGCGTTGAACAAACTGCTCAACCGGGACTTCCTTGAGCAGATGCCGCATACGCGCCTGATCCGGGCGTGCCAGGTCCAGAAACAGCGTGAGCACGGCCATCACCAACTCATGGCCGTGCGCCACGGGTACCGCTGCCAGCGCCGGATTGCGCGCCGGGCAACCGGCCAGACCGAATGCCAGACACGCTTGGCCATTGAGCTCAAGGGCCGACAACCAGAGGTCGTGCGGGTGTTCGAGCATGGCCAGCATCTCGCCACCGTCGAGTTGCACTGCGAATTTGGCCGACAGCTCGGAAAAGCGCGGCGTTTGCTCAAGGCTGGCGAGGATCTGTTGGGCCAGCGGCCCTGTGTCCAGACGCATGTTCGGGTCGATCCCGGCGCAAGGGCTGAGCATCAGATTGCGTACATCGTCACTGGCGGCAGTGGCCGGCCCGAGTCCGGCGGCGAGCAGCGGCTCGATCAGCTCACGATGTTGCTCACCGACGCCGCGAATTTGCAGGTTCCCGCGATTGGTCGCCTCGATCACACCGCTCGCGTAGCGCTGCGCTACATCGGCCACGGCCTGTGCCTGTGCGGCGGTGATTGAACCGCCTGCCAGTTTGACCCGGCAAATCCCGCCGTCCATCGCGCTAACAATGCGCAGCAACCCCGGGCAGGCCGAGGGACGCACAGCTGTGTTAGGCGTTTCAGGGAAGGATGGTGTGTTCACGGCAGGCATTACGCTATCTGGGGCCGCATATTATGCCTGCTTTGCTCGGCTGCATGAAAAGTCGCGAGGTATACATCTGATAGATGGGCGCGCAGCCAGCGCCGGAAGCGATTTTTAAACGATCAAACAATCCCGAGGCCTCCTGAGCAGTGCCAGGTGGCACCGCACAGTGCAGACCTGCCTTCTATACTCGTAAGGCGTCCCAAGAACGGCCAAGGCACTGGCCCTGTACCACCCAAACAGGCGCTTTATCCGCCAAGGCGCGTATCATGCGGCCCGTGACTGCCAAGGCTTTAAAAGTCGGCAGCCCATGAATCATTCGACGTTTATCAAGAGGTTTGGCATGTCGCCCTGGCTAACAGTTGTGGGAATCGGTGAAGAAGGCTTCAGTGGCTTGGGCAAACGCGCACGCCACGCGCTGATGAACGCGGACAAAGTGTTCGGCGGCCAGCGCCAGCTCGACTTGCTGCCTACGTGTATCCGCGCCGAGCGACTGACGTGGCCGAGCCCTTTTTCAACGGCCCCCGTGCTGGATTTGCGTCATCAACCCGTGTGCGTACTGGCCAGTGGCGACCCGATGCTGTTTGGCGTCGGTGCCAGCCTTGCACGACGCATCCCTCGTGAAGAAATGCGTGTGCTGTCATCGCCTTCGTCGTGCTCATTGGCCGCCGCCCGACTGGGCTGGCCCTTGCAGGACGTGGTCACGCTGTCGATCGTGGCCCGCCCGATTGCGGCCCTTAATGCACATCTGCACAGCGGCGTGCGTTTGCTGGTGCTGAGTAACGACGGCCACAGTCCCTCCGCCATCGCCGCCTTGCTGCGTGAGCGCGGCTTTGGTCCCAGCCGTTTGTGTGTGCTTGAACACTTGGGCGGCGCGCACGAGCGGCGCATCGAAGCCCGCGCCGATGACTGGACCGATCCGCCCATCGCGGCACTCAATCTGGTGGCCATCGAGTGCCTGGCCGATGCGTCGGCCCAGCCGCTGTCACGGGTAGGCGGCTTGCCGGACAGCGCATTCAAACACGACGGCCAACTGACCAAACGCGACGTGCGCGCCATCACCCTCGCCCGTCTCGCGCCTTTACCCGGCCAACTGCTGTGGGACGTGGGCGCGGGCAGCGGCTCGATTGGCATTGAATGGATGCGCGCCTACCCGAGCTGCCGCACCTTGGCCATTGAGGCTGATGAAGGCCGTCAGCAATTGATCGAGCACAATCGCGATGCGCTGGGCGTGCCCGGCCTGCAACTGATTCGCGGCAAAGCCCCGCAAGCCCTTGAAGGCCTCGAATCTCCGGACGCGATTTTCATTGGCGGCGGCGTCACTCGCGAAGGCGTGCTCGACACCTGCTGGCAACAACTCAAGCCCGGCGGGCGATTGGTGGCCAATGCCGTGACCCTGCAAAGTGAGATGCTGCTCATGAGCTGGCGCGAGCGCCACGGTGGCGAATTGACCCGTATTCATATTGCCCAGGCTCAGCCGCTGGGCGAATTCGACACCTGGCGCCAAGCCTTGCCGATTACTCTTTTAGACATGATCAAACCTTTCGATGCGTGACGAAACCGCCGAACAACCCGCGCCCTTGCGCAGCGGCCTGACCACCGGCAGCTGCGCCACCGCCACCTGCCTCGCCGCCGCCCGCCTGTTGCTGAGCGGCATCTGCCACGACGCAGTAGAGATCACCTTGCCCAAGGGCAAAAAAGTCCAGATGCGCCTGGAGTTCTGCCGCCTGCACGACGATGGCGCCGAAGCGGGCACGATCAAAGATGCTGGCGACGACCCCGATGTCACCCACGGCGCGCTGTTGTATTCGCTCGTGCGCCTCATCGCTGTGCCGGGTATTCAATTTGTGGCCGGGCAAGGCGTTGGCACCGTGACCCGTCCGGGGTTGGTCCTCGGGGTAGGCGAGCCGGCAATCAACCCGGTGCCACGCAAAATGATGACCGAACATTTGCTGCAACTGGCCGCCGAGCAAGGCTACACGGGCGGCTTTGAAGTGACCGTGAATGTGCAGAACGGCGCAGCGCTGGCGCTTAAAACCATGAACCCGCGCCTGGGCATTCTCGGTGGGCTGTCGATCCTGGGCACCAGCGGCATCGTCCGCCCGTTCTCCTGCGCGGCCTACATCGCCTCGATCCATCAAGGCATCGACGTGGCCAAAACCAACGGCTACCTGCACATCGCCGCCTGCACCGGCAATGCCAGCGAAGACACCATGCGCCGCGTCTACAACCTGCCAGAAATCGCCCTGATCGAAATGGGCGACTTTGTCGGCGCCGTGCTCAAGCATCTGCGCAAAGTCCCTGTGGATAAGTTGAGCATCTGCGGCGGCTTCGGAAAAGTCAGCAAACTGGCGGCAGGCCACATGGATTTGCACAGTCGCCATTCCAGCATCGACCTGCCGCAACTGGCCGACTGGGCCGCCGCCATCGGCGCCGATGCCGCGCTGCAACAGGCGATACGCGAGGCCAACACCAGCCAGCAAGCCTTGGCGATGTGCAGCGCGCAAGGCGTCGCTCTGGGTGACGCGGTGTGCCAACACGCCCTGAACTTCGCCCGCAGCGTAGTACCTGCGCAGGTGCAAGTTGAAGTCTTTGCCATCGACCGCCAAGGCGGGATCGTCGGCCACGCCGGAGCGTTTACATGAAGCGGATTTTACTGCTGGGCGGCGTCACCGAAGCCCTGGCCATCGCCCGCACGCTGGGCGCTCAACACGTCTACAGCCTGGCCGGTGTGGGCCGCGTGCCCACCGACTTACGCTGCGAAGTGCGGGTCGGCGGTTATGGCGGCGCCGAAGGGTTGGCGCAGTACATCCGCGAACAGCGTATCGACCTGCTGCTCGACGCTACCCATCCCTATGCCGCGCAAATCAGCCAGAACGCAGCCCGTGCAGCCGCCCTCAGCGGCGTCCCGTGCTGGGCCTTGCGCCGTCCGGCGTGGGTCGCACAAGCGGGCGATGACTGGCGCGAAGTGGCCAACTGGAGCGAACTGGTCCACGCCTTGCGAGCGTTTCGCCGCCCACTGTTCACCTTGGGCCGAGAACCGCTGGAGCACCTGAATGAAATTCCCGAGAGCCAGTTCTGGACCTTGCGCGCGCTGGACGTTTATCCCGGCAATAGCCGTTGCGAAGTGATTGGCGCGCGGGGTCCTTTCCTGATCGATGACGAACGGACACTTTTTGACCAACGCAATATCGACGTACTCATCAGCAAAAACAGCGGCAGCAGCGCCACCGAGCCTAAGCTCGAAGTCGCCCGCGAGCGCGGCGTGCCGGTGCTTATTTTGCAGCGTCCGGTGTTGCCAAAGGTCGATCGGGAGTTTGGGGCTGTGAATCAATTGCTGGAGGCTTTACATCAGGCCCACATCTTGTAACCGTGGGTGCAGGCTACAGAGCTCGAACATGTGACATTTCGCCACATACACGGCCTTTTTACTTACACCGCTCATTCAGGCTAAATAGCCGCCTTGATCGCTCCAATTACGGAATTCGTCATGTCCCGACAACGGTTGGCATTTGCCTGGATCGCCTGCTTCGCAGTGCTGTTCAACATGCTCGCCATGTCGTTTTCCGGGGCGATGGCGCAATCGAGCAAAGGCCCGGTCGAGCAGTTCATGATGAGCAGCTTTTGCACCTCGACAGGCACCAAGATGGTGGCGGTGTCGCTGGGCAAGTTTGAAGCGGGCGACACGCAACCCGACCCTCATTCCACCCTGCAGCACTGCTGGTGCTGTTCGGGCGCCGCCCCACTGGTCGCATTACCTGCACATATTCCTTCGCTGTATTTTGCGGCCATCGAACGCGGCCACAGCCTGATCCCCGAGCACCTCAAACATCCAACACCGCGCCAGCAATGGCCCAGTCTCAATCCCCGCGCTTCACCTCTGGCCTGATTCGTCCTCGCAACCCTTTTGCACCTGAATCGTTTCGGAGAATTACCATGTTGAACCTGTCTGTGTTCAAGCACGTCGTTATTGCGGCGGCTGTGTTGTTGCCTGCCTGTTTTGCCAACGCCCATCAATTCAAAAGCGGCGAGCTCCAAATTGCTCATCCGTGGTCGCAAGAGCTACCACCCAACGCGCCAACCGTGGCCGCCTATTTTGTGATTCACAACACGGGCAGCACGCCAGATCGTCTGGTGAGTGTCGACACCCCGATTGCCGAAAAAGCCGAACTGCATCAGCACGTCATGCAGGGCGACATGATGAAGATGCAGCCCGTCGTCGACGTTGTGGTCCCGGCCGGTGGCTCGGTGACTTTCGCGCCGATGGCTTATCACGTGATGCTGGTCGGTATCAAAGACCGCAGCCTGTTGCTGGACGGCAAGCACTTCCCGATGACCCTGCACTTTGAAAAGACCGGCGCGGTGCCGGTTGAGGTGTCGGTGCAAAAGCAGCCCCCGGCTGACAGCATGGAGCCTGCGCACAGCCACTAACGAGCACGGTCTTTGAACCCGGTGCGCGCCCCTCGCGCCAGGCACTCCATGTCGCAGACTCGCGGCAGTTGGTTGAGCCTGTTTGCCATGCTGATGATTTTCATCGGCCCGCTGATTTCTCAAGCGGTGCCGATGGATCATCACGGCTCCATGCCAATGTCCATGTCGATGGACATGAGCATGGACATGCCCGCGCACGGCGAACATGCAGCCCCTCAAAAGCCGACTGCCGAACACCACGCCCTCTGGGAAAAATGCGGCTACTGCACTTTGCTGTTCAGTTGCCCGGCGCTGCCCCAGAGCGCTGATAACACCCTGTTGGATGCGCCCCGGCCCACAGGTTATTTGTCGCAGCAAACGCGGCTGGGCCATGCCCAACAACCGATCTTTCCCGGGGCCCGCTCCCGCGCCCCACCTGCATTCGTTTAAGCCCCCCACAAACAACCCAAACCCCGGCCGACCTGTAGGCGCTGCTTTAGACAGCCGCAGGACGTTGGCCGTGTTGTTTTCGCTTGAATACTGGAATGCCTATGTCCCGCTTTACTGCTGCCTCCCGTTTGCCTCACGCCCAAGCGGTATTCCCTTTTGCCCTGAGCACATTGTGCTGCGCCCTACTGGCACCCGCAGCCCTGGCCGCCGAGACCGTTGACGAGCACGCCGCGCACGCCAATGACATCAGCCCGCTGGTGATCACTGCCGTCGCCCCCAGCTCACCGCTGACCCTCGTCACTGACCCTAAAGACCCTCGCCAGCCTGTACCCGCCAGCGATGGCGGCGATTACTTGAAAACCATTCCCGGCTTCGCCCTGATCCGCAATGGCGGCACCAACGGCGAGCCGATCTTGCGCGGCATGTTTGGCTCGCGGCTCAACATCCTCACCAACGGCGGCCAGATGCTTGGCGCCTGCCCTGGCCGCATGGACACACCGACGTCCTACATAGCCCCTGAAACCTACGACACACTCACCGTGATCAAAGGCCCGCAAACCGTGCTTTGGGGCCCGGGCGCTTCGGCAGGTACGGTGTTGTTTGAACGCGAGCCCGAGCACTTTGGCGAGTTGGGCACTCGGGTCAATGCCAGCGTGCTGGCAGGCTCCAACGGGCGCTTCGACAAGACCCTCGATGCCGCCGCCGGTGGCCCGCTGGGTTACGTAAGGGTGATTGGCAACACGGCCCATTCCGATGATTACAAAGACGGTAATGGCGACACCGTGCCCTCGCGCTACGACAAATGGAACGGCGACGTGGCCCTCGGCTGGACCCCAGACGCCGACACCTTGCTCGAACTCACCGCGGGCAAGGGCGATGGCGAAGCCCGCTCGGCCGGACGCGGCATGGACGGCAGCCAATACAAGCGCGAAAGCCTGGGTCTGCGCTTTGAAAAATCCAACATCGGCGAGGTGCTCGACAAGCTCGAAGCGCAGGTCTACTACAACTACGCCGACCACGTGATGGACAACTACACCCTGCGCACCCCGTCCGGCACCGGCATGATGGCCGGCCCCATGGCAGCCAACGTCGACCGCCGCACCCTTGGCGCCCGTATCAAGGCGACCTGGCGCTGGGCTGATGTCCAATTGATCAGCGGTATCGATGCACAGACCAACGAACACCGCACCCGCTCCGGCATGGGCATCGACACCTACAAGGATCAGAACTGGAGCAAGGACGCCGACTTCCACAACTACGGCGCCTTTGGCGAACTGACCTGGTACGCCGCCGAGCGTGATCGGATGATCACCGGTGCCCGTCTGGATCGCGCTTCAGCCAAGGATTTTCGCGCCACACTGAGCTCGGGAATGATGAGCAAAGCCAACCCGACCCAGGACAAAACCCGCGCCGACACGTTGCCCAGCGGCTTTGTGCGGTATGAGCATGACTTGGCCGAGAGCCCGGCCACCTTCTACGCCGGTTTAGGCCATGTCGAGCGTTTCCCGGATTACTGGGAACTGTTTTCGCCCGACTCCGGCCCGGCCGGCTCGGTGAACGCGTTTGACGCGATCAAGCCCGAAAAGACCACCCAGCTTGATGTCGGCCTGCAATACAAAACCCAGGACCTGGAAGCCTGGGTGTCGGCCTACGCGGGCGTGGTGCACGACTACATCCTGTTCGACTACACCCAAACCTCTTCCCAGGCGCAAAACATCAATGCCCGCATCATGGGCGGCGAATTGGGCGCGGCGTATCAACTGACCTCGCACTGGAAAGCCGACGCGACCCTGGCCTACGCCTGGGGCAAAAACACCACGGACGGCAAAGCCCTGCCGCAAATGCCGCCGCTGGACACTCGCCTCGGCCTCACGTACAGCGAAGACGACTGGAGCGCTGGCGCCTTGTGGCGGGTGGTTGCGCGCCAGGACCGCATCGACCGTAACGCGGGCAACGTGGTCGGCAAGGACTACGGCAAGAGCGCCGGTTTTGGTGTGTTCTCGTTGAACGGCGCGTACCGCATCACTAAAAACCTCAAGGTCAGTGCCGGGGTCGACAACCTGCTGGACAAAACCTACAGCGAGCACCTGAACATGGCGGGCAACGCGGGTTACGGCTACCCGTCGAACGACCCGACCGCGATCAACGAACCGGGTCGCACGCTGTGGACCAAGGTTGATGTGAGCTTCTAACCGCCCCCCTTACCTCGTGTGGGAACTGGCGCAGGCCGCGGTCTTTTGATCTTTAAAAGATCGCAGCCTGCGCCAGTTTTACCTGTGACTCGTTATCTTTGCGGAGCCGCTCCTGATGAGCAAACCAACCCCCTCTTTCTACAACCTGGCCTGGCGCTGGCATTTTTATGCCGGGCTGTTTGTCGCCCCGTTCATGATTGTGCTGGCGCTGACCGGGATTATTTACCTGTTCAAACCCCAGCTCGATCCGCTGCTCTACGACCACCTGATCAACGTCACACCCGGCCATCACACCCTCAGCGCCGACGAGCAACTCAAACGTGTGCAGGCCACTTATCCACAAGGCCGCATCAGCCAGTACCTGCCGCCGATCAACCTGGAACGCAGCGCGCAATTTGTCGTCACGGATGAAGGGCGCGAACTCAATGTGTTCATCAACCCGTACAGCGGCGAAGTACTGGGCGAGCAAGATGCCAAGCTCAACCTGCAAGCCGTAGCGCGAGCCCTGCATGGCGAGTTGATGATCGGCACCCTCGGCGACCGCCTGATGGAGCTCGCCGCCGGATGGGGCGTGGTCTTGGTGGTGTCGGGGTTGTACCTGTGGTGGCCACGCGGGCAATCTGCGGCGGGGATTTTATGGCCACGCTTTACTCGCCGCGGGCGAGTACTGTGGCGCGATTTACACGCCGTCACGGGGTTCTGGGGCGCCGCATTACTGCTGTTCATGCTGATCAGCGGCATGACCTGGACCGGCTTTTGGGGCAAGCAATACGCAGACCTGTGGAACCAGTTCCCGGCGGCGATGTGGAACAACGTGCCCAAGTCGGATGTTCAAGCCCGCACGCTCAACACCGCCGCCCGCCAAACCGTGCCTTGGGCGATGGAAAACACGCCGATGCCGGTTTCTGGCGCGCATGCCGAACACATGGCGCACGCCGCCCATTCGTCCGGCCCGGCAGCGCCCGGCATCACCCTGCAACAGGTGGTCGAAACGGCCACCACACGCAAGGTCGAGCCCGGCTACAGCATCACCCTGCCGACCACCGCTGAAGGCGTATTCACCGTGGCCGTGTTCGCTGACGACCCGCGCAACGACGCCACCCTGCATGTGGACCAATACACCGGCGAGGTACTGGCCGATGTGCGCTGGCAGCATTACAGCAACGTCGCGCGTGCCACCGAAATGGGCGTGATGCTGCACGAGGGCAAACTGTTCGGCTCGCTTAACCAGATCGCGATTCTGCTGGTGTGCCTGATGATTTTGCTGAGTTCGATCAGCGGTCTGGTGATCTGGTGGAAACGCCGTCCACAAGGCGGGTTAGGCGTGCCACCACTGCGCCACGACCTACCGACCTGGAAAACCGGCGTGGTGATCATCCTCGCCCTCGCGATCGTGTTTCCACTGGTGGGCGCCTCGCTGATTGGCGTATGGCTGCTGGACCGACTGCTGATGCGGGTTCGTTCAAAACAGCCACATGAGCAGCCTTCATAGCCCGCATGAATGATCCGAGATGCACGCTCCAGGCAGCTATGGATACTGGCACGCCAGTATCACGCACTAAATTGTTGTTACTCTATAACAAAACAATTTAAGCTCGATCTCCCCGCCGCCAGGAGGCAGCGGGTACACCTCTAGAAAAAAGCGACTCACTGCCCCGATGAACACTTATTTGCTGTCCAGCCTTTGCCTGTTGGCGATTAACAGCGCACACGCGGATGACACCGCGCCGTCCCTGATATTGCCCGCCGCCACGATCAGCGCACCTGAAGTAGACGCCGAAAGCGTCGGCCTCAAAACCGCCACCACCGCCGGTTCGCGCCTGAACCTCAGCAGCCTCGAAACCCCGGCCAGCGTCGAAAGCCTGACCGGCGCGCAGATCCGCGCGCGCGGCGACCGCAGCGTGCAAGACGCCGTGACCCGCACCACCGGCATTTCGTTCACCGGCTCACCGGGCAATGGCGGCTCGGCCTACTCGGCACGTGGCTTTGTGGGCGAAGGCTCGGTGATGCAGCTTTACGATGGCATTCGCCTTTACAGCGGCGCGGGCACCGTAACGTTCCCGGTGGATGACTGGTCAGTTGAGCGCATCGACGTGCTGCGCGGCCCGGCCTCAGTGTTGTATGGCGAAGGCGCGACCGGGGCGGTGATCAACGTGATCCCGAAAAAACCGTTCAGCGGCCAAATCGAAAACCATATCCGCGTCGGCTACGGCTCCTACGACACTCAACAGCAGGCGCTGGACAGCGGGGGTTCGCTGACCGACACCCTGAGCTACCGGTTGAACATCAACCACACCCAGAGCAATGGCTGGATCGACCACGGCGACTCTCAAAACACGTTCATCAGCGCTGCCCTGCGCTGGCAAGCCACCGATGATCTGGCGTTCACCCTGAGCCACGACTACGGCGACCAAGAACCGCAGAACGACTTCGGCGTGCCGCTGATCAATGGCCGTTATCACAAGGGCCTGCGCGACAAAAACTACAACGTCAGTGACGCCAAGCTGCACTACAACGATCAGTGGACACGTCTGAACACCGAGTGGCAGATCAGCGACAACCTCACCGCCAGCAACGAACTGTATTACCTCAAGGCCCAGCGCCGCTGGCAGAACGCCGAAAACCATACCTGGGACGACGCCCGCCAAAGCCTGCTGCGCAGCGGTTTTTTCAGCATCAAACATGAGCAGGAACAGGTCGGCGACCGCCAGACCTTCGCCCTCAGCCATGACTTGTTCGGTCTCAAGAGCAAAACCCTGGTGGGCATGGACTACAACCGAATCCACTTCAACGTGCACAGCAACTCGCCGTACACGGACGTGGACGCAGACGGTCAGCCAATCGACCTGTACCACCCGGATCGAGGCCAATGGCAAAGTGCTTCGCCTTACCGCAACCAGTACACCACCACCACGCAGCAAGTCTCGTTGTTCGCTGAAAACCGCACTGAACTGACCGACCGACTGTCGTGGGTGATTGGGGTGCGTCGCGACATCGTGCACCTGGACCGCGATGACTTCTCCGTCACCGGCGACGCCACTCGCAGTGATCGCAGCCTGTCGGCCAACAGCTGGAAAGTCGGCCTGGTCTACGAGCTGACGCCGGACACCTCGGTCTATGCCCAGCAAGCCACCAGCGTCGATGGCGTAGGCGGGTTGATCAGCCTGAGCCAGAACCAGCAAAACTTTGGCCTGGCCCATGCGCGGCAGACCGAAGTCGGCTTCAAGCAACTGTTTTGGGACCAGCGTGGCGAGTGGACACTGGCGGCGTATCACATCGTCAAAAAGGATTTGCTGAGCACTGACCCGGCCGACTTCACCCGCACGCTGCAAGTGGGCGAACAGTCGTCCAAAGGCCTGGAAGCCAGCCTTGACCTGCAACTGCCACACCGCTGGCAGTTGCAAGCCAACGCAGCCGTGGTGCGCGCCCAGTACGATAAGTTTGATCAAGACGGCGTATCGCTCAAAGGCAACCGCCCGACCGAAGTACCGCGCCGCACCGCCAACCTGTGGTTGAGCAAAGCGCTGACTGATGAGGTGAATGCGGGCGCCGGTGTGCGTTATGTCGACGCCCGTTACGCCGACATAGCCAACACCAGCGTGCTGCCCAGCTACACCGTGATGGACGCGACCGTGAGCTGGAAAGCCCTGCCCAAAACCACCCTGGGTCTGCGTCTGAACAATTTGTTCAACCGCCAATACGCCTTAAGCCAATACAATGACGGCCAGCAGTGGATCATGGGTGAGCCGCGCTCGTTCTTCGTAACGGCGGATTACACCTTTTAAGCACAGGATTTTATGACTCACCTCACCCTCACCCAACTCGCCTGGACGCCTTTAGGCCACGGCCATTGCCATCACCAATTCCAACTGCGTGATGCCAATCTGCACGTGGCCGCAGGCGAGTTTGTGGGGCTGATCGGGCCTAACGGCAGTGGTAAAACCAGTCTGTTGCGCTGCGCTTATCGCTTCAGCAAGCCCGAGTCGGGCCAGGTTTACCTTGGCCCGCACAACCTTTGGCAACAATCCCCACGCTGGTGCGCGCAACGCATCGCCGTGGTGTTGCAAGAATTCCCCGACGCCTTTGGCCTGACCGTGGATGAAGTGGTCGCCATGGGCCGCACCCCGCACAAAGGTCTGTTCGACGGAGACACCGAAACCGACCGCGAACTCGCTAAAAACGCGCTCGCATCCGTCGGCCTGCACGGCTTTGAAGACCACGCCTTCGCCACTTTGTCGGGCGGCGAAAAACAACGCGTGATTCTGGCCCGCGCCCTGACCCAGCAACCCGAACTGCTGATCCTGGACGAGCCGACCAACCACCTCGACCCGCGCTATCAGCTGGAGTTGCTGCAATTGGTCAAGCGCCTGAACATCGGCACCCTGGCCAGCATCCATGACCTCAATCTGGCCGCCGCGTTTTGCGACCGCTTGTACGTGATCAATCACGGCAAAATCATCGCCAGCGGTACGCCGCGCGAGGTGCTGACCGTCGAACTCTTACGCAACGTATTCGGCGTGGACGCGCTGGTCGACGACCATCCTCTGTCCGGCTACCCGCGCATTACCTGGATAACCCAACCATGAAGCTGATCCGTCTCGTCCTGTGCCTGGGTGCTTTTTTCGCAGCACAACTGGCCCAGGCCGACGCCACGAAATACCCGCTGACGATTAAAAGCTGCAACCGCGACGTGACCTTCACTCAAGCGCCCAAGCACGCGGTCAGCCATGACATCAACATGACCCAGATGATGCTCGCCCTGGGCCTCAAGCCGCGCATGGCCGGTTACAGCGGCATCAGCGGCTGGAAATCAGTAACACCTGAAATGAAGGCCATTCTCGACGGCCTGCCGGAACTGGCCAGCAAGTACCCGTCGGTTGAAACCCTGCTCAATGCCAATGTTGATTTCTTCTTCGCCGGATGGGATTACGGCATGCGCGTGGGGGGCGACCTCACGCCGCAGACCCTGACCCCTCTGGGCATCAACGTCTACGAGCTGACCGAGTCGTGTGCCTTTGTGATGAAGCGCCCACCGGCCAGCATGGAAGACACCTACAACGACCTGCGTAACCTGGGCAAAATTTTCGACGTGCAGGACCGCGCCAATGCGCTGATCGCACACATGCAGCAAAAAATCGCCGAGGTGCAAAAGACCCTGCCCGCCTCCAGGCCACGGGTGTTTCTGTATGACAGCGGCGAAGACCGCGCCATGACTTCGGGCAAACTGGGCATCCCCCACGCACTGATCGAAGCCGCAGGCGGCGACGACATCCTCAGCGACATCGAGGCCAGCTGGACCCGCGTCAACTGGGAAACCGTGGTCGAGCGCAACCCGCACGTCATCGTCATCGTCGACTACAGCGAAGTCACTGCCGAGCAAAAACAGCGCTTCCTCGAAACAAACCCCGCCCTGCAATCGGTCGACGCGATTCGTAACAAACGCTTTATCGTCATCCCCTATGTGCAAGCCACGCCGGGCATCGACAACGTGCTGGCCATTGAAACACTCGCCAAAGGGTTCCACCCACAATGATGGCTCGCCGCTACGCCCTGCTCTTGATTGCCCTTGGCGTACTGTTGCTGGTGTCGTGCGTGGTGTCGCTGGGCTTTGGCCCGGCGCGGGTGCCGGTGGACGTGGTGTGGCACATCTTGTTGAACAAGGTGTTTGGCATCGGCGAAATGAGCTGGAGCGCAGGCCAAGAACACATCGTGTGGCTGATCCGCGTACCGCGCATGTTGCTTGGCGCCTTGGTCGGTGCAGGGCTGGCGCTGATTGGTGCGGTGTTGCAAGCTGTGACCCGCAACCCACTGGCCGACCCGCATTTGCTCGGTGTGACCAGCGGCGCGACCTTGGGCGCAGTAATTGTGGTGCTGCACGTGGGCGAAATCGTCGGCCTGCTGACCTTGCCCATTGCCGCCTTTATCGGGGCCCTGCTGAGCATGCTGCTGGTACTGGCCATTGCCAGCCGACAAGGTCGCCTGGACAGCGACCGCCTGCTGCTGTGCGGCGTGGCGGTGTCGTTTGTGATGATGGCCGTGGCCAACACCCTGCTGTTTCTGGGCGACCATCGCGCCAGCTCCGCCGTGTTGTTCTGGATGCTTGGCGGGTTGGGGTTGGCGCGCTGGGAACTGCTGGCCATCCCCAGCGCCAGCGTTCTGTTGGGGCTGGTTTTATTGCTCGGCATGGCCCGACCGCTCAACGCGTTGATGGCCGGTGAACAAACCGCCGTCACGCTGGGCTTGAACGCACGCAATGTGCGGCTCAAGGTGTTTTTGATCGCCTCGCTGATGACCGGCGTGCTGGTGGCCATCAGCGGTTCAATCGGCTTTGTCGGCCTGATGATCCCGCACATCGCCCGCCGTCTGGTGGGGGCTGAACACCGGCGCTTGCTGCCCGTAAGCGCCCTGCTCGGGAGCGTGTTTCTGGTGTGGGTCGACGTGGCCGCCCGCACCCTGATCGCCCCTGAAGACTTGCCCATTGGCGTCGCAACGGCAGCCATTGGCGGGTTGTTCTTTATTGGTTTGATGCGCAAGCGTTAACTTGCCTGACGCGTCGAGCCTGAGGGTTGGCGCTCGTATTCCTTGCTTAAACCGCAAGGCGCTCAACTGTAGAAGAAA
This sequence comes from Pseudomonas sp. NPDC096917, assembly GCF_044762555.1. Taxonomy (NCBI): domain Bacteria; kingdom Pseudomonadati; phylum Pseudomonadota; class Gammaproteobacteria; order Pseudomonadales; family Pseudomonadaceae; genus Pseudomonas; species Pseudomonas sp. NPDC096917. The sequence goes on along the minus strand of NZ_JBIWEO010000017.1, from coordinate 1,441 downwards.
GCTGCTCGACGACATCGATCCTTTGGACGAAAAGCAACAGATGATTGCTGCCAGGAGGATCGAGCAGGCCCATCAGTTGTCTTTTGATGAATGCGCCAAGAAGTACATAGCAGCCCGCCCTGCCCTATCAAGACGCCAGTAGCTTTATCCATAGGCTGCGCTCGTTAGACGGGATAGCGGCCAAAGCGTTCGAACTTATGATCCTGACCGCAACGAGAACAAGCGAAACCATTGCAGCTCGCAAGACCGAAGCAGCCTATGCTCGGGGCGACCTGTTCGATAAACGCAAGGTCACGATGGCGCATTGGAGCAGATATCTGAACACCAAGGCTGGATGAATTCAGCCGCACTTCCAACGCTGCGGTCGGACACGGCAATCGCCTTATATCGACGTGAGCCTGACACCTGGGAATGGATGTCTGCAGACGCACGCAACTCCAATACCGATGCCCGCCTTCACAACAACACCCGGCAGTAGCACTCGTCACGGGACTGCCGCGTCAGCAATCAAAAGATGAAACCAACTTCAGATCTCTGGCGACAATTCTTACAGCAATAAGCTACCGGGACTACATTACAGGTCGAGGCCTTGAGGGGTTAAATATCCCACCTTCTGAAAAGAAAAAAGGATGCCCCCATGTCGAACAGACTTGGCTCATTTCCCCATCAAAGAAAGCATCATCCTCCCCCCCCCCGCTACCGACGTCCGGCACACGAAGGCAGAACTGCCGCCGAAGCCGCCGATCACTGCGGGTGCCGCGCTTAGGGCGCTAGCAATCAGGTGACGTTCCGTCAGGCGCTGCTGTAGCTCCCGCTCTCGTGCCCACCAAGACCGCCCCCCGTTACAGCCTGGCCTAACGAAAGACCATCCAGGCCGTTTGACCGCGGGCACCGAGGGCTCGGACGACTGGCGCAAGCCGATTTAACTCACACCACAATGCCTGCTCGACTGACAGGCAGGGTTTTCCATATTCGCTGCTCTCCAGCTCATGGCATCCACGGGTTGGGCGGTAGCGTGCCTCAAGGAGGGCGCCATGCCCCGCCAAAGCGACTTGCGCTACACCTTCGAACCCAGCGGTGGCGCCGACTTCGAGGTCATCGAATTCACCCTTGATGAAGGCCTGTCCAAGCCCTTCACACTCATGCTGCAACTGGCCAGTTTCGACGCCGAGCTGGACTTCGGCACGCTGCTCGACAAACCCGCACTGCTAACGATCTGGCGTGGCGACACCCCGGTGCGCTACGTGCATGGCCTGATCAGTTCCCTAACGCAAGGCGACACCGGCTTTCGCCGCACCCGCTACAGTGCCGTGATCGAACCCGCATTGGCCCGCACCGGGCTGTGTTCCAACTGGCGGATTTTCCAGCAGCAAACGGTGCCGCACATCCTCGACGCCGTGCTCAAGGCCCATGGCCTGAACGACTTCGAGCAACGCCTCAG
>NZ_JBIWEO010000016.1:0-115427 GCF_044762555.1 Pseudomonas sp. NPDC096917 | reverse complement strand
CAACTTCAACCACTTGCGCTTTCGATCTCTCGTTAGCGGGAGGCGAATTCTACAGCGTTACACGCTGCTGTCAACACCTCATTTCCTGCTTCGATCACTTGAAGCTTGCACCGCCGAAAGTCAATCCAACTCATTGATACACAAGGAGTTTTCCGTTTCGACTGCGCCGGAAGTGGGGCGAATTATAGGCCGTTGAAAATTTGAGTCAAGGGCTAATTGAAGGGTGTTATATATAAAGAAGGATTTAACTCCCTTTGCGCACTATATTGCACACAGCACATAACTTAAGCATGATGCCTGACCTCTAGACCTTCATCGCCCAGGCACACACAGCAATGACAAAGCTCCCTCATAGCATCGCTTCGACGCTATTACCCGTTGGTTTACTGCTTATCGCCATGGCTTCAATCCAGTCAGGCGCATCGCTCGCAAAAAGCATGTTCCCCATTGTCGGCGCTCAAGGCACAACAGCTCTGCGCCTGATATTTGCCAGCATCATAATGTTGCTGATATTGCGACCCTGGAGAGCCAAGTTCACAGCCAAATCCCTGAAGACGGTGATTGTCTATGGGATAGCATTGGGCGGCATGAATTTCCTCTTCTATATGTCACTGCGTAGCGTCCCATTGGGGATTGCAGTAGCGCTGGAGTTCACAGGCCCTTTGGCCGTCGCCATTTACTCCTCACGCAGAGCAATCGACTTTGTCTGGATAGTGCTGGCAATCACAGGACTCTTACTGCTCATACCTCTCGGAGAAAGCGTCCAAGGCATCGACCTTGTCGGCGCAAGTTACGCATTAGGTGCAGGTGTGTGCTGGGCGCTGTACATCCTCTTCGGACAAAAAGCCGGAGCAGACAATGGCGTTCAAACCGCTGCTCTGGGCGTGATGATTGCCGCGCTTTTTATCGCCCCTATCGGCATCGTTCATGCAGGCAGCGCTTTATTGACACCCAGCCTGATCCCGATTGCCATTGGTGTCGCCATATTGTCGACCGCCCTACCCTACACGTTAGAAATGATTGCACTGACGCGCATGCCTACCCGCACCTTTGGCACACTCATGAGTATTGAGCCCGCCTTTGGAGCACTTTCGGGGCTGCTGTTTTTGCATGAAGTTCTATCTTTCACACAATGGATGGCTATTCTCTGCATTATCATGGCTTCCGTAGGTGCAACCATGACTATGCGAGGCCACTCAAAGCCCGCGGCTACTGACAATCAGCCATCTATTTGACACAGTTCTGGTAATTGACTCTTATTTAAGGGATGTTTGCACTCTGAAAGAGTGACTTGAGGCGATACAGGATAAGGAGATCCAAAGGAACCTATGGATGATCAATTGACACCCGCATCTCGCAAATTTGACGTAACCGCTTAAGGACAGGAATGAAACGATTTTTGGTAGTTTTAGCCGTGCTCGCTGTATCCGGCTGCGCAGCAACCTCCGAAACAACCGTCAAACGCGGTAAACGGGGCCTGCATATCAACTGCTCTGGATTGTCGTCATCCTGGAACAAGTGCTACGCCGAGGCGGCAAAGTCCTGTGGGGACAAAGGATATCGATTGATTGCCAAATCAGGGGATGGTGCCGAAGAGCCAGGTGACTACCCCTTCGGCCTGAACCCTGCCGGTTACACAAGTCGAAGCATGATCATTATCTGCAAGTAGCCCTTGTGTCACGCAACCAAACTGGCCTGCTGAGTGACACAACGCCTTCAGGCCATGGCTAAGAGCGGCGCTGTTCGGGCTTGCAACCACTCCAGAGCTTCACCTTCAAGCAGCGGGCTTAAACGCTCACGTACCTGCGCGTGATACGCATCAAACCATTCCAGCTCTTCGCGCGTCAGCAATGACGGCTCCAGACAGCGCGTATCAATGGGGCACAATGTCAGGGTTTCAAACTTGAGAAACACCCCAAACTCCGAAGCGCCCGCTTCACGATTCAACACCAGGTTCTCAATTCGCACACCCCAGCGGCCTGGCCGGTATGTTCCAGGTTCGATCGAAGTAATCATCCCTGGCTGCATCGCCGTCTGGGGTGCTGCCGCAGCCTGATATGCAATCACCTGTGGCCCTTCGTGCACATTCAGGAAATACCCTACGCCGTGTCCTGTCCCGTGCCCATAATCAACGCTCTCAGCCCAGATCGGCGCGCGAGCAATTGAGTCCAGCAGAGGTGACAAAATCCCTTTTGGAAACTGAGCCCTGGACAACGCAATCACACCTTTAAGCACACGCGTGCAGTCTCGCTTTTGCTCGTGGGTAGGAGTGCCGACAGGAACCATGCGAGTGATGTCTGTCGTGCCGCCCAGGTATTGTCCACCCGAGTCGATCAGCAATAAGCCATTGCCCTCGATCACAGCATGTTCTTGCTCGGTTGCGTGATAATGCGGCATCGCACCATTGGAATTAAAAGCCGCGATGGTATTGAAACTCAGCGATACGAAGCCAGGACGACGAGCACGAGCCGCAGTCAACTGTTCATCGATGGTCAGCTCCGTGACGCGCTCCCTCCCCAAGGCTGTTTCCAACCACGCAAAAAATTCGCAGAGAGCGGCACCGTCCTGCTCCATGGCCTGCCGGATATGGAAAGCGTCATCAAGGCTCTTTTGCGACTTTGCCAGCGTTGTTGGGTTTAAGCCTTCAACAAGCGTCACGTCAGGGTTCAAGTTATTGAGCAAGCCACACGTCACCCGCGCCGGATCAACCATAAGTCGAGTGTTTACAGACAACGCTGCCAGCGCAGCATGGATCTCAGCGTAGTCACGCAACTTGACGCCATCCTGCAAGAGTGTCTCTTGCAACTCAGCGCTGACTTTGTTCACGTCAACAAACAAAGTGGCCTGCGTAGACTCAATCAAGGCAAACGAAACAAACACCGGGTTAAAAGAGACATCGGAGCCGCGCAGGTTAAACAACCAGGCGATGTCATCCAGGGTCGCGATGAAATGCGCATCGGCGTCGCGCTGCTTGAGCGTTTCGCGCAACGCTGCCAGTTTTTTCCCACGGCTCACTGTTGCCTGCGGAGGCAAATGCTCATATACCGGCTGGGTCGGAAGCGCGGGACGATCCGCCCATACCAGATTCAACACGTCGATATCAGTGCGCAAAATGGCACCGCGCTCATTAAGCTTGCTCTCCAGGGTTCGAGCAGAAGCCAGCGCAAAAACAGCGCCATCAACAGAAACCGTCGCACCTGCAGGCACCTGCTCCGCCAGCCAATCCAGAGGGCCTGGCTGGCCGGGCTGTAACTTGACCAGTTCAATGCTGCTACCGGCAAGTTCTTTGCCTGCCTGTTCCCAGTAACGGCTATCAGCCCATAAACCTGCGAAGGTCGGCGTCACTATCAACGTGCCCACTGAACCATGGAAACCCGACAACCATTGCCGCCCCTGCCAATAAGCAGGCAAGTATTCCGAGAGATGGGGATCGGCCGATGGAACCAATAACGCATAGATACCGTTCTGCTCCATCAATGCGCGGGTACGCGCCAAGCGCTGCACCATCGGTTCCTGATTCAACGACTGACTACTCATCCTCTCTCCTGCTGGTCACGGTTATTTATTGTTCGTGACGGATAATGAATCACCCATCAAGACTGGGCAACTGCCCAAAAAGGTGCAGGCGCAGCGACTGCGGCTTTGATTGCACTTGCCACTGCATCTATCTCCTCCTCACGGGTAAAACGCCCAAGACTCAAGCGGATGGTTCGACCCGCTTTGTCAGCATCATGCCCTATTGCCAGCAACACATGCGATGGCGCCTTACTCGCGGAGTTGCACGCAGAAGTGGATGAGTAAGCAAGAACCGCGCCCAACGCCGAACTGTTGAAATGCCCTTCGGTGAACGTCAGGCTCAACGTGTGAGGAATTCGTTGCGTCGCAGAACCATTACACTGCAACCCCGGTACATCAGCCAGTTGCTCAAGCAAACGTTGACGCAGTCCCTGAATGTGCGCCAACTCTTGAGCAAATGATTGACTGGCAATGGCAAAAGCTGCACCCATGCCTGCAATCTGGTGAGTCGCCAAAGTACCGGAGCGCAAACCGGACTCATGCCCGCCACCATGAATCTGCGCCTGTAAACGATCCTGCGCCCGCGGCCCTACATACAAAGCGCCAATCCCTTTGGGGCCATAAATCTTGTGCCCCGAGAATGACATCAGATCCACCGCCCACTCCGCCAGATCGATAGCGACCTTACCGGCACCCTGTGCCGCATCCACATGCAACAATGCGCCGTGCTCGCGTACCACGCGGCCAATGGCAAGGATGTCATTCACCGTTCCCAGCTCATTATTGACCAGCATCAGCGATACCAGCAGCGTGTCCTCACGCAGGGCAGCGCTGACTTGTTCAGCACTCACGAGCCCGTCCTTATCCGGCGCCAGAAACGTCACATCAAAGCCTGATTGCTGCAGAAAATATGCGGTATCCAGCACCGCCTTGTGTTCGATTTGACTGGTGATGAGGTGCCCACGTGATTCACGACTGGCTTGAACAACGCCTTTCAACGCCAGGTTATTGGACTCGGTAGCCCCTGAGGTCCAGATAATTTGCGCGGCACTGGCATTGATCAACTGCGCAACCTGCTCACGCGCCAGCTCTACCGACTGCCGGGCTTGCTGACCAAAAACATGAGAACCCGAAGCAGGGTTACCAAAATTACCTGCAAACCCAAGGCAATCGACCATCACCTGAATGACACGATCGTCCACAGGCGTGGTGGCGGCGTAATCGAAATAAAGAGGTCGTTTGTTCATTGTGCGAACCCACTGAGCGCGTTCCGGAATCAGGCATTGCTTGATAGCAGAAGAGTGAAGCCACATGAAAAGGTGGCGATTAGAAATAACCGATTGATCAGGCTGGCAAAAGGGTCGGCATCAAGAAAAGGTGTAGGAACGTTCCCAAATTTAGCCAGTCGCAACCCCATAGCCTTATGAAGCGCTAAAAGTAGGGTCTTGCGCAAGTCTGATATGCCATAAGGATATATAAATATGGAATTACGTTAGTTTACGGAATAACTAAATCCCCTTATAAAGTCTCCCTCGGCTTTCCTTTTGTGGGCAGAGCCCCCGATAAAAAGGAGCTGTCAATTGCAGCTTTTAACCTTACCCGCCACTCCGGCACTCGCAACCTCCATTAGGGCCACAGCCCAAGTATTTGAAGATCCTGTGTCCAAGGAGTTGCTGACACACCTGCAACAAATAGCGCCCAGCGACGCCAGCGTTTTAATCATTGGCGAAACAGGCACCGGCAAAGAGTTGGTTGCTCGTCATATCCACCAACTCAGCCACCGTCATCAGCAACCTTTCGTAGCCGTTAACTGCGGCGCGTTTGCCGAGTCACTGGTCGAAGCCGAATTGTTCGGACATGAGAAAGGTGCCTTCACAGGCGCATTGGCAGCAAAGGCCGGCTGGTTTGAAGAGGCGGATGGCGGCACGCTGTTTCTGGATGAAATCGGCGATTTACCGCTGCCCATTCAAGTGAAACTGCTGCGCGTTCTACAAGAACAAGAAGTCGTGAGACTGGGCTCACGCAAAAGTACCCCGATCAATGTTCGTGTACTGGCCGCTACGAATGTAAATCTTGAGCAAGCGATTGAGGCCGGGCACTTTCGAGAGGACCTGTATTACCGACTGAATGTTGTGAGCCTTGTGCTGCGCCCCTTGCGCGAGCGACCAGGAGACATCCTGCCCCTGGCCAGACACTTCCTTCACACCTATCGCCAACGCCTGCAACACGGGCCAACGGCACTGAGCGCATGCGCAGAAGAGGTGCTCAAGCAACACCCATGGCAGGGAAACATCCGCGAATTGGAAAACGTCGTGCATCACAGCCTGCTGCTGTGCCGCAATCAAACCATCACCGTGCAAGACCTGCGCCTGTCGCAGTCACGCATCAGACGTCAAGACGCACCGGCCCACTCATACACATCCTCGCAAGACAGCACTCAGGACTTGCTGCAACGTGCGTTTCGAAAACTTTTCGAAGAGCAACCGGGCGCGCTGCATGAAACAGTCGAAGACAGCCTTTTAAGGGCCGCCTACGAGTTTTGCCATCACAACCAAGTGCACACTGCCAAACTGCTGGGCCTGAGCCGCAATGTCACGCGTACACGCCTGATTAAACTCGGAGCGCTGTCCGTCAATACACGTCGCGCCGAAACAGAAACAGGCTCGCCCTATTTGCGACAATCGCTGTAGCAAAAGCAGCAGCCTTGTGACGGCTGCTGCTCGATGCCGCATCAGACTACCGATAGCTCTTCAAGACGACGGGCCTCCAACTCGCGAACCAACGGTAGAACCCGTCGCCCGAAGTACTCGACCTCCTCCTGAAAATGCAGGAATCCCGCCAGCACCAAGTCCACACCCAAGGCTTTAAGAGCCACAATCCGCTCTGCTATTTGCTCAGGTGTACCAATCAGATTGGTTTTAAATCCATCGTTGTACTGCACCAAATCTTCGAAAGTCGATTTAGCCCAATTGCCCTCGCCTTCGGTCGAAGACTTGCCAGCCTGTTGAGCCGCATGCCCAAAAGCCTTAACGGCTTCTACATCCGCGTTATCAAGGATGTCCTGCAAGACTGCTCGCGCTTGCTCTTCAGTGTCACGCGCAATAACAAAAGCGTTAACCCCAATTTTTACGGCATGCTGATTAGCAGCCGCCTTGGCACGGATATCGTCGATCTGGGCTTTGAGCCCTTCCGGCGTATTGCCATTGGTGAAATACCAATCCGACACCGTTGCCGCCATATCACGCGCAGCACGCGAACTGCCACCCTGAAAGATCTCGGGGTGAGGCCAGGCTAATGGCTTGGGTTTCAAGGTGTAGTTGTTGACCCGGTAGAAATCCCCCTTGAAGGTAAAGTCATCTTGAGTCCAGACACCCTTTAACACCTGGATGAACTCTTGCGAACGACGATAGCGCTCATCGTGTTCCAGCCAATGCTCGCCAATCGCATTGAACTCACCCCTAAACCAGCCGCTCACAATATTGACCGCGATACGCCCCTCAGTCAGTTGATCGATCGTCGCCAGTTGCTTGGCGGCTAAAACGGGCTTCCAGGGGCCCGGCAAAATAGCCGCGATCACTTTCAAGTGCGTGGTGGCCGCCAACAAAGCGTGACTAAACGCCACCGACTCATGCTGAAACTCCGCACCATAGCCCGCCGTAAAACGAATTTGGGTCAATGCATACTCGAAACCAGCAGCTTCAGCCAACTGCGCTAACTTGCGGTTGTAATCAATGTTCCAACTGGTGCGCTGTTCAATCTTGCTAACGACCAGACCGCCACTGACATTGGGTACCCAGTAGGCAAATTTAATAGCTTGCTGACTCATTGGCATACTCTCGATGTTAATACCTGAATTAACCAGAGCAGCAAATGTGCCAACACGCCAAGCGCTCTATCTCAAGAGTCAGAGCAACAGCATACTGTCAGAATAGGTACATTCCTGTTGATTCACTGCCCGCCAGACAACACTGCCAGCAGTACATGTGTCTGTCGCCGCTGCTCACCGTTATAGGTAAGATGACGTCCTTCCGCGCATCAGCGCTGTACGTCCAGCCTAATTAAGCCGACCCCCATGCCTTTTGAACTCAGCGTAGATTTGACCACTCTTGCCATTCTGGCCGCCGTTGCATTTGTCGCCGGTTTTATCGATGCCATTGCCGGCGGTGGCGGCTTGCTCACCACCCCTGCCCTGCTGACCGCTGGCTTGCCACCGCATCTGGTACTGGGCACCAACAAACTTAGCTCGACCTTTGGCGCAGCCACCGCCAGCCTCACCTTCTACAGACGCAAGCTGTTTCACCCTCGCGAATGGAAACTGGCCATTTTTGGCACATTGGCAGGCGGACTGATCGGTGCCGTTACCGCACACTACATGCCCGCTGAATGGCTCAACAAAATGTTGCCCGTCATCGTTTTCGGCTGCGGCCTTTACTTACTGTTCGGTGGCACCCCGAAAACCCCGATCGACAACAACGCTCCCATCAAGAAGAAATGGCAGCTACCACAAGGTTTGGGCCTGGGCTTCTATGATGGTGTGGCTGGCCCTGGAACCGGTGCGTTCTGGACCGTCAGCAGCATGCTGCTTTACCCCATCGATCTGGTGAAGGCCAGCGGCGTGGCCCGCAGCATGAACTTCGTCAGCAACATCGCGGCACTGTCCGTCTTTGTATTTTCGGGGCACGTGGACTGGATCATCGGTCTGACCATGGGCTTTGCGGTCATGATCGGCGCGTTCTTTGGCGCCCGCAGCGCAATCAGCGGCGGGGCCAAATTCATTCGCCCGGTATTTATTACCGTTGTCTTGGGGCTGACAGTACGCCTAGCCTGGCAACACTGGTTCAACCTGGCCTAAACGTCGCGCCACATAAAGGTCGATGAGATAGCGCGCAATCGAGCGCGACGCTGGCAACGGCGGCAGGTCATGAATGCTGAACCACTGTGCATCTTCAATCTCATCGGCCTGGGGCACGATCTCGCCCCCCGCATATTGCGCATGAAAGCCCAGCATCATTGAGTGCGGGAAAGGCCAGCATTGGCTGCCCACGTACTGAATGTTTTTGACCTCCACTTGCACCTCTTCGTACACCTCGCGAATCAGGCAGTCTTCGGCCGATTCACCTGGCTCGGCAAAGCCTGCCAAGGTGCTGTAAACGCCCGGCACAAAACGTGGCGAGCGTGCCAGCAAGACTTCGTCGCCTCGGGTAACCAACACAATCATGCTCGGGGAAATACGCGGATAACTACGCAAGTCGCAGGGCGCGCAATACATCGCACGCTCTCTCGGCACCTGCGTCATCGTCCCCCCACAGCTGCCGCAGAAACGATGCTCGCGTGCCCACGTGCCAATTTGCGCGGCGTATCCCAGCACCTTGTAGAGGGTGTGATCGCCCTCCAGCATAAACGCCCGCAACCCTTGCCAATGACAACCCTCAACCTGAGCAGTGCCCTGCAGCTCCAGCAGGTACACCGGCTCGCCATCCAGATGACCAATGCCGTGCTCGACGAGTACCGGCAGTTCCTGACGTCTTAGCCATTCGCGTGTAAACAGCGGGCCATTGTCATCGACTAAAAAACCTTCCGAGCCGCGTACCACTGCCAAGCCACCAGGAAGATCGGTATCCAGTACTGCCGTAGTCCAACGCGAAGTCATCACAACATCCCAGGTCAAGTTGAAGTGCGACGCGGCGCCCGCGTCAATCCTGAAATTCAGGCTTTTGTTTACTCATGTGCGCCGCCACCGCCAAGCGCAAGTCGGTGGATTGCAGCATGGCCGCGTTCCAGGTGGCAACATATTCAAGACCATCGTCAACACGATGATCGCGCATGTAACTGATCATCCGTTTAGTGCCACCAATGGCAATTGGCGATTTGCTGGCAATATCACGCGCAATGGTCATGACCCCGTCCAGCAGGCGCTCATGATCACTGTAGACCCGGTTGACCAAGCCAATGCTGCACGCTTCTTCAGCGCCAACCACGCGCCCGGTATAAGCCAGCTCGCGAAGCATGCCATCACCAATAATGCGCGGCAAACGTTGCAAAGTGCCGACATCGGCCGCCATGCCCATATCGATTTCCTTGATTGAAAACTGCGCATCCTCGGCGGCATAACGCATGTCACAGGCCGCGATCAGATCAATGGCTCCGCCAATGCAGTAACCCTGGATTGCCGCCAGTACAGGCTTCTGGCACTGATCAACCGCATTGAACGAGGCCTGCATTTGAAGGATCTTGTGTCGCAGCAGGCGTGCATTACGTCCGACATCTTGGCCCAGTTCATTGGCCACCGAGGCCAGCAACATCAGGTCAATGCCTGCCGAAAAGTGCTTGCCTGCGCCGCTGATGACCACCACCCGCACGGCATCGGTTTCATCGATCCACTGAAAAATCTCGATGATCTCAGTCCAGAACGCCGCATTCATCGCATTGACCTTTTCAGGTCGATTGATGATCACGTGGGCGACGCTGTCGTTTAACTCAACTTTAAAAGCCTGGTAGTCGGGCATAACCTGAATCCTTTGTAGGTCGCTGCTAGCGGTCAATGAGCCGCCGACTATAACAAGCACTGTGCGCCGCAGGCAGGCCGCGATAACGCCAAAACCCGGACAAAATGACCTATCAAAATACCCTTCAAGGCTTCAGGACGTAACGCTCAATGGCTTGTGCAACACCGTCTTCGAGATTGCTGCCAGTGACCTGCATCGCCTGCTGGCGAACCTCTTCACTCGCTTGCCCCATTGCCACCGAAAGCCCTGCACGCTGGAACATCGCGGGATCATTTCCTCCATCACCGATGGCCATCGTGCGCTCCAGCGGCACCCCTAAAAGGCTCGCCAACGTAACAAGTGCATCACCTTTGTTCGCCCGAGGGGCCGTCACATCCAGATAATGCGCTTGCGATCGGCTGGCCAAGGCTTGGCCGTTAAATGCGTGCTGCAACTGATGCTCAAGCTCAGCCAGCAACGATACATTGCGACAGGTCGCCACAATCTTGTCCACGCGATGACAATACGGCTCAAAATCCGGCACTGCGCGCGGGGCGTACCCCAAAGAGTTCTGCTCCTGAGCAACCATGGGAGCATGCGGATCACGCAGCAACCACTCATCGCCGGCAAATACCCAGACTTCAACTTCTTCATGGTGCGCCAGTAATGCCAGGGTCTTGAGCACCGCTTCAAATGGCAAGCGATGCGATTGCAAGTAACTGCCGTCGGCATTCACCAGCACCCCGCCATTGAAAGCCGCCGTTGGCAGTTCAACTCCCAGCTGCTTGACTTGATCGCGCATACCTCTGGGCGGGCGGCCAGTGGCCAAAGTGAAATGTACACCTGCCGCTTGCAGCGCCCTTACCGCTGCCAAATTGCGAGGGCTGATACTGTGATCAGGCATCAGCAAGGTGCCATCCATGTCACACAGGACTAATTCAATCGGGCCTTGATTTACCGTATTCATCCTATGCTCAGCCACACCCGACCATCGCGAGCCAGCAGGTCTTTTGCAGCTTCCGGCCCATCCTCTCCGGCCTTATAAAGAGGAACATCCACCTGCTCACGCCATGCATCTAGAAAAGGCTGCACGCCGCGCCAACCGTTTTCGATGTTGTCGGCCCGTTGAAACAAGGTTTGATCGCCCGTCAGGCAGTCATAAATCAGCGTTTCGTAGCCCGTTGAGGGCTGCATTTCGAAGAAGTCCTTGTAGGCAAACCCCAGTTCGATATTGGCCATGTTCAAACCCGGCCCCGGACGTTTGGCCTGCAAGTCAAACCACATACCTTCGTTGGGCTGAATCTGGATACGCAGATAATTGGGTTTTAAGCGCTCCACTTGGGTGTCGCGAAATTGCGCATAAGGTGCTGGCTTGAAGCAAATAGCAATTTCAGTGTCACGCGCACTCATGCGCTTGCCGGTACGCAGATAAAAAGGCACGCCGACCCAACGCCAGTTGTCGATCATCACCTTGAGCGCCACAAAGGTCTCGGTGGTACTGTCAGCGGCCACATTGCTCTCTTCACGGTAACCGACAACAGGTTTACCGGCCGACTCGCCCGCGGTGTACTGGCCACGGACCGAGTTCTTGCGGGCATCTTCCAGCGACCATGGACGAATGGCGCCAATGACCTTGGCTTTCTCGCCACGCACCGCATCAGCACCAAAAGCGGCTGGAGGCTCCATCGCCACCATCGCCAATAGCTGAAACAGATGATTGGGCAACATATCGCGCAAGGCGCCGGTGTTTTCGTAAAAGCTGCCACGGGTCTCGACCCCGACGGTTTCCGCCGCCGTGATCTGCACATGGTCAATGTAGTGATTGTTCCAGAACGATTCGAACAACCCGTTGGAGAACCGGCTGACCAAAATGTTCTGCACGGTTTCCTTACCTAGATAATGGTCAATCCGGTAGATCTGCTTCTCGCCCATGACGCTCAACAGGCATGCGTTCAACGCTTGCGCGGTTTCCACGTCAGAGCCAAAAGGTTTTTCAATAACTACCCGGCGAAACGCACCCGGGGTTTCTTTAAGCAACCCGCTGGCACCTAGCCGCTGCACCACTTCGCTGAAAAAGCGCGGGGCAGTCGCCAGGTAGAACACCGCGTTACCGGAGCCACTGGCGAAAATCTTCTGCTCCAGCGCCTCATAGGTGCTGTCGTCGAGAAAGTCGCCCTGCACATAACTGATGTTCTTCGCCAAGCGGGCCCATAAATCGGCGTTCAAGCCTTGACCATCAGGACGATCGACTTTGGTGGCGGCCTCCGTGCGAATGAAGTCCTCCAGCTTTTTTGCAAAGCCCTCATCACTGATCGCATTGTGATCAACCCCCACAATACGTAAACCATCGTCCAGCAAACCGTCCCGACTCAAGTTGTAAAGCGCCGGCATCAACAAGCGCTTTACCAGATCACCGTGAGCCCCAAACAGAAACAGTGTGGTCGGGGGCGCAGGTTTAACGTTGGATTTGCTGGACAGTTCGGTCATTTCTTAGGCGTCTCCACGTGGCCGCCAAAACCAAAGCGCATGGCCGACAACAATTTGTCGCCATAGAGGCTTTGCTGGCGTGAGCTGTAGCGGGCAAACAAGGCATTCGACAAAACAGGCACCGGCGTCGATTGCTCCATGGCAGCTTCGATGGTCCAACGGCCTTCACCGCTGTCTGCCACTGCACCTGAGTAACCGTCCAGCGGGGCATCAGTGGCCAGGGCATCGGCTGTCAGGTCCAGCAACCAGGACGAGACTACGCTGCCACGGCGCCACACTTCAGCAATATCACCCAGATTCAAATCAAAACGTTGTTCTTCAGGCAGGTTTTCACCCCCTTTCATTTTCATCAGGTTGAAGCCTTCGGCGTAAGCCTGCATCAAGCCGTACTCAATACCGTTGTGCACCATCTTGACGAAGTGCCCTGCGCCCGCCGGACCCGCGTGGATGTAGCCGCGCTCTGCGCGATCATCATCAGACACTCGGTCTTTGGTGCGAGGAATATTACCCAGGCCCGGTGCCAAAGCAGCGAACAGCGGATCCAGGTGTTTAACTACCTCGCTGTCACCGCCGATCATCATGCAGTAGCCACGTTCCAGGCCCCAAACGCCGCCCGAAGTGCCGACGTCGACATAACGAATGCCTTTTTCAGCCAGCGCTTTCGAACGACGAATATCGTCTTTATAGAAGGTGTTACCGCCATCAATGATGATGTCATCGGCGTCGAGCAGTTGGCTCAGGGTGTCGATAGTGTCTTCGGTCGGCGCGCCCGATGGCAGCATGACCCACACAGCGCGGGGCTTGGCCAGGCCAGCAACCAGCGCAGGCAAGTCGACAACGCCCGTGGCGCCGTCCTTTTCCAGAGCACTGACAAAGTCGGTATTGCGGTCAAAAACCACGGTTGTATGCCCATTGAGCATCAGACGCCGTGCGATGTTACCGCCCATACGGCCCAATCCAATAATTCCCAACTGCATGTACTGTTGCTCCCAACGACAAATAAATAGGTGTACAGCACCTTAGTTCAGCAGGGCTAAAGGTGCTCGGCTCAGGATTAGTCCTAGCGCATGGCGCATAGTTTCGCACAAGCAGCAGGACAGATTCCCGACTGAATACGCTCAACAGACGGACGAGAGCCTCCAAACTGCAAAAAAGTACACATTTACCTGGGTGAGACGCTCTCCAAATCGGCCTCAGCTTCCCTTCCAACAAAGTTTTCACAACACAATTGTGACAATTAAACACTTTGTGGCTGCTTTATTTTCAGGCAGCCCTAACGTGTTGCGCCGAATAAGACGGCTCAACCATTCAACTTGTTGTCGTTGGAGAGCTGTATGGGGTTGTTTAAACGCAGTAACGCGTCTGCGAAAGGTTTCGACTGGGCAGGTTTGGGCTGGCTTTTTCTGTTCTTCTGGTACTTTTCCGGCATCACCCAGTTGCTGATACAACTCACCGGCACCTCCGGTTTTTCAGGTTTTCGCCAAGCGTTTGTAATGAGCGCCCTCTGGCTGGCACCGATGCTGCTGTTTCCGGCCCGCACCCGAATCATGGCGGCAGTGATTGGCGTCGTGCTATGGGCCTGTTCCATGGCCAGCCTTGGCTACTTCTTTATCTATCAGCAAGAGTTCTCGCAAAGCGTCATCTTCATCATGTTTGAGTCGAACCCCTCAGAAGCCGGCGAGTACGTGACTCAATACTTTGCCTGGTGGATGGTTCTGGCGTTCCTTGCCCACACCGCTTTCGCCATCTTCCTTTGGACGCGCCTGCGCCCGGTGTACCTGCCCCGCGCTCAGGCCTGGGCTGCCGCGATGGCGATTTTGATCGCAGTGGTCGGCTACCCGCTGATTAAACAAACCCTTAAACACGACACCTTCGCCTCGGCCGTTGAAAGCTTTGAAAGCCGGGTTGAGCCGGCCGTGCCATGGCAGATGGTGGTCGCGTACCGGCGCTACCTGCAGCAGTTGGACAGCATGCAAGGCATGCTCGCCAGCGCCAGCAAAATTGCGCCCCTGACAAACCTCAAGGATGCAGAAGCGGGCAAACCCACCACCCTGGTGCTGGTGATCGGTGAATCCACCAACCGTCAGCGCATGAGCCTGTATGGCTACCCGCGTGAAACCACGCCTAACCTGGACAAGTTGCGCGACCAACTGGCGATCTTTGACAACGTCGTCACACCACGTCCGTACACCATCGAAGCCTTGCAGCAAGTGCTGACGTTTGCTGACGAAGAGCACCCGGATCTGTACCTCAGCACCCCATCGCTGGTCAGCGTGATGAAACAAGCGGGTTACAAAACCTTCTGGGTCACCAACCAGCAAACCATGACTAAACGCAACACCATGCTCACAACGTTCTCCGAGCAGGCAGACCAGCAGGTTTACCTCAACAACAACCGTAACCAGAACGCGCGCCAATACGACGGCGACGTACTGGAGCCGTTCAATAAAATTCTGGCTGACAGCGCACCACGCAAATTGATCGTGATTCACCTGCTCGGCACCCACATGAGCTATCAGTACCGATACCCACCGACTTTCGACAAGTTCAACGACCGCACGGGTGCTCCCGCCGGGCTGACCGATGATCAGGTGCCCACCTACAACAGCTACGACAATGCCGTGTTGTACAACGATTTCGTGGTATCGAGCCTGATCAAGGACTTTGCCAAAACCGACCCTAACGGCTTTCTGTTGTACTTGTCAGACCATGGTGAAGACGTATTCGACTCTGCCGGCCACGACACACTGGGCCGTAACGAAGCCAAGCCAACGGCACCGATGTACACCATTCCGTTTATGGTCTGGGCCTCACCCAAATGGCGTGAAAGCCATACTTGGAATTTCGCCAGCGACCTGGGCCGTCCTTATAGCAGTTCACAGTTCATCCATACCTGGGCTGACTTGGCCGGGCTTAGTGCTGACGAACTGGATGACAAGAAGAGCCTGGTCAGCGACCAGTTTGTGCCACGCCCACAACTGATCGGCAATCCCTACTCGCGCCCGCAAAAAGCCTTGATCGACTTCAGCCTGCTCAAACCTAAACCCGCGGCACCACAAAACGTGGTCAAACAGTAAAAAACAACGGGGCGCTTTAAGCGCCCCGTTGAATGACCAAAACCCTGCTATTGACGCCAATACTCTTCACTTGAGTGAACAACACGGTGCTGGCAACGCCAGGGCTACAGCGGCTTGCTCCAGAACAGCATGCGCCCGTGTGCCGGATCGAGTTGCCCCTCGCTGAATCCAAACTTGCGATAAGAGCCTTGAGCCACCGGATTGCCTTCAAGCACCTCGAGGGTGATCTTGCAGCAGCCGCGCTCAAGGGCAATGGCTTGCACCTTATCCAGCATTTTCTGGCTCAAGCCCAGACCGCGATAGGTATCGACCACTGAAACGTCATGCACATTGACCAGAGGCTGCCCGGCAAACGTCGAAAAGCCTTCAAAGCAGTTAACCAGCCCAGCGGCTTCGCCATTCACAAAAGCCAGCACGCTAAACGCATGCGCACGTTTGGCCAACTCGCCGGGCAGTCGCTCCAGCACCTGCGGGGATAACGCTTCACCCCCTCCCATCGGGTCTTTGGCGTAGTGGTTTAAAACGTCTCTCAGTGCTTGTGCATGAACCGGGTCTGTATAGCTTGCTTGCACGATTACAACTTCCGACATTGTGCGTATTCCTCGAAGACTCAGGCTGTTGTTATCCGTTTGCAACAACTTAGCCTGCTCAAGGTGACGCAGACAAGGGTTAACCTGAGCGGTGGCTCAAAGGGTCAATGCGTTGCATCAGCTGATTAATTTGAGTCACCAGTAAATCAGCATCCCGATAGATCCGGACATGGCGAAACTGCGTATTGTCACGGTGGTACTGGTCCGCATCGACAGACGCCCCCCCCGCCATTTTCTGGCTGATCAGGAGCAAATCAAAATCATCGGTTTGCGCGTCAGCCAACCCCGTCAGCGCTTCAAGGCGGTACAAAGGCGCCACTCGAAAATACTTTGCGTGGTTAAGTGCCCTTTCTATTTTCAGCGCCTGATCCGGGTCAGCGTCGGCGATCAGTATTCGTAAGGATTTAGTCGGCATAGTGGTTGAACCATCGTCAAAAGTTTTTGGTGAGAACTTTCAAATGGAACAAGCTCGCACTCACACTTAAATAAGTGTGCTCGCACGTATTTCAAGGCATCGATCCCCTCCCGTTCAACGCGCATCACGGGTAGCTGAATAACCCTCCAAAGCCTCGCCAAGATGCTCCATACAGCCATGCAAGGCGTCTACACAGGCCGTAACCCGTTGCGGGTCGGCCTGAGCACACGCCGCTTCCAATTGTTCGCAACACGCGATCAACGCGCTGGCCTTGACCAACGCCGCTCCGCCTTTGATCCCATGTGCCAACTCAGCCAACCCGCGATAATCATCTTCAACAAAAAGCGCCATGAGTCGCACAAGGTCCTGGCTGTTACTGAGTGCCAACTCGGCCAGTAAATTGTGAAGCTGAGTGTCGTCGCCTTGAGACAGTTGCTTGAGGTAACTCAGATTGAGCTCATCCTCACCCACCGAAGGTTGATTGGCATCCGTACCCGACTGCTCGCTGAGCACTGCGCAATTAAGGCAAACGCTCAAGTCCTTCAGGCTGATGGGCTTGAACAGACACTGATCCATCCCCGCCTCGCGGCAACGTTCAATTTCCTCAGGCTGTGCATTGGCTGTAAAACCAAAAACCAGGCAGGGTTCAAGCCCTTTTTCCTGCTCTTCGCGACGCACTGCTCGCGCCAGGTCATAGCCATTCATGACCGGCATAGTGCAATCAGTCATGATCACCTCAAAGCCGCCAACGCGCCACGCAGCAAGGCCTTGCGCGCCATTTTCGGCATCTGTCACGCGATGTCCCAGGTAACTCAACTGCTGAGACAAGAGCATCCGGTTGGCCGGGTAATCATCCACCACCAAAATATTCAACGAACGCTGTGGGGCCCACGCCTGTGCCTCGACGACAACAGGCTCAACGAGGGGTTCAAGTCGCGGCACCACGAGCATGATCTCAACGAGAGTCCCCTTGCCCAACTCACTGCTCAGTTGAATTGTGCCGCCCATCATTTCGCAAAGCGCACGGCAAATGACCAATCCCAAGCCTGAACTACTGCGCGCCGATTGCGTATTGTTGCTGGCCTGCACAAAAGGACTGAACAGCCGACGTTGATCCTGCTCAGAAATGCCTGCGCCAGTGTCTTGCACCCAAAGCTCAATCATCACCTGCTGCTCATCAGACTGAGGACGCACGTTCAACATGAGGCGGATCTCACCCGCTTCAGTGAACTTGATGGCATTGCTCAATACGTTGGAAACAATCTGTTTAAAGCGCAACGGGTCGATCAACACATTCACATCCGACTCAGATGCGTTAAGTTCATACACCAGGCTCAAACGCTTCTGACGCGCCAGACCATCAAACATGCGCACTACCGCTTCTGTCAGTAGCTGGACATTGGCGCGTTTTGGGCTCAGCGACAGGTGCCCGGACTCAATACGCGCGATGTCCAGAATATCGCCAATCAAATCCAGTAATTCACGGGCCGCCCCCGAAGCCACTTCAATTGCAAAACGGTCCATCACCCCTTGGTCGGCTTTTTTCATGGCCAGTTCGAGCATGCCAATCACGGCATTCATGGGGGTGCGAATTTCATGGCTCATGGTCGCCAGAAAGGTCGTTTTTGCGCGGTTCGCCTCATCAGCACTTTGCTTGGCGAGTTGCACCTGCTCCAACAGTTGCTGGCGCTTGGCTATGGTCCTGCGCAAGTAGGCAATCCAGCCCAGTGCGACGAGTAGCAAGACGGCCGCAATGGCAAAACCTTGGATGATCGCCGCCCGATTGCGCAACCAGTAACTCTCACCTTCACGGGTGTCATCGCGCCAGCGATTGGTCAGCACACTCATTTCTTCCGGCGTAATACTGAGCAGTGCTTTATCCAGAATCGCATGCAACTCTGGGGCATCACGAGCGGTTGCAAAACCAATCTGCGCAGGCTGCGCGCCGACGGTGCTGGTGATATGCAATTGCTCATTAAAACGGCGCGAGATCATGTAGCGCGCACTGATCAACGCATTGACGGCGCCATCAGCCTTACCCTGCGCGACCATGCTCATCGCATCTGCCGCGTTATCCGCTTCAAGCAGTTGAATAGCCGGATAGTGAGCCAACACAAATTCGCGCAACGCATTGCCCCGTACCAGCACCAACCGCTGACCGGCCATCTCATCCAGAGTACTGGGGCTGTTGGGGCCGGTGCGAGTAACCAGCACAAAAGGGGTCGTCAGGTAAGGTCGGCTAAAACGTAACTGACTTTCGCGATACGCGCTGGGAGTAAAGGCACCGATGACATCCGCTTTGCCGGTGCTGACCAGTTGAATCAAGTCTTCGACCGAGTCACCTTTTACCGACTCGAACTCGATCCCGGTGCGGGCCGCGATATTAAACAGCACGTCAGCGCTCACGCCTTTAAACGCGCCTTGTTCGTCGATAAATGATAACGGCAGATATTGATCATTGATCGCCACCCGTACACGGGGATGTTCAGCCAGCCAGCGCCGCACAATGGTCATTCGCTCACTGGCGGGGATCGCTGCCAGCGCGCTATTGATGATGCGCAGCAAGCGCGTGTTATCGCGCGCCAGAGCAAACGAAAACGGGCTGAACTCTATGCGGGAGAAGTCGGCCAAGTGCACATTATTCAGGTAGTTTTTGTTGATCAGGTAATTAGCACTGATGAAGTCACCCAGGTAAGCATCTGCCTGACCAAACGCCACGGCACCGATAGCACTCAAGGTTGAGGGGTACAACTGCAACAGGGCCTTGGGGTAAAACGCCATGACCTTTTGCGGCGCCAGATAGTGATCAAGCATGGCCAGCCTGACGCCCGCCAGGTCGGCGGGCAGTGCCTGTTGATTACCACTGCGGGTCACGAGCGTTGGGGAGTCGTCGGCGTAGGGCTGGCTCAGCACCAGCTTGCGGTCTTGCGCCTCAAAGCCATTGGCACTGCTCAACAAGTCCAGTTCACCCGCTTTGAGCGCGTCCATCGCCAGTGGCCTTGAGGCGTAGCGTTTAACCTCGATATTGACGTGCAACAGCTCGGACAGCAGTTGCGCGTAATCCGCGGTCAGCCCTTCAAAGTCCTGACCGTTGGCGGTCATGTCAAAGGGTGGGTAATCGGGAGCTGAAACCCCCAGGCGCAACGTGCCGCGCTGCTTGAGCCACTGCCAGTCTTGCGCCTCAAGCACCACGTTATAGGCTTCAACATTGGAGCGGCCCAACAACTGCAATGTGGGTATCACGGACTCTGCAACGGCGCATGGCAAACCAAGCACAAACACCAGTATTAAAAGTCCCTGCCGCACCAGAACATTCATTTAAATCAAGCCATTGCGCTTGGCAAATTCCGCCAAATAAACCACAGACTTCATATTCAACTTTTCAATTAAACGCGCTTTATACGTACTGATGGTTTTACTGCTTAAGGTCATATCCAGCGCAATTTGTTTATTACTCGACCCTCGAGCAAGTTGTTGCAAAATACTTAACTCGCGCGCGGATAAGCGCTCAATCAGTTCCAGATCCGTCAACGTTGCATCACTATTACGAACTGAACTGATCGCCAGATTGGGGAAAAACGTGTAACCGTCCATCACCACTTTGACCGCTCTCTCCAACTCACTGAGGTCCTGGCTTTTGGTGACAAACCCAGCCGCCCCAGCCTTCATGCAGCGCTGTGAGTAAAACAACGGCGATTGAGACGTCAGCACCAAAATCCGGGACGGCAACCCTGATGCTTTAATCCGGCCAATCACCTCCAGGCCATCCAGCCCCGGCATGGTAATGTCCAGCACGATCAGGTCTACCCCATGCTGGCGTGCCAATTGCACCGTATCAATTCCGTTAGTGGCTTCTGCCACGACATTAAACCCGTGTTTTTGCAGGTGCACTCGCACAGCCAAACGAATTAAAGAATGATCATCCGCAATTAATACGCTATGCATCTGAACTCCCTGCGAAAGCCTCAGTAATAGGACGCGCTCGACACAAAGGCATCCGTACGAATAGATGAAGTTGTGAACGTCCCGAAAAAAATACCCTAATGAGTGCCCAGAAAATTATAGGATATTTCCTACAAACTTCTCTTGCACCCGGTGCACGACGTGAACGTTGCATGCTGACACCTGATTTAAACCAAGCCGCGCATAATCACCATTTGGATGCACCTTACGAGAAGGGAATTTACTACATGGCGTGTAGGGTATTTCTCAAGGAGATAGGCGACCGCTCAAGACGGACTACTCAGTCGTACTTGGGCTCCAAAAGGCCTGAACCACTAGCGGCGAGGTTGAAATACGCGCGATCAGTGCATCCAGCTCATCACCATCGACTGAGGTAGCCATCAGCGTGCCTTCAATTTCGACTTCGTCCTGCCCAAACGCGTGCACGTCCAGATCACTCGCCGGGTAATTGCTGCGCTCCAGTTCGGCCTCCAGCAACGTCAGCGCCGCTTTTTGCTGATGGCGTCGGGCAATCACGTAGACCATGTAAGTGACCTCAGACGAAATCACATCCAGTGGCTGACGGTTGATGTTGTTAACGATCGGTCGCAACAGGGTATTGGCCGCCAGCACAAACAAGGTGCCGAGCAGTGCTTCAAGAATCAGATCCGCCCCGCAACAGGCGCCCACTGCCGCCGAAGCCCACAATGTCGCAGCCGTGTTGAGCCCGCGCACATTGCCCTCTTCCCGCATGATGACCCCGGCCCCTAAAAAGCCGATCCCCGAGACCACATACGCAACAACTCGTACCGCTCCGTCTGCCCCCCCCAGCCGATTGGCCATATCAACAAAGATCGCAGCGCCCACCGCCACCAGCACGTTGGTGCGCAAGCCCGCCGTGCGCTGACGATATTGACGTTCAAAACCAATCAACCCGCCCAGAATAAATGCCGAACCAAGGCTAACCAGTGTGTCGATCAATGAAGCCAGATTGATGTTGTTAATTGCTTGCATGGGCTCATCCCTGTCACCACATTAGTCCCGTACTGGAGGCGGTGATCTCTTGATCATTAAAAGATCACAGCCTGCCCCAGCGCCTGCAAAGTGGCTTACTGCCAGCCAAACTTACGGATGTAATAACCCTTCACCGCTTGGGTCAGCACCATGTACGCCAGCAAGATGATAGGCAAGAAAACGAAGTACAGCGCCGGTAATGCCTGCAATTTGAAGTAGCCGGCCAGCGGGCCCATCGGCAGGAAAATACCCACGGCCATGATCACCCCGGTCATCACCATCAGCGGCATGGCCGCCCGGCTTTGCAGGAACGGGATTTTCGGTGTCCGAATCATGTGCACGATCAAGGTTTGAGTCAGCAACCCGACCACAAACCAGCCCGACTGGAACAGGGTCTGATGCTCAGGGGTATTGGCCTTGAACACGTACCACATCAGGCAAAAGGTCAGAATGTCGAAGATCGAGCTGATTGGCCCAAAGAACAGCATGAAACGTCCGACATCAGCGGGCTGCCAGCGTTGTGGTTTTTTCAGCATTTCGTCATCGACGTTATCAAACGGAATCGCGATTTGAGACACGTCGTACAGCAGGTTCTGCACCAGCAGGTGCATCGGCAACATGGGCAGAAACGGGATGAACGCACTGGCAACCAGCACTGAAAACACATTGCCGAAGTTCGAACTGGCGGTCATCTTGATGTACTTGAGCATGTTGGCGAAGGTGCGGCGCCCTTCCAGCACGCCCTCCTCCAGCACCATCAGGCTTTTTTCAAGCAGAATGATGTCAGCTGCTTCCTTGGCAATGTCCACCGCGCTGTCCACTGAAATCCCGATGTCAGCAGTACGCAGCGCCGGGGCATCGTTGATCCCGTCACCCATAAAGCCCACCACATGGCCATTGGCTTTGAGCAGGCGAACAATGCGCTCTTTGTGCGATGGAGTGAGCTTGGCAAACACGTTAGTGGTTTCCACCGCCACGGCCAGTTGGGCATCAGTCATACGCTCAATGTCATTGCCCATCAGCAAGCCTTGCTGCTCCAGGCCCACTTCGCGGCAAATCTTCGCGGTCACCAGTTCGTTATCACCGGTCAGTACTTTGACCGCAACGCCGTGTTCCGCCAAGGCTTTGAGTGCAGGTGCGGTGCTTTCTTTCGGCGGGTCCAAAAACGCCACATAGCCAATCAGCGTCAGCTCCTGCTCATCCGCCAAGCTATAGGTGTCACGACCGGGCGCCATTGAACGCGCGGCAACGGCTACCACCCGCAAACCTTCTTCGTTAAAGGCCGCCGTCACGTGACGAATACGCGCCAGCAATTCGTCACTCAGGGCTTCTTCGGACTCACCATGGCGCACGTTTTTGCATACCGATAGCACTTCTTCGACCGCGCCCTTGCAGATCAACACGTGCGGCTGGTCTTGCTCGGCCACCACCACCGACATGCGCCGACGCGTAAAGTCGAACGGAATCTCATCCACTTTGTTAAACGCTGTACCCACGTTCAATTCGCGATGGACTTCAACGTGTTCCAGCACTGCCACGTCCAGCAGGTTTTTAAGCCCGGTCTGGTAGTAGCTGTTGAGGTAGGCCATTTCCAACACGTCATCAGACTCTTGCCCCCAGACATCCACATTGCGCGCCAGGAAGATTTTGTCCTGGGTCAGAGTCCCGGTTTTATCCGTGCACAGCACGTCCATCGCGCCGAAGTTCTGGATCGCGTCCAAACGTTTGACGATGACTTTTTTACGCGACAGAAATACTGCGCCCTTGGCCAGGGTGGAAGTCACAATCATCGGCAGCATTTCAGGGGTCAGGCCGACCGCAATAGACAGCGCAAACAGCAAGGCCTCAGTCCAGTCGCCCTTGGTGAAACCGTTGATAAACAGCACCAGCGGCGCCATCACGAACATAAAGCGGATCAGCAACCAGCTGACTTTGTTAACCCCGGTCTGAAACGATGTCGGACCACGATCGGTCGCCCCGACGCGCTGGGCCAGCGCTCCGAAATAGGTGTTATTGCCGGTGGTGAGCACCACCGCCGTCGCCGCTCCGGACACCACGTTGGTGCCCATGAACAGAATATTGTCCAGCTCCAGCGGGTTGCTGGTCTGGCTGTCTGACTGACGGGCAAATTTCTCGACCGGCATCGACTCGCCAGTCATGGCCGCCTGGCTGACAAACAAATCCTTGGCGCTCAGCACGCGGCAATCAGCCGGGATCATGTCACCCGCCGACAACACAATCAGGTCGCCCGGCACCAACTGTTTGATCGGCAGTTCAATGCGCTGTGCACCCTTGATCTGCTGGGCAGCGCCCGAGAACCGGCCAAACATAGGCGAGGTTTCCGCGCTGAAATCGCGGCGCATCACCGTGGCGGTGTTGCTCACCATCGCCTTGAGCGCATCTGCCGCCTTGTTGGACTTGGCTTCTTGCCAGAAGCGCAGCAAGGTCGACAGTACCACCATGGTGCTGATCACCACGCAAGCTTGAATGTCATCGGTGGCCAGCGAAACCGCGGCGAGCAATGTCAGCAGCAAGTTAAAGGGGTTTTTGTAGCAATGCCACAAGTGCACCCAGCGACTGAGTGGCTGCTCGTGTTCGACCTCGTTGAGGCCGTGCTGCAGGCGCATTACATCGGCCTCGGCTTCGCTCAGGCCATCGGTGTGCGTGCCGAGTTTGTCGATCAGGTCCGCGCTTTCAGCGTTGGCCGCCGTCACCAGGGTTTGCGCCAGGGTTGGCGGCACTTCACGGCTGACCGTGGTAGTGGTCAGACTGTCGAGCAAGGCCAAACGGCGGAAGTGCCGTCCAATGTGGCGAGTGCGCAGAAAGCCTGCGAAGAATTCTTTCAGAGTGAGTTTCATGGTGCTACTCCTACGCCGCCTGCGCTCACTCAGTTCAGAGTGACTACGCAGGCGGCCTTAATCTCGAACCGTCATTCATGGTTTTAACCTCGGGGAGCGGGCCTCAAGCCCGCCGTCAATTATTGGCGTACACGCAACCTGGCAAGGCGGGACGATGCTGGCGACGACGAATCGGCATAAAAACATGGCTCATGAGGCTTCCCCTTACGGTCAACGGATCCCTGAAGAAGGCACAGCCGAACGAGCGCCCCGCGCCATGAGGCACGCGCGTATGTATGTGACAAACCGCAGCGCCATAGGCGTGATTCGCACATATTTCAGTGTCGATGAGAGGGCTTCAGGCTCGGGCTCACTATTGGCCCGATCTAGACGCCGCTGCTCGCTGGTCAGCAAGCAACGACAGGGGAATCTGCGCGTTAGCTTGCCGAGAATGTGCCGGTTTTCAACACCGGCCGACTACTGTCACTCGAACTGGTACCCACTGAGGGTCTCCGCTATTGATGAAAACGTCGGCAGCTTACTCCCGGCATTTAGGAGAGTAAACCGTAGGAAAGCTTCCGTTTTATGAATCAGATTTATCTTCAGGAAGGGTTCAGTTTGCTGACAGATAACGGGCTGACCCGCGTTAGCAGGCATCGCCAAGAGGCGGCGCTATTCATGCGCCTGCCCCGTTCGATCTCAAATCGCTGCCGCACGTTTATGCCCCCTCTTAAATAGCCGTCGCCAGCAACCGCTCGACCGCTAGGCTGTTTTGCTTGTGCTGTTTGTCATGGGCATACAACGAGACCGAAATTTCCTCGGCACGAATCGGCAAAACCGACAACAAGGTGTCGCTCAAGCCATGGCTCGCCTGACAAAAGCCCTGCATATAAATCCCGGCCTTGCAGCGCGTGTCTGTCACGATTCGATAATCACGATCGACCTCAAAATCGCCCAGGTATTCGGCCAGCGGCGCCAGCAACTGGCGGTGCATCTGACGTTCATAGCCAGTGGCCAGAATCACGGCGTCGTAATACTGCTCACTCAATTCGCCGCTCGCCGTATGACGCAACACCAGCTTAAT
Source organism: Pseudomonas sp. NPDC096917 (assembly GCF_044762555.1). NCBI lineage: Bacteria > Pseudomonadati > Pseudomonadota > Gammaproteobacteria > Pseudomonadales > Pseudomonadaceae > Pseudomonas > Pseudomonas sp. NPDC096917. The sequence goes on along the minus strand of NZ_JBIWEO010000016.1, from coordinate 89,980 downwards.
GCCCTGCCCGTCTGCCACCGCGTTTTCAATACGGGTCAGACTGCGGAATACATGGCGCGCAACACCCGATACTTTCTGACGATAGAAAATCCCGTAGATCCGTTCGATCAGGTCAATGTCCACTACCGAATAGTTGGTGCTCTGATACTCGTCGATCAAACGCTCGCGCTTGGCGGTGTTCTGCTGATACACCAGATCAGTGAACTGCGGTGAAAACACTTCGTTGACAAACGGGCTGTCATCCGCAGGCTTAAGCGCCGAACTGCGCAAAATCAAATCCACTTGGGCCGACGGGTAGCTGTCGTTCAAATCGATAAACGCTTCTGCTGCGCTCTGGCCGCCGCCAATGATCGCGATACGCATCGGCTGACCGCTCACGCACGGCTGCTTGGCCATGCGCGCCAAGTACTGCGAGTGATGGAACACCCGGCTGTCATCCTCAAGTGCATTGAACGCTGTCGGAATACGTGGCGTACCGCCTGCGCTGACCACCACTGAGCGCGTAGTCCGTACGTGATGCTGCCCCTGAGCATCACGAGAAATAACCCGCAGCGCTTCGACCTGCTGCTGGTGCAGTACCGGCTCGATGGCCAGCACTTCTTCGCCATAACGGCTTTGCGCTTCAAAGTGCGACGCCACCCAACGCAGGTAGTCGTTGAATTCCATACGGCACGGATAGAAGGTGCCCAGGTTGATAAAATCAACCAGACGGCCGTGGGCTTTAAGGTAATTAACGAACGAATAAGGACTGGTAGGGTTGCGCAACGTGACCAGATCCTTGAGGAAGGAAATCTGCAGCTCACTCTGAGTCACCAGCGTATTACCGTGCCAGCGATAGTCTGCCTGCTTGTCCAAAAACAGCACATCCAAAGGACCTTGCACTTGCCCGCGCTCTTGCAGAGCGATGGCGAGGGCCAAATTGGAAGGCCCGAAACCGATGCCGATCAGATCATGAACGACGGCCGAAGCGATTGCCTGTGTCATTTCCAGTGTCCTCTGGATTGCCCCTCAACAAAGGGAAAAAAACCCGTGACCTGACTGTTCTGTGGCAGATCAGCAGGTCGTCTGTTGAGTAGAAACGAGAATACGGAGCTGAAATTTAGGCATTGTCCCACTGCCGAATACGCGTTCGGCAGTGCTTCATGGCATTGACAATGTGCTTCTCAACCATGCTGCGGGACACCCCAAGGCGCTCGGCAATCTCAGGGTGAGACAAGCCTTCAAGTTTGCGCAGCAAAAAACTGTCACGGCATGCAGCCGGTAATTCGGACAGCGCTTGCTGGATCATTTCCAGACGCTGGTGACGGACCATCAGCAATTGGGGTGAAGGGCTGAAAAAACGCTCTTCGGTGTCAAGCACCTCCAACGGCTCAACCTGGCGCAAGGCGCTGCGCCGATGACCGTCGATCACTAAATTGAGCGCCGTGCGATACAGAAATGCACGCGGTTGCTCGATCGGGTCATCGCTGGAGCGCTCCAGTACTCGTACGTAAGCGTCATGCACCACATCTTCGGCCGCCTGCGCATTGCCCAACCTGGCACTCAAAAAACTGACCAGTTCGCGATAGTAGTTTTCCAACATGACTCCTGGCCGCAGCAGCAGCGGCAACATTCCATGAGCGCAGAAAAGACCGAATGAGATAGCGGCATGATGATGGCACTTGCGCCAACGTAATTTATAGTAATTCTCATATAGATTTAAGTGCGAACGTTTAAACAGCGCTGAAATATTCAGTCACACACCTATAAACAACCGCCTAATTTCCTACCGTTATCCATCGTTTACTCAACAGCTCCCCCGTGACTGTCGCCTGGTCGACAGCGTTCGCTTCAGGCTCTCAGCGGCCGTGCGCTACGAAGACGGGCCGATTCCCATTGGCCGGAACCCTGCATGAAACGCCCTCGACAGACCCGCCGTGCGCTCCTGATCACCTTGTGTTTACTGCTCGTTACCGCCTTGGTGGCCTGGCCCTTTCTGACGCCAGGCCGCGAAGCGTATGACACGGTGCCCGTAACCCGTGGTGACATTGAAAGCAGCGTGACTGCGCTGGGTACGCTGCAACCCCGGCAATACGTCGACGTAGGAGCGCAAGCTTCAGGGCAAATCAACACGATCCACGTTGAGGTCGGTGACGAGATCAAGGAAGGCCAGTTGCTGGTCGAGATAGACCCATCGACCCAGACCGCCAAGCTCGACGCCAGCCGCTATGCCATTGAAAACCTCAAGGCCCAGTTGCAGGAACAGCGCGCTCTGCATGACCTAGCCAGACTCAAAGACCGGCGCCAGCGACACCTCGCCAAAGGCGGCGCCACCCGAGACGAAGACATACAGGCGGCGCAGGCCGAAGTGCGCACCACCCAAGCACGCATTGACATGTTCCAGGCGCAAATCCGCCAGGCACAGGCCAGCTTGCGCAGTGACGAGGCCCAACTGGGCTACACGCGGATCTTCGCGCCGATGTCCGGAACGATCGTGGCACTGGATGCCCGCGAAGGCCAAACCCTCAACGCGCAACAGCAAACCCCCTTGATTCTACGCATTGCCAAACTGTCGCCGATGACCGTGTGGGCTGAAGTGTCAGAAGCCGACATTGGCTTTGTCAAACCGGGCATGCCGGTGTACTTCACCACGTTGAGCGGCGGTAACCGGCGTTGGTACAGCACCGTGCGACAGATTTTGCCGGTCCCGCCCAAACCTCTCAATGAAGCCAGCCAGGGCGGCGGCAGCCCGGCCAGCTCGGGCAAAAGCGGCAGCGCACGCGTGGTGCTTTACACCGTATTGCTGGATGTCGACAACACCGATCAGGTGCTGATGCCGGAGATGACCACCCAAGTGTTTTTCGTCGCCAATCAGGCCAAGGACGTACTGCTGGCGCCTATTGTGGCCCTGCAAGGCACCACCGAAGGCGATCGGCAAACGGCTCACGTGGTGACTCACAAAGGCAAAATCGAAACCCGCGAAATCCACACCGGCATCAGCGACCGGCTGCGGGTGCAAGTGCTTGAGGGCTTGAACGAGGGCGATCACTTGCTGATCGGCCCGGCCACCGGTAACGGAGACTAAATGGCCACTCCCCTGATTGACCTGCAAGACATTCGCAAAGTCTACGGCGGTCTCGACTCGCCCGAAGTTCACGTGCTCAAAGGCATCAGCCTGTCGATTCACGCGGGCGAATTCGTGGCCATTGTCGGGGCCTCAGGCTCGGGCAAATCAACCCTGATGAACATCCTCGGCTGTCTCGATCGCCCGACCTCGGGCCGCTACCTGTTTGCCGGGGAAGACGTTGCACACCTGGGGGCTGATGAACTGGCCTGGCTGCGCCGCGAAGCCTTCGGTTTTGTGTTCCAGGGCTACCATTTGATCCCCTCGGCTTCGGCCCGGGAAAACGTCGAAATGCCGGCCATCTATGCAGGCGTTCCAGCCGCCGAGCGTCACGCCCGAGCGGCCGCTCTGCTTAAGCGCCTGGGTCTGGCAGACCGCATGGCCAACCGCCCGCATCAACTGTCGGGCGGCCAGCAACAACGCGTGTCGATTGCCCGCGCCTTGATGAACGGCGGGCACATCATTCTCGCCGACGAACCCACGGGCGCACTCGACAGCCACAGCGGTGCCGAAGTCATGGCCCTGCTCGATGAGCTGGCGACGCAGGGCCATGTGGTGATTTTGATTACCCACGACCGCGAGGTGGCGGCGCGAGCCAATCGGATCATTGAAGTGCGCGACGGCGCAGTCATCAGTGACAGCGCCCGTGGCGCGCCACCGCCCACCACCGACAAGCCCAAAGCCCTGCAAGCGATTGACTTGCGCCAGCGTCTGAACGATGGCAGCGAGGCCCGGGGCGCCTGGAAAGGTGAGCTCGTGGACGCCCTGCATGCCGCCTGGCGGGTGATGTGGATTAACCGTTTTCGTACCGCCCTGACCTTGCTTGGTATCGTCATCGGGGTGGCATCGGTGGTGGTGATGCTGGCTGTCGGCGAAGGCAGCAAACGCCAGGTCATGGCCGAGATGGGCGCCTTTGGTTCCAACATCATTTACCTCAGCGGCATGTCACCCAGGCCGCGAGCACCATTGGGCATCATCACCCTGGATGACGTGGCAGCCCTGTCAATCTTGCCGCAGGTCAAGATGATCATGCCGATCAATGGCGCTGAAATCGGTGTGCGCTACAGCAACGTCGACCACACCCTGTACACCGGCGGCAACGGTATCGACTTCTCAGCGATTTTCAACTGGCCAGTGGTGCAAGGCAGCTTTTTCACCCAGGCCGATGAAGACGCGGCCGCCGCTGTGGCGGTGATCGGGCAGAAAGTGCGCGATAAAGTCCTCAAGGACGTACCCAACCCGATTGGCCAATACATTCTGTTGGAGAACGTACCCTTTCGCGTGGTCGGAGTGCTGGCCGAAAAAGGCGCCAGCTCCGGCGACTCGGACAGTGACACGCGCATCGTGGTGCCCTACTCCGCCGCCAGCGTGCGACTGTTCGGTACCCACAATCCGGAATACGTCGTGATTGCCGCCGCCGACGCGAGCAAGGTCAAACAGACCGAAAAAGCCATCGAACAACTCATGCTCAAACTGCACCACGGAAAACGCGATTTCGAAATCACCAACAACGCGGCGATGATCCAGGCCGAAGCCAAAACCCGCAACACCTTGTCATTGATGCTCGGCTCGATTGCGGCCATCTCCTTGCTGGTGGGCGGCATCGGGGTGATGAACATCATGCTGATGACCGTGCGCGAACGCACCCGCGAAATCGGCATTCGCATGGCCACTGGTGCGCGTCAGCGCGACATCCTGCGCCAGTTTTTGACCGAAGCACTGATGCTCTCGGTGGTTGGCGGCGTGGCGGGCATTACCCTGGCCTTCGTCATTGGCGGCATCTTGCTGCTGTGCGACGTGGCGCTGGCGTTCTCGATGGTCGCGGTCCTCGGCGCCTTTGGCTGCGCGCTAGTGACTGGCGTTATTTTCGGCTTTATGCCGGCCCGCAAAGCTGCCCGGCTCGACCCGGTCACGGCCCTTACCAGTGAATGATCTATTGATGAAGCGATCGTTGAGCTTGCTGAGCGTATGCCTGTTGCTGGGCGCGTGCAGCCAAACCCCGCCACGCGACGAAAACCCGGTGCTGGCGCCTGCGGCCTGGCAATCGCCACACGTCCAGGTCAGTCAACCAAGCCGTCAGCAATGGTGGAGCTATTTTGCCAGCCCGACGCTTGATCGCCTGATCGCCCAGGCGCGAGTCGGCAGTTACGACTTGGCGGCAGCGGTCGCCCGCGTGCAGCAGGCCCGCGCCACAGCGGTGATCGCAGGAGCTCCGTTACTGCCTGACGTGAAATTTGGCGGCAGCGCCAATCGCGAAAAACTGCTGCGCGGTAAGGGTTACAGCCAACTGGATGCCACCGACGACAACCAAGCGGTGGACACCTTTGACGCCAGCTTGAGCGCCAGCTACGAAGTGGATTGGTGGGGGGGCAAAGCAGCTGCCCGCGACAGCGCGTTACACACCCTCAAGGCCAGCGAGTTTGATCAGGCCACAGTTGAGCTGACCTTACTCAGCGGCGTGGCCAACAGTTATGTGCAAATCTTGGCATTCGACGAACAACTGCGCATTGCCCGGCTGAATCTGGCCAATGCACAGCGCGTGCAGCACGTGGTGCAAACTCGATATGACGCGGGTTCTGCCACGGCACTGGAGCTGGCACAGCAAAAAAGCCTGGTTGCTGCGCAACAACGGCAATTGCCGTTGGTGGCGCAACAGGCTCAGCAAGCGCGCATCACCCTCGCGGTGCTGCTGGGCGAGCCGGTACAAAACCTCAGGCTGGGCGACACCCCATTTGCACAACTGCAATGGCCGGGAATCGGCAGCGGACTGCCCAGCGAACTCCTGAGCCAACGCCCCGACATTGCCAACGCCGAAGCCAGACTGGCAGCGGCCTCGGCCGACATCACCGTGGCCCGAACGGCCATGCTGCCCAGTCTGACCTTGAGCGCGACACTGGGCTCGGGCGCAGACCGTTTGAGCAACGTGTTGCGCAGCCCGTTCTATTCCCTCACGGCGGGGTTGGCGGCACCGATTTTCAACAACGGTCGCCTCAGCGCCGAGCGCGACAAAGCCACGGCGCGCCAGCAAGAGCTACTGCAAACCTACCGAGGGAGCATCATCAGCGCTTTTGCTGACGTTGAAAAAGCCCTCAACAGCGCCAGCGGCCTGGACCAGCAACGGCAATGGCAAGACGAAGAACTTAAACAGGCACAGCAAGCGTTCGACATCGCCCAGAGCCGCTATCAGGCCGGAGCCGAAGTGCTGCTGACGGTATTGGAGACGCAGCGCACGCTGTATCAGGCGCAAGGTCAGAACGTGCAACTGCGCATGGCACGGTTGCAGGCAAGCATTGCGTTGTACAAGGCGCTGGGCGGCGGTTGGCGGGTGATGTGATGCCTCGGACTTTGTAGCCGCGCCGTCATGTGCCCCTGACCACCAAATGCCGCGCATACCACGGCCGACGTGGCACCCGGCGCAGCAAATCGCCTATCTTCTTTTCATCGCCAAAGGTAATGCGCAACGCCAGTTTCATGGTTTCGGGGTCCATCTCGACAGTTTGAGCCGTTGCCAACCCAGGCGTGGTGCTGCAACCGTGTGTCACCGGCCCCAGCCACGGGTCATCCACTTCCACCCAGCGCCCCGGTGCAAACCACGGCACGCCGTTGACTTGCTGACGCGTCAGCTGCCCCGGATGAAAGCGCTCATGCGCCCGAAACCAGTCCTCCAGACGATCATCGATCCAGCCATGAAAACACCAGAACACCGGGTTTACGTGGGAGGAAAACGGGTCACCGAGAAAGTCGTTTTCTGCCACATACCAGCGTTGCGCGAAATCTGACGGATCACGCGCCATTGGCACCGGCGCGCCATTCGACGGGTCACGTGGCACCGACGCCCAACGCATGTGCAGCCAGTCATGCAGGCCCAATTCGACCTCGGAACCCAACTGGCCCAAGGTCAATGTCGACAAGTAACGCGGGTCGCGATAACGCGATTCCCACACCTCAAAGTTGCTGTGAAAGGTGTCGGCCTGTTTGATGTCACTCAGCCACTGGGTATAGGTTTCATCCCCCTCCGCCAGCCAGGTCGGCGGCAAGGCGCTGCCGTCATGGTTGTCAAAGTAGCGGGCGAACCCTGCGCGGTCGCGTTCAAGCGCTGGCTGCGGCAAGGGGAACGCCTGCCACGATGGCAAAGACTGCATGGAGCGCGCCGTTAGCAGCATATGCCGGTGCATATAAAAAAAGTCCACGCCCGAGCCATTGCGGTCTTTGCGCGGACCACGGGCATCGCGCTCTTTGTCGCGCGGGCCGGGTTGCCAGCCGAGGCCGCGCAAAGCATTGCGCTTGTCATCGGAGAGTTCGTGCCAAGTGTCGCGAGACGCATGCCACAGCTGATGAAACAAACGGTGTTCAGGGGTGACCAGCCAGGCCAGCAGCGCCGGATTGAGGCCTATGCGTTCGCGGGCCTCGGGAAAAGTACGTTTGAGCGCAACAAAGCGGTTGTCTTGCTCGGGCAATGCCAAAGGTCGATCCAGTCGCTGCACCCGGCCGCTAAGGGTGCCGCTGCCCGCGTTGCCGTATGCGCCCCAGACTTCATCGAGACTGAAACTGAATTCGTAGTCGGGCTGAGACGAATCGCAGCCAGTCAGCCGCCAATACATCAACCCCGGATCAGGCGTCACGAGGTCACCCAGCACTCGATAACACGGCGCTTGCTCGCTGTGCAGCACGCTCGCCGTGTCTAGATAGCCGCGCACTGCGCGCCCACGCGCAGCGATGTCCAGCCACACTTCAAGCCCCTCGGCAGGCAGACCTTCAAGCCCGGCATCACGCCCTTCAAAACGGATGCTCCATAGCCCGCGCAGTTGATCGGCGATCTGCTGCCCGGCGGTGTCGGCCAGATCGACCGTCGCCTCACCGGGCGTGATCGGTTCGTCTACCCGCGTGAACTCCCGATGCCCAAAATACGCCGCTGGCGCTGCTGCGCCGGTGATCGCCAAGCCCGCGATAAACCATCGTCGAGAAATCGTCATTGCCCTACCTGTCCCCCGCCCGAATGCAGGCGTTATCCAAGCTAGAACGTTTGCTCAACCCTGAAATTTAGCCGGACCCGGGAACGGTGATTCATGCCGCACGGTCAAGATTGCTTTGCTGGGACGATGGTTTTTCCCACCGTTCAAGCGGTAGATACTCAATTTCATTCTTACGACCACCAAGGAGTTATCCATGACAGTCCCTGCATTCGGCCTCGGCACCTTTCGCCTCAAGGGCCAAGTCGTCATTGACTCGGTCAAAAACGCCCTGGATTTGGGTTACCGGGTGATCGACACCGCACAGATTTATGAGAACGAAGCTGACGTCGGGCTGGCGATTGCCGCAAGCGGCGTCGCACGTGATGAGCTGTATATCACCAGCAAAATCTGGGTCAGCAACTTCGCAAAAGACAAGCTGATCCCAAGCCTGAAAGACAGCCTGAAAAAACTGAACACCGACCACCTGGACTTGACCTTGATTCACTGGCCATCGCCCAACCATGAAGTGCCGGTCGCAGAGTTTATGGGGGCGTTGCTGGAGGCCAAGCAACAAGGCCTGACAAAAGAAATAGGGGTGTCTAACTTCACCATCGCCTTGTTGAAAGAAGCGATTGCCGCAGTCGGTGCTGAAAACATTGCGACTAACCAGATCGAATTGCACCCGTACCTACAGAACCGAAAAGTGGTGGAATTCGCCCAGAGCCACGGCATCCATATCACGTCATACATGACTCTGGCCTACGGCGAAGTGCTCAAAGAACCCGTGATTATCGAGATCGCCCAGCGCCATAACGCCACCCCGGCCCAAGTGACGCTGGCGTGGGCAATGCAGTTGGGGTACTCGGTGATCCCGTCATCGACCAAGCGCGCCAACCTGGAGAGCAACCTCAAGGCCCAGACACTCAAGCTGAGCGAGGACGACATGGCGCAAATTGCCGCCTTGGACCGCGGTCATCGCCTCACCAGCCCTTCAAGCGTTGCACCGCACTGGGATGAATAACTAACCCTGTAGCCGCTGCCGCAGGCTGCGATAAGGGCCCAAAGACCTTCGCGCTTGAAAAGCGTGATCCCTTCGGGCTCAGTCGCAGGCTTGGGCAGCGGCTGCAAACCTCGACATCACTGCACCCCAAAACGCTGCAGTTGCATTTCTTGCAGGCGGCTCAAGGTCCGGCGGAAAGCGAACTCTAGATACCCTTGGGTGTACAGCTGGTCCATCGGTACATGTGCCTCAATGCACAGCGGCACTTTGCGGTCGTAACATTCGTCTACCAACGCAATAAAACGCCGCACACTGTCGTCATATTTAGACAGCTGTGGCAATTGCCGATCACCCGCCTCGACCTTCACCGGACCGTCTTCGGTGCCTCGGGCAATTTTGCCTTCACGCTGTTCAGCGCTCAGGCAAGGCACTTCGCTGAGCAAAATCACCTTGTAACGATCACACATGTCCATAAATTCGCTGGCCGCCAGCGGTTGTTCGCACATCTCGTGAAAGGTGCACCACAACACGGCGGCACTCGCCTGCACCCCGTTCAGAGACCGATGGCCAACCACTATCGGTGCCTCTGAAGTTTGCTGCCCTTGTGTCAGGTCTTTGAAGATTTGCCCGATCACACTGGGCTGGCCCGGCTCTCTGACCCAATAGCGCTGGTGTGCAATGCCAGGGTGTAAGCGATGGTCTTGCCCGCCATCCACTGACACCACCTGCTGGTGAGAAAGGATCGCGGTGATCGCCGGGGCAAAACGCTCTTTATTATGGCCATGGCTGTAAAGCTGCTCCGGCGGCTGGTTGGAGGTGCACACCAGCACCACGCCTTCATCAAACATCACTTGAAACAAGCGCCCGAGAATGATCGCGTCACCAATATCGTTCACGAACAGTTCGTCAAAACACAGCACCTTCAGTTCCTTGCCCAACTCTTTGGCCAGCACCTTGAGCGGGTCTGCGGTGCCTGTGAGCTGAAACAGCCGCTGATGCACCCATTGCATGAAGTGATGAAAATGCTGGCGCCGGGCAGGAACCCGCAAGCTATGGTAGAACTGATCCATCAACCAGGTTTTACCACGCCCCACCGGCCCCCATAAATACACGCCTTTGACTGACCGGGTGCCGTTGTGCAGGGCCTCGTGACAGTGCTGCAAGGCCTGAACCGCACGCCATTGAGCGGGATCCTGGACAAAACCTTGCTGTTCGACGGCCTGTTGCCAGGCACTGAGGGGGGACTCGACATTCATTGCGATGACAGGCTCCTGAATCAGAGGCGCCAGTATGCCAGCAAGGCCAAGGTTTTCGGCACTGGAAACAGCCTGTACACAGCAACATTGTTACCCCTGCGGTAACAGAGCGTTTTGCCATTACTGCTTTTTAATTCGAGAAATCGGCGTAAAATTCACCCTATCAACCGAAAGGATAAACACCGCAGCACGGTACTTCGTACGCAGCCATGGGTGATTGACAGGGCTTCGTAACTTCTCCCGCCCCATCGGCAAATGAAGTCAGTGAGCGCTAGCGCTTGGTTACTTTAAAGGCCTTCATCATGAAAATCTTAGTTGCAATGTGCTTGGCAAGTTTCGCAACAGTGGCACTGGCCAATGAAACTTCACCGGCACCCGAGCAATACACTTACGGAACAAAGCTGGACATTGCCAAAGTCATCAGCATGTCCGAAGTTCCTCAAGTCTGCGAAGTTGTCCCGGCAAAAATGATCTATGAAGATCATCAGGGCCAACGCCACGTGCTTGAGTACAAAGTGATGGGTGACGGTTGCAGCCTGCACTAGTTGTACCGGTAGATACGCCCCCAGCCCCCTCTTTTCAGGGGGCTTTTTTATGCCTGACGCACTCTAAAAAAATTGTTACAAATCCGGAAACACTGCATGGCGATAATGGGACTTTAAAGTCGCCAACAAGCCCTTATTATAGAGGCATCCCTAAACACAAGATGGAAACAGGGCACGGTACTTCGTGTCAGGCACACTGAAAGTTGCCTGACAACTTCTACCGCCATTGGGCATTTGAAGTAAGTTAGTCGTGATTGTTTAAGGTCTTATTAAAAATGAAACGTTTGATTGTTCTTGCTCTTATGGGTCTGTCGACATTAGCCGTGGCTGACGATCTTAAAGTTGCACAACAACAACCTGCCGTTGAGCACTACACTTACGCCACCGACTTGGACATTGCAAAAGTTATTAGCGTGTCGCCCGCCGCTGATGTGTGCGAAGTGGTTCCGGCGCAAATGACGTACGAAGACCATCAGGGTCAACGTCACATCCTTGAGTACCGCGTAATGGGTAATGGCTGCTCAAACGGCTAATCGCTGCACGCACAATAGCCCTCGCTTGCGAGGGCTTTTTTATGGGCGCTGTTGAGGGTTAAGCTTGATGAAAGCCACTGGCAAGGAGCCCTATTCCATGCAAGCCCTGCCCACCCTGCATACGCCCCGATTATTGCTGCAGCCCCTGAGCCTGGCGGACGCGGATGCCATTCAGCAGCGATTCCCGCATTGGGAAGTGGTCCGTTACCTGAATGACGTTGTTCCGTGGCCGTACCCTGAAGACGGTGCGCTCAGTTACCTGCGCGATGTCGCGTTACCCGCCATGGCACGTGGCGAGGAGTGGCACTGGACCCTGCGGCTGCGGGACCGCCCCGACGAGGTGATCGGCAGTATCAGCCTGATGGATCAGGTCGATAACAATCGGGGCTTCTGGCTCTCGCCGCCTTGGCAGGGGCAAGGTTTGATGAGCGAAGCGTGTGAAGTGATTGACGCCTATTGGTTCGAAACCCTGGGGCGCGCGTTAATGCGCGTGCCAAAAGCGGCACCCAACGAGGGCTCGCGACGGATTTCGGAGCGTGGCGCAATGCGTTTGATCAGCAGTAAGGAAGGTAGCTTTGTCAGTGGGCAATTTACTTGCGATCTGTGGGAAATAACCAGAGAGCAATGGTTGAAACGCCGAGGTTCTCTCTAAAACAAGCCCGATCACACAAAGTGGATCGGGCTGTATACGCTCATAGAGCGCAGTGCCGAGAACGACGAAAATCAGTTTTAATCTTTCTTCTCGGAAATCACTTTACCGGCCGAATCGAACACAATTTCGTATTCAACACCCGTTTCCGATTTGATGCCTTCAGCCTTCCAGATCCCATTGGCAGGGTCTTGAGCTTCAATCTTCTTGATCACGGTGTACCCATGCTTATCCTTGAGGACTTGAATAAGCTCTTTGGAGAAGGCCCAGTTGGGATCAAGATTTGGCTGAGCCATGACGGCGCTAGAACCCAACAGCACAGCAGCAGTAATCGCAGCAGCAAACGTTTTCTTCAACATTGTCTTAACTCCATTAATTGATGTTGCGTCTGGTAACCCATCGCCGAAGTAACCGTAGCAGAGAAAAAACCAGCCAGGAGGCTAAATGCTCTCCTTTTGACAGGGCTCATGTTCTCGTTAGCGCAAACGCAGGGTTAGAATGCACCGCACCAAGGAGCGCAAATGAGCGAAACCCGCCTCACAGAAGCTGAATACGATGCCATCACCGAAGCCGCGGCCCAGTGGTGCATGCGTCTGCACGAGCCCGACTGCACCGTCCAGGAACGTGAAGCTTTCGCTGTGTGGCTGAACGCAGATCCGCTGCATGCGCTTGAATATGAAGCCATGCTCGACATCTGGGAGGTCAGCGAGCATTTGCCGCCTACCGCGCCAACGCCAGCGCCAGTGTCTGCACTGGCCCGTGCTCCTCGTCGCAGCACGTGGCAGCAGTTGGGGATGGCGGCAGCCATTGCTGTCGTCGCCGTGCCCCTGACCGCCTACAGCGGCTGGCAACTTGGCTGGCTACCCCGCTCATACGAGCGCCTTGAAGCAGGCACTAGCACGCGTAACGTAACGCTGCCCGATGGGAGCCAGGTTGAATTAAACCTCAGCACAGAATTGACCTTCAGCGATTACAAAGACCAGCGCCAGGTCACCCTGAGCAAGGGTGAAGCGTTTTTCAAGGTCAGTCACGATGTCACACACCCGTTTGTGGTTAAGGCGGCTGACGGGCGAATCCGGGTGACCGGCACCCAGTTCAATGTGTGGATGTACGAAGATCAGGTGCGTGTCACGCTGATCGAAGGCTCGGTGCTGGTGACCAGCAACAAAAACCTGCATGGCGACGGCTTGCGACTGGAGCCAGGGATGCAGGCCCGCTACAAAGCGGGGGACAACGCGCCGCAAATCAGTCAGACCTACGCCAACGCGCCGGATCTGGCTTGGCGCAGCGGCAAGTTGGTTCTGGATAACCTGACACTTGCTGACGCCTTGCCGTTGATCAACCGCTACCTGAACACACCGCTGGCGCTGGCTGACAACGCCACTGGCCAATTGCGTATCGGGGGCGTATTCAAGACCCAGGAAATCCCCAACCTGGCGGTTTCTCTACCCAAGGTATTACCGGTGTACGTACGCGTGAACCCGAACGGCACGCCGGTAATCAACGCCCTACCCCGCAGCTGAAATAAACTGCAGGAGCAAGCTCGCTACAGTAAGAAGTTGCCGCCTCGCGCTTACCACCTGCCTCTGATGATGGTCAGTGCGTAGTTCGGATCAGCCTTGATCTGCGCTTCGGTAAACGGCAACGGCTGCCACTGTTTTTTCGAGAACGCTTCAGTCTGGTCCCGCGAATGCTTTGAGGCCGGGTCGCTGGAGATCGAGAACGCCAGCAACCCCTGGGCATGAGGCCCATGCTCGTCGAAGGTCACTGTTTGCAAGTAACTGGTTCCACTGACCACTTCTCGCTTACCACCACCGCTCGGCACGCTCTGCATGGCGTTGTACACCCCCAGGGTGGCAGGACCGCCGTGAATCGGAGTCTGCTGGCCGCCACTGCTGACCACTTGGATCTCACCCCAGGTCACGTCTGGTTTTAATCCTTGCTCTGCTACTTTCGCAGCCGAATCCAGAAACGCCCCACGCATCGCCTTGACTACCGCAGGCTGGCCCAAGCTCAGACCGCGCGGCGTGTGTTGTGGGTCTGCCGGGTTAAACGGCACCCGCCACACGTCCGGTACCTCAATCAGATACGCCATGATGTTCTGGAAATGCACCAGGCCAATACCACTGCTCAGGTTCGCCTGTTGATCCCACGCTTTGAGGCTCGCACACACCGGCGCCATGGGTGCTTGCTTGGCGTGCAGATCATCCTCGCAGTATGCCAGTAGATCCGGCATGACCTGCCCCGCGAGGTAAACCTGATCGTCCATCACCAAGCCTTGCAAGTCCGACACGCTGATCGCCCCCGGCTGACTCAAGCGCTGCAAGGCAAAGCGCGTACGTGGCCCCAGCGGCTGGCCGTCCTGGCTTATAAGCGGCGAAAAACCGGTCAGCGGGGCGTTCGGGTTGGCCATCCAGGCCGAGTCATTGGAATGCTGAACGTAGTCGTTGCGGCGCAAGTGCGGCAGTTTGCTCGCGGGGTAAATACCCGGCTGCGCGGCACTCGGATCAACCGTCCAGTCACAGTCCCTGCGGCTGCCATCGAGCACAATCATCTCAAGGCCGGCACGCGGATCACTGCACGCGGCCAGCTTGGCCGCGTCGACATACGGCACCACTGACAGGTTCATGTACAGCGCTTGCCCACGCTCATCCACCGCCACGGTGTTGACCCATGGAATGCCCTGCAACGTGCTCACTGACGCTTGCAGATCCTCGAGGTTGTTGGCCTGGTTCATCGCGTACCACTGCTGCAACACGCGGTCATTTTGCAGGTTGGCGTCGCGTAAGCTGAACGCTAGGTGATCATTCCAATCCAGCCTGCCCGGCCATTGCACGATCGGCCCGAACTCCGAACTGTAGAGCGTTCGCGACACGGGCTTAAGACTGCCGTCCGCCTGTTTGACGCTGACCGTGACGGTGTGCTTGTCCAGAGCCCGTGACTGGCCGTCGAGCAAATAGCGCGTGGGATCCCTGGGGTCGAGCTCAAGTCGGAACAAGGTGAAGTGTTTGGATGTATCGACCGTGTGGGTCCAGGCCATGTGCGGGTTAAAGCCAATGTTGATCATCGGCAATCCCGGCAGGGCCGCGCCCATCACATCCAGCTTGCCGGGGATGGTCAATTGCATCTGATAAAAACGCATGCCGCCCACCCACGGGAAATGCGGGTTGGCCAGCAGCATCGAGTGGCCCGTTTGCGAACGTGCGCTGCCAATAGCCACTGCGTTGCTGCCACGGTCAAGGGCAAAGCGCTGCATGCGTTCAGCGGCTATTTGAAAACTGCCCGACAGGCGGCTGATGTGCGCCGAGGCTGGTTGCGGCGGGGTCGCCGCCACCAGCGCCTCAGCGAACTGACCGACGCCCCCCTCCACTAACAAGCGGCGGGTCAATTTGACCAGATCCAATGCCGTGATCGGCCGTACAGAGGCGTTGTTGCACTGTGCGGGCAGCCCTTTTCGCTCGCTGAGCTGGCGGTTATATCCCGCCACATAGCCTTCGACCAGATCGCGTACCTCTGGGGTTTGCGCCTGCCAAAAAGCAGCCACGGCCTCGGGATTGTTGAGCCAAGTGAAAAACACATCGCTGGACAGGTTGTCCCGTTCGTCTAGCGTCAGTTGTTCAGGCCCAAAGTATTTCGAGCGCTCTGCGTTGACGGTCAGCACCTCGTTCGCCAGCAAACATAAGTTGTCTTGGGCGTAGGCATAACCAATTCCGTAGCCCAGCCCGCGTTCATTGGCAGCGCGAATATGCGGCACGCCAAACGTGGTGCGGCGAATGTCTGCACTCACCTCAGTGGCTGTCGTGTGTGACAGCACTGGCAGGCTCAGTCCCAAGCAAAACACGGCAAAAAACGTGTTGCTCAATGGTTTGCAAATGATCACTCAGACTCCTTTTCGTTCATTACAAAAAGCCCGGTCGCTCACTCCATTGCAAACACCACCCGGCAAATGTCTCTACTGGAAACGAGCCGAATTAAAAAAATTTAATAATCACTTAAAACCCCTACCCAGACAGGGATTTTTAGCAATTGAGAGTCATTCACGACAAATTTTCTACATTTGAATGTTCATGATTTATGCCGCTCATTCGTCTAGTGACATAAGAGCGCTTTTTTATTTTCCTGATCAGGCTCTGAAAAGGAGTTTTTGCATGCAAAACCCGCAACTGCCAACGGATGGCCAACTACAGCATCGCGACACCGCTTTTCAGCCCGATCTTGGGCCACTGCAAGCGCCTGCGTCGTTGCAAGGTAATGAACGGATCCGCCACTTGCTCAAATGCTTTGGGCTGCGCACCAGCCTGGTGCGACTCAAGGTCATTGATGCGCTGCTGACAGCCGCCGGAAATGATCGCCGATTGGGAGTACGCGGTATGCACAGCCATTTGCTGGCCCTGGATATTCCGCTGTCGTTTCTCAGCGTGCGCGAGGTACTCAAACGCCTGTGCAGCGAAGGCGTGGTGGTGCTCAACAGTGATAAAAGCTACAGCCTGCATCCACAGGCTGAAGCCGTGCTGATGGGCAAAATCGAGGCTTAAAGCTTGGTCTTGCGGCGCATGATGCCATTGATCACGACCACCACCACAGCCACGCCAATGGCGATGTACTGGAAGGTTTTTTCGGTGATCATGCCAGTGTTTTGCAAGTACGAAAGACCAAACATGATGCCCAGTACCACCACGGCGATCAGAATCGAATATGCCAAACGTTGCTTAGGAGTCATTACCTGTTCCTGAAAAAATATGTTTGATTGACGGAGATGAATTGAAACAAACAGGGTCTCATCTTACAGCCGGGGAAGCTTTTTAGCTGCCACCAGCTCTAACCATGAGGATTTACACATGTTACGTCGAGTCACACGGCTGGTACCGCTGTTGCTCATTCTGGCCATGAGCGGATGCGTGTTTTTTCCTGACCATGGATGGCATCACGATCACCGCTACTACGATGGCGGCCCTGGGTATTACCACCGCTAAGCAATACCCGTCACCGTAAAGCTACTGTGAGGCGTTGGCCTGTTGGCAAGTCCGCTCCTCACAGTTTTCTCGCTGCATTTGCCCCCCCCCTCAGCGTCGAAAGCCGCTGCCGGGCCTGGCACATAGATCTACCAGCCAATCAACAAACACACGCACTCGCGGTGACAGTTGCCTATGCGGTGGGTACAAGGCCGTCAATGCCAGACGCGGTGGCAGGCAATCGTGTAACACCTCTTGCAAAAGCCCTTCGCGCACCTGTGGCATCACGTGATAGCACGGTGTTTGTACCAGCCCGTAACCGGCACTACAGGCCGCCAGATACCCTTGGGCGCTGTTGACCGATACCTGCTTGGGCAAGTCGATCAATCGCACCTCATCACCGATCTGAAACTCCAGTCCGTAGCGCTTGCCTGAGGCGCTGGAGAAATACTCGATCATCTGATGCCCGCTCAAATCGTCAAGCGATTGAGGCACCCCGTGGCTGTGCAAATAACCGGGGCTGGCGCACGTCATCTGATCCATCAGCACCAAGGGCCGCGCCACCAGTGAATCATCCAGGGTCAGCCCCCCGCGAACCACACAATCCACACCCTCGCGAATCAAATCCACAGGTCGATCATTAAGGCCTATTTCCAACTCGATCAACGGGTAACGCCGGGTAAATTCCTGCAACGCCGGGAATACCACCAAACGCCCTACTGCTTCCGGCATCTCGACCCGCAGTGTGCCCTTGGGTTGACTGCCCCGGAACAAGCCCTCGGACTCTTCAAGGTCGGACAAAAGCCGCACACAGCGCTGGTAATACGCCGCACCATCCAGCGTCGGGCTCACCTGCCGTGTGGTGCGATGCAACAACTGCACACCCAGATGCGTTTCCAGTTGTTTGATCAAGACCGTCACCGATGCCCGAGGCATCTGCAAGCTGTCGGCCGCCTTGGCAAAGCCCCCCAACTCGACTATGCGGGTAAAGACCAACATCGCATTGAATCGGTCCATGTCTCCCACCTTATTGTTTAGAAAAAACGAATAGTGATAGCGTTTTTACCCGGTTTATCTTGCCGATGTCGAGGTCAACAATAGCTTCACCGCCATTCAGGAGCACCTCGCATGCACACTCGCCAACTGGGTCAACACGGCCCGCACGTCAGCGCTATCGGTTTGGGCTGCATGGGCATGACCGATTTCTACACCACCGGCAGCGACACCCGTGAAGCCGTTGCTACCCTGCACCGTGCGCTGGAACTGGGCATTAACCTGCTCGATACCGCCGACATGTACGGTCCGCATACCAACGAAGAATTGATCGGCCAAGCCATTCGCGGCAAACGCGATCAGGTTTTCCTGGCCAGCAAATTCGGCATTGTGCGTGACCCGGCCAATCCTGCGGCCCGAGGAATCAGCGGCCGTCCCGAGTACATTCGCGAATCCATCGACGGCAGCCTCAAGCGCCTTGGCGTTGAAACACTCGATCTGTATTACCAGCACCGCATGGACCCGAACGTGCCGATTGAAGAGAGCGTCGGTGCAATGGCTGACTTGGTCAAAGCTGGCAAGGTACGGTACCTGGGTCTCAGCGAGGCCTCAGCGGCCACACTTGAACGGGCTCACAAGGTGCACCCCATCAGCGCGTTACAAAGTGAATACTCGCTGTGGAGCCGTGACCCGGAAGACAACGGCTGCCTGGCCGCGTGCCAGCGCCTGGGCATCGCCTTTGTGCCCTACAGCCCGCTGGGGCGAGGCTTTTTGACCGGCGCCCTGAAAAGCCCGGACGACTTTGCTGCAGACGATTTCCGACGCTTTAATCCACGGTTTCAAGGTGACAACTTCGCGAAAAACCTGCTGCTGGTGAAACAGGTTCAAGCATTGGCCGCGGATAAAGGCGTGACCGCCGGGCAACTGGCGTTAGCGTGGGTACTGGGTCAAGGCGACTACCTGATTCCGATTCCGGGCACCAAACAGCGCAAGTATTTGGAAGAAAACGTCGCAGCACTGGACATCACACTCAGCATTACTGAGTTGGCAGCACTGACGGCGATCTTCCCGACCCGCGCGGTATCTGGTTTGCGTTATGCAGAAGAATCGATGAAACACCTTAATCGCTAAAGAACGCGTATCCGCTGTGGGGGCTGGCTTGCCAGCGCCCACAGGATTTCTGGCCGGACTAAAAGTCGCGCTTGTAGAAAATATCCAGTGAACTCGCCAGGCCGCTCGCCACTTCGACATACACCCGCTTGCTCAGTTTGTAGCGCAAGGCGATGGTGCTGGCAGGTTCAAAGACGCCATATCCATAGCGTACGCTCAGCCGTTCGTTGATCTTGCCGCTGGCCACCACGGCGGTGCTATCGCCACTGCCTTCGGTATCGAGCTCAAAATCCTTGAGCCCAAGGTGGTTGGCCAAGCTGGTGGTAAACCCTGAACTGCCCATCAATCCCAACCCGAGTGCAGCTTGCGCCAGCAGGTTGTCGTCTTCGCCGGTGCCCGTCAGCGGGCGTCCTAGAATCAAGTAGGACAACGCCTGCTCCTGGCTCATGGCCGGCTCGGAAAAGACCTGCGTGGTCGGTTGGTCAGCGCTGCCCGTGAGGCGAATCCCGGCGATCACGTCGTCGGTCTGGCGAATGGCCTCGATGTCGAGGTACGGCTGATCAATCGGCCCGGCGAACAATAGACGCGCGCGGCGAATGGTCAGTTTCTGGCCATAGGCGCGGTAACGGCCGTTGTTCAGGCGCAACTCGCCACGGGTGTCCATGTTGTTGCCGATATGAACCTGCCCCGCCAAGTCTGCGTTCAGGCCAAAACCGGAGAAGGTCAGCAGCTCTTGCCCCACCACCACGGTGATGTCCATGTCGACCACCATCGCAGGCGAGCCCGACTCATCATCCGTTTGTTGTCCCACGATCACGGTGTCATCCGACACCTTGACTGTTGAAGGCGGCAGCTCGCGGACCGTGATTTCGCCTTTGGGGATATTCACCGCGCCCGCGATCAACAAGGTGTTGTCTGGCTTGAGGGAGATTCTGAGGTCCGGGGCCACCTCCAGCTTGGCATAGGGTTCAACGGTCACCGGCAAGTTATTGCCTTTGAGCAAAACATTCACCGCCATCGTCTGGCCCCAGGCGACGTTGCCGCTGATGGTGCCCTGCCCTTGCTTGCCGCTGGTCCAGCCGCCATCCAGTTGCAGGGTTTCACCCATGATATGAGCTTTGAGCTGAAGGTTTTCAAAGCTGGTCGGTAGCTCTGGACCGGAAATTTCACCGCCCGTAAGCGATACGTCCCCCGTGATACGAGGCGCCACCAAACCACCCGTGATCGACCCCGAACCGTTCAATTGCCCGGTGAGTTTTTCAACCATCGGCGCAAACGGGCGCACCACCGACACATCCAGCCCACTCAAGCGGAACTCACCGGTGATCGGCTTGTTTTTGGGCAGCGGGTTAATGCGCGCCGCCAACATCACCTGGCCCAGTTTTCCACCGTCAAAGTCGAACCGCGCGTCGACCCGATTAGGGGTCAGGTTGCTGGTCAATTTGAAGGCCTGATACGGGAAGTCAATCCACTGGCCTTTGTCTTTAATGCGCAAGGTACCGCCGCTAGCATCCACGATGACCTGGCCTTTTGGGCCGCTGGCTGGTATGTCGAGCACCATGTCAGCGTTCAGTTGCCCTTGCCACTGGAAGTCTTTGGGGAACCATTCGGCGAGGCTCTCAAGCGGGAACTGCTTAAGGTGCAAACGCAGTTTGGGGTCAGGCATCAAACGCTGATCTTCAGTGCACAAACTGGCCGGCCCCGAAGCCCAGCATTGCGCGCCCAGGTTGATCCGGCCATCCGCCAGACGTTCGAGTCGTGCCGGGTTTTGCAGCACCCATGCCTGGTCACCGGCCTTGATGTCACCTTTAAACAGGCGCCCGCGCCAGCTGTCTTTGTCGAAGCCGCCGTCCAGCGCCAGACCCAGTTGCAACATCGGTCCTTGCAGTGCCAATTGCAGTTGTTGACGCTTGATGTCGCCGTTGCCGCTGACGGTCAGCACGCCCAACTGGGTATCACCGGCCTGAATCCCACTGCCCTTGAGTTCGATACGGCCGCGCTGGGCCTGATCGATGTTCGCATCCAACGTCAGCGTTTGCAGATGATTGTCGGCAAAGGCCAACTGCTGGCCTCGCAGCATCGCCTTGCCCTGCGGCGCCTTGAGCGTGCCCGCTAGGTCGACACGGCCCTTGAGTTGCCCGCGCAGATCTGGCCACAGTTGCCCCAGTCGCGGCATGTTCAACTCAAGCTGAGCCTTGATTTGCTGCTGCAAACTGGCGGTGCCGTTGATTCGATTGTCCCCCAGACGAATGTCCAGCGCGCTGACTGTCCAGGCTTCGCCCTCGCCCACAGCCTTGACCTGAAGCATGGCAGGCAGGCCGCGCAAACGGCCTTTGAGGTCGAGGTTGGCATCCAGTTTAAGGCGCTCGTTTTTAAACTCGCCGGTGCTGCGCAAGGGACCCGCCAATGTGCCAGGCAGTTGGGCCACCCAATACGCAGGGTTGATCGCGCTGAGGTCCAGCGCCGTATCCCAGGCCACGCCATCGGCAAACTGCACATTGGCGTGACCACGGGCTTTACCTTGGCCCGCGACCAGTTCAAGTTGCGGCAAGAAGATTTTTTCGAGGTCGCCACTGAACGGGCTGCTGACACTGAACGGCCCCGCCGGACCGGTGAGGTCGGCCATCACGTTGCCCAGGTACTTGCCGTCGGTGTAGGAGATTTCGCCGCTAAGCTTGCGCAAGTCGACGTCCGGCTTGGCAATCACCGGATACAGGTTGTGCCAGGGAAACTCCAGCCAGTCGATCTTGGCCTCGGCACTCAGGCCTGAGCGCCAATCAACCTGACCGGACAGCTTCAAGTGTTGTTGCGCGCTAGCAGTCAGATCCAGTGCCGTGATTTGCGCACCATTGGCATCCACTCGTCCTTTGAGCAACAGGTTCACGAGGGCTTGCTCGGCAGGCAGACTGGCGCTGCCGTTCAGTTCATAACCGCCCTTTAGATCACCCTTGGCAGACAACACCAGTTGATTGAGCTGCAAGGTCTCAGGCAGCTCGCTGCTGGCCTTGAACTGTGCGCTGGTGAGGGTGACCCGGGCTGGAAGGTTCTCAGCCAAGGGCTCCAGCGCACCACTCAGGTGAGCGTCCAGATAGCCACTGCTGTCAGCGGTGAGGTTGAGTGTTGTCCGCAGATTGCCGTCAACCTTGAGCGCCAGCGCCCACGGTTTGTTGTCTTGTGCAGGCAAGTTGACGGTGCCTTGCAAGGTCAACGGCCAATCGCCATTGGGCTGCAAGAGACCAGACACGTCCACGCTCAGGTCTTCGCGCTCAATCTGCACCGAGTCGATCTGCAACCCTTTGGCCGTCCACTGCGCGGCCATCTGCATGCCCTTGAGCTGCTCAATGCCGTTGAACAACACGTTGCCGATCTTGATCACCCCCACCTCAATCGCCAGCGGCAATTTGAGGTCAGGCAAGCTGATCGGTCCGCTGCTGCTGTCTTCACTCGGCGGAAATTGCAGACTGACCTGATCGGCCTGCAACTGATCGATGCACAGCGTCAGGCGCGTCAGACACGACGGCGACCAGGCAAAAATCGGCCGGCTCACTTCGACGCGACTGCTGCCTTGCTCCCACAACAGATGGTCGGCACTCCACTGCGCGCCCAGGCGCCCGGCAAAGTTGTCCACTTTCAAACCGGGGACTTGATCCAGCGCCCAGCGGCTACCCGCTTGCGTCCCCACGAGCACACCGACGCTGACGATCACCAGCAGCACCAAGGCCAACAACACCAGGCCGGCTATTTTCAAACCACGAATCACAGTTCTGGCCCCATTGAGAAGTGCAAACGAACACCACCATCGTCCTCCAGCGCATGGGCCAGATCGAGGCGTATGGGGCCAATCGGCGAGATCCAGCGAATACCCACCCCGACCCCGGTTTTCAAGCTCGGAAAGTCCAGCGTGTTAAAAGCATTACCTTTGTCGACAAAGGTCGCCCAGCGCCACTTTTCAGCAAACTGATATTGATACTCCACACTGCCTGCCAGCAGATAACGCCCGCCGATTCGATCACCGTCCGAGTTTTTTGGTGACAGGGTCTGGTAGTCATAACCACGCACGCTTTGGTCGCCACCCGCGAAGAAGCGCAACGACGGCGGGATGGATTTGTAGCCGTTGGTGGCGCTGCCGCCAAACTCAATGCGGCCTAAAAAGCGGTGTTTGTCCCAGAGCGTTTTCAGCGCCTTGAACCTGACATCGCCGTGCAGCAGGTTGGTGTCGGACATCAACCCTTGTTTTGCAACCTGGGACTCGAACGCCACGCTGTAACCGTGACTGGGGTCAATGCGGTTATCGCTGCGCAGTACCGAGTAACTCACGCCAGGCATTAGCAAGGTGCTCAAGCCCGAGTCATCGCCCAAGCGATATTCTTCGTGTTGCCACTTGAGCGATACAACCCGCGTCCAGCCGTTGTCCAGCTTGCTGTGCCATTCGGGGCCGACGGTGAGCAGCTTGCTCAAGGTGTCGGTATTGGCAATTTCTTCGTATTGATAGCCAGCGGCAAAACGCAGTTTGTCGGTCAGGGGTGGATCCAGCGGGATGTCATACCAGGCGCCGACGTTTTGCTTGGGCTGGGAAATTTCGGATTCAAAACCGTAACTGTCGCCGCGCGGGTTGTCCCAGTGGCGGGTCCAGCTGGCTTTACCACGCGGGCCGGTGTCGGTTGAATAACCAAGGCCCAGGGTCATCGTGCGCGGCTTGCGGGTTTCAAGATCAACGTCCACCGGGATCACCTGGCCCACGGCCGTACTCGGCGCAGCATCCACCCGTACGGTCTCGAAATAGCCGCTCGATTGCAGGTTTTGATTGAGTTCGGCGACCAGTTCAGAGTCGTACGGAGTGTCTGGCTTAAAGGGCACCATTCGATCCAATAGGGTTTGGTCGAAAGGCGCGTCACCGGCAAAGCTGACTTTGCCGAGCAAATAACGCGGGCCGCTTTGGTAAATCAGATTGATGTCGGCATACCCGCCTTTAGGGTCAACCAACAGTTCGTGCTTAAGAAACTTGCCGTTGAAGAAACCGTAGCGCAGGGCTCGGTTTTGAATCAGGCGCTTGGCGTCTTCGTAATTGCCCTGATTGAGTACAGCGCCGGGTTTTAGATCGTCACTGACCGGGATTTGAAAGGCTTTGAGTGAGGCGCCAGGACCTTCTACACGCACCGTGACGTTTCGCAGATGCACCGGCTCGCCGGCATCAATACTCAACACCAGTCGCGGCGGATCGCCAGCCGTCACTTCGGCTTCAATTTTGGGTTGGTAGTAGCCCAGGGCCTGAGAGGCTTTAAGGGCCTGCTCTTCGGCGCCACGCTTGAAGCGTGACAAAGCCGCTTCATCGCGATCACCGAGGCTGCCTATGTAGCCTTCCACGTTGGCCTTGAGAGCATCGTTTGACGGTTTGACCTTGACCACCAGTTCGCTTTGGGCAAATGCCGCAAAGCTACTGATCAGCAGGACAACACCACTGGTAAATCTTCCTGGAAACTTCATAGGCGCGGATGCTATCACGGGCAGAGGTGGTCATAGAGCGCGCCAATGGGCAAAAAGCTGCCCTTAAGCCGTTGCTGTTTGTAACACCTGAGGGTTGGCGTGGAAAAAAACTTGCTCAACAACCGGTCCTATCGTTACTTCGCCAATTTGTACGTAGCCATGGCGTTTGTAAAAAACCTGGTAATTGGGGTTGCCGCTGTCGAGCACGACGCCCTCGGAGTGTTCGTCCTGAGCGCACCAATTATGTACAGCCTCAAGCAGCTGTTCACCATAGGACATTTCTGGAAAATCAGGGTGAATTGCCAGTAGCGGCAACATATGAACAGCATCCCCTGGCACACACGCCTGGATCGCCTGATGATATTCAAGATAGCGCCGTGTACCCCGCAAGCCTGCGGTCAGCACCATGCGTAACTGCCACGCCCAGCTCTCGGTAATACCCAAACGGCGTTGCGGCGGCGCAATCAGCGCCACGCCAACCAGCCGGTCATTGACCAGTAACCCCAATGCAGGCAGGTCCTGGAAAAAATGCTGCTTGACTAATGCCCGGACGGTGGCACGAACCCGTTGTGCATAACCCCTGCGATGCGCTTCAAACACGTAACGAAACGTCGGGTCATGGTGGTAAGCCTGATACAGCAAAGAGCGCGCTTCTTTTGAATAACCGCTGTCGAGCACTTGGATCTGGCAGGTGGGCATGTCCACAAATCTCCATGGCACCGCGTGGAGGGCGGCACTTGTAGTGAGTACGAGCCTGCAAGGGCCATAACAGTTCCATCTGGTTGAACACATCCTACGTTAGCAGTGCATTTGCCCCACTGCACGCTGGCCGCTAACATCGCCCTTTTACTCAGGACTGCCCGCCCATGAAAATCGTTTCATTCAACATCAATGGCCTGCGCGCTCGGCCGCATCAGCTGGCAGCGCTGATCGAAAAATACCAGCCCGACGTTATCGGCCTGCAAGAAACCAAAGTCCATGACGATCAGTTCCCTATCGCGGACATTGAAGCACTGGGCTACCACGTGCATTTTCATGGGCAAAAAGGCCATTACGGCGTTGCCCTGCTCTCGCGCAAACCGCCGCTGGAATTGCACAAAGGATTTGCCAGCGACGAAGAAGACGCGCAGCGCCGCTTTATATGGGGCACTTTCGCTGACGAAAATGACCAACCAGTGACCATCATGAATGGTTACTTCCCACAGGGTGAAAGTCGCGACCATCCGACCAAGTTTCCAGCCAAGCAGCGCTTTTACAGCGATTTGCAGCAGTTACTTGAAGGTCAGTTCAGCAACAATCAGCCGCTGGTGGTGATGGGCGACATTAATATCTCCCCACAAGACTGCGACATCGGCATTGGCGCGGACAACGCCAAGCGTTGGCTGAAAACCGGCAAGTGCAGCTTTCTGCCGGAAGAGCGCGAATGGCTGGAACGCCTCAAGAACTGGGGACTGGTCGACAGCTTTCGCTACCTGCATCCAGACGTGGCTGATCGCTTCAGCTGGTTCGACTACCGCAGCCGCGGCTTTGAAGACGAGCCCAAGCGCGGACTGCGCATTGACGTGATTCTGACTTCCCAAAGCCTGGTGCCAAGGATCAAGGCGGCCGGTGTTGACTACGATTTGCGAGCCATGGAAAAACCGTCTGACCATGCGCCCATCTGGTTGGAATTGAGCTCATGACTGCTGACGTATGAGCGTTGGCTTGCCTGCGATTGAATTGACAAGGTGACTGAGACAAACCGCGTGGTTTGCATTCCTGGCAAGCCCGCGCCCCGCCACAGGGCCGGCAAACAGTCCGCGTCATGGCATTGAAACGTTTCTGACTTAAATTGCTGGCAACTCTATGGCCCCAGGAAGGTGCCCGTTAATGCCGCGTCTTAAGTTGCTGATTCTGTTGTGTGCAATCACCCACCCGGCCTTCGCCGGGCCTGTCGCTGACTTGCGCATTCAGGGTTCTAACACCATCGGCGCCAACCTCGGCCCCGCACTGGTGGCAGCCATGCTCGCAGAGCAAGGCTTTCACGATATTCACAGGGTGCCGGTCACTCCCCCCAACGAGTACAGCATTGTCGCCACCAAGACCTTGGGCCAGCAGATCCGTGTGGATGTGTCCGCTCACGGCTCCGGCACAGGCTTTAGTACGCTCAAAGCCGGCCAAGCCGATTTAGTGGCGTCGTCCCGGCCGATCACGGACCGCGAACTGGTCGAACTCGAAGCCCTGGGCGATCTCAAAAGCCCTGAAGCAGAACAGGTGATCGCTATCGACGGGCTGGCAATTATTGTGCACCCGCAAAACCCGCTGAATCAGCTTAATACCGAACAATTGGCCAAGGTGTTCAATGGTGAGATCAGCACCTGGGAAGCATTGGGCGGTGTCGGCGGTACGATCAATTTGTATGCCCGCGATAACCAGTCAGGGACTTGGGACACGTTTAAAGAGTTGGTACTGAGCCGTGCCGCCCGCCCTCTGAGCGGCACGGCACTGCGCTTTGAGTCCAGCGAGGCGTTATCAGACGCGGTCAGCAAAGACCCGCACGCCATCGGATTCATCGGCCTGCCGTACATTCGCGCCGCTAAAGCGCTGGCGATTGTCGATGGCGCGTCGCAGCCGATGCTGGCGCTCAACAGCCTGATTGCCAGCGAAGACTACCCATTGTCGCGGCGCCTGTTCTTTTACTTGCCACCCAACAGTCGGAACCCGCTGGCCAAGGCACTGGTGATGTTTACCCAAAGCGCCAAGGGTCAGGCCATCGTTGCGCAGAACGGTTTTATCGCGCAAACCGTCCAGGCCAGCCACGTGCAGTCCGGCGCTCACATGCCCGAGGACTATCAGGCACTGACACAACAGGCGCAGCGCCTGTCGGTCAACTTTCGCTTTGAAGAAGGCAGTGCCACGCTCGACAACAAGGCACGGCAGGACTTGTTGCGGGTGATCGATTATTTAAAGGCGCATGACAAACTCAACAAGCAGGTCACACTGGTGGGCTTTGGCGATGCAAAGGACGATTCGGAGCGCGCGCAGTTGCTGTCAAAACTCAGGGCCATGACCGTGCGCCGAGAGCTGGTAAAAAGCGGCGTGATACTGCGAGAGATTCGAGGTTATGGCGCACAAATGCCCGTGGCGACCAACACCGAAGACGAAGGCCGGGTGAAGAATCGTCGGGTTGAGGTGTGGGTGTATTGAGAAAAACCCGAGCCCATGTGGGAGCTGGCTTGCCAGCGGTTGGATCGCAGCGCCTGCAGCGCTGGCAAGCCAGACTCCCGCGCCAATAAGTTTATTCAGCGGCTTTCGCGTACTTATCCAGTTCAAACTTGCCGACTGCCGCCCTGTGCACTTCGTCCGGGCCATCAGCCAGGCGCAAGGTACGCTGCATGGCATACATGTACGCCAGCGGAAAATCACCCGAAACCCCTGCCCCGCCATGGATCTGGATCGCCCGATCAATCACTTTCAACGCGACGTTGGGGGCGATGACTTTGATCTGCGCGATCTCGCTTTTCGCCACCTTGTTACCCACCGTGTCCATCATGTAGGCCGCTTTCAAAGTCAGAAGGCGTGCCATGTCGATCTCCATACGCGAGTCGGCGATTTTGTCGACATTGCCCCCCAGCCGCGCCAGCGGTTTACCAAACGCTGTACGCGCCAGCGAGCGCTGACACATCAGCTCCAGGGCCCGCTCAGCCATACCGATTGAGCGCATGCAATGGTGAATACGTCCTGGGCCCAGGCGGCCCTGCGCAATCTCAAACCCCCGGCCTTCGCCCAGCAAGACGTTTTCATACGGCACCCGTACATTGTCGAACAGCACTTCGGCGTGCCCGTGAGGCGCATCGTCGTAACCGAACACGGGCAGCGGGCGGACGATTTTCACCCCCGGTGTATCGACTGGCACCAGGATCATCGAATGCTGTTGATGGCGCGCATTGTCTGGATGGCTCAGCCCCATGAAAATCAGGATTTTACAGCGCGGATCGCACGCACCGGACGTCCACCACTTGCGGCCATTGATCACCCACTCATCACCCTCACGCACGGCGCGGGCGTCCATGTTGGTCGCATCGGACGAGGCCACATCCGGCTCGGTCATGGCGAACGCCGAACGAATCTCGCCGCGCAATAAAGGCTCAAGCCATTGCAGCTTTTGCTGCGGGTTGGCGTAACGCACCAGCACTTCCATGTTGCCGGTGTCGGGGGCCGAACAGTTGAACGGCTCGGATCCCAGCATCGAACGGCCCATGATCTCGGCCAAGGGCGCGTATTCCAGATTGGTCAAGCCGGCACCGCGTTCAGACTCGGGCAAAAACAGGTTCCACAAACCTTCAGCCCGCGCCTTGAGTTTCAGCTCCTCCATGATCGCGGTCGGCTGCCAACGATCACCTTCTGCCACCTGCTGATCGAAAATCGTCTCCGCCGGATAGACATAAGCGTCCATAAACGCAGTGACGCGTTCGCGTAGCGCCTGAACTTTCGGAGAGTATGCGAAATCCATGAGTGGCAACCTTTAGCGTAAATGTGAGTAGGTGATGGCGTGATGCTAGATCAGCCCCTCATCATTTGCGTTGTCTATTTACAGTGTGTATTACCATTCATAAGCAATATATGATTCACCCGCTGCCTCACCTCCAATAACAAGAGCCACGCGCCATGAACCTGAACAAGGTCGACCTCAATCTGTTTGTCGTCTTCGACGCCATTTACACCGAAGCCAACCTGACCCGTGCCGGACAGATCATCGGCATCACTCAGCCCGCGGTGTCCAACGCCCTGGCCCGACTGCGCGAAAGCTTCAACGACCCGTTGTTCGTGCGTACCGCCCAAGGCATGGTCCCCACCCCCATGGCGCAGAACATCATCAGTCCGGTCCGCAGCGCCCTGGCCCTGTTGCGCGTGTCGGTGCAGGAAAGTCGCACTTTTAACCCGTTGCAGGCCAACAAGACATTTCGTATCAGCATGACCGACCTCACAGAAGCGGTGATTTTGCCGCCGCTGTTTCAGCGTTTGCGCCGTCATGCACCCGCAGTGGTCATTGAAAGCTTTTTGTCTCATCGCCGCGAGACCACCAGCGACCTGGCAGCAGGGCGTCTGGATTTCGCCGTCGATGCCCCGCTTAATACCGACGCTCAGGTGCGTCACGTCAAATTGATGGAAGACCGTTATGTGTGCGCCATGCGCCAAGGCCACCCACTAGCGGGCAAGGCCGCGATCAGTCTGGATGAGTATCTGGGGTTGACCCACATTCATATCTCGACCCGCCGCAACGGCCTCGGCCAGGTGGATCTGGCACTGGGCAAAATCGGCTTGCAGCGCAAAATCACCCTGCGCTCGCAGCACTACCTGATGGCGTCGAATGTGTTGCAGCAAACCGACATGGTGATGACCGTGCCCGAGCGTTTTGCCCGGCGCCATAGCCTGCATTTTGTGCCGTTGCCGATCAGTGAGTTGCCGAACGTGGAAACGCATCTGTACTGGCACGAAAGCACCGAACAAGACCCTGCCAACCGCTGGATGCGCGAGCAATTGATCGAGGTGTGCCAGCAACAACTGGTGCTGGAAAAAAAAGCGGAGGCGCAACGCTTGCTTGACGTAAACGTCAACCAGCCATTAGCTTAAAGGCATGATCCTTTAAGAGCGTGCCCATGAGCAGCCAGACGTACAGCATTTCCGATCTTGCCCGTGAACTCGACATCACCACCCGCGCCATCCGCTTTTATGAGGAACAAGGCCTGCTCTGCCCCGAGCGCCGTGGCCAGGAGCGGGTGTATTCGGCACGGGACAAGGTCAGCCTGAAACTGATTCTGCGCGGCAAGCGCATTGGTTTTTCGTTGGCCGAATGCCGGGAACTGATTGAGCTGTACGACCCGAGCAGCGGCAATCAGAAACAGTTGAACAGCATGCTGGGCAAAATAGCCGAACGGCGTCAGCAGCTTGAGCAACAGCTCCTGGACATTGAGCAGATGCAACTCGAGCTGGATACCGCGGAAGAGCGCTGCATTAAAGCACTTGAACAAACCATAAAAAGCCAGACAGCCTGAATCCTGCGGGACGAGCGTGCTCGATCCTGCAGAGATCATCCCCACTGATAGGTGACCCCCCATGACACTTCCTGCCCATGTGCGCCTGATTGAAGTCGGCCCTCGCGACGGTCTGCAAAATGAAGCCCAGCCCATCAGCGTCGCCGACAAGGTGCAATTGGTTAACGCCCTGACCGATGCAGGCCTGGGCTACATCGAAGTCGGCAGTTTCGTGTCGCCTAAATGGGTGCCGCAAATGGCTGGCTCCGCCGACGTCTTCGCCCAGATCCAGCGTAAACCGGGGGTGGTCTATGGCGCACTGGCACCGAATATGCGCGGTTTTGAAGACGCGCTCGCCGCCGGGGTAAAAGAGGTCGCAGTATTCGCCGCTGCGTCTGAAGCGTTCTCGCAGCGCAACATCAACTGCTCGATCAGTGAAAGCCTGGCGCGCTTCGTGCCCATCATCGAGTCAGCTCAACAGCACGGCATCAGCGTGCGCGGTTATGTGTCCTGCGTGCTGGGCTGCCCGTATGAAGGCCAGGTCTCGGCGCAACAAGTCGCAGCCGTGGCCAAAGAGCTGTACACCATGGGGTGTTATGAAGTGTCGCTGGGCGACACCATCGGCACCGGCACTGCGACCGCCACGCGGGCAATGTTTGAGGCGGTTGGCGCTGTAGTCCCACGGGAAAAGCTCGCCGGCCACTTCCACGACACCTACGGCCAGGCGCTGGTCAATATTTACGCCAGCCTGCTTGAAGGTATTAACGTGTTCGACAGCTCGATCGCGGGCCTGGGCGGCTGCCCGTATGCCAAAGGCGCCAGCGGTAACGTGGCCACCGAAGACGTGCTGTACATGCTCAATGGCATGGGCATTGAGACCGGGGTCGACCTGGACAAACTGTTACTGGCAGGCGAACACATCTGCAACGTGCTGGGGCGTGTTACCGGTTCTCGGGTCGCTAAGGCCCGCCAGGGTTAAAAAGTGTGGCTTTGTGTTACCGCACGTTCCCACAAACGAGTAACACGGAAACAAACCGGCCCTCAGCCAGGCCGGTTTTTTAGTGCCTAAAAATACAAGCCATTGATTTATAAGGGATTTAAAAAGTTGGCACGGCTCCTGCTATCTCTATGGCATAACAAGAATAAAAACCGCGGCAACATAATAAAAACAATACGAAACGACTCTGACATAACAAAAACAACACGGCAGAGACGCAGCTAACAGATTTTTTTGGAGAAGGTTTACTTTTCCGAGGAGCTTAAGAGCCACCTCGCAACCGGGCAGAGAAGAATAAAACTACCTTCAGGTAGCACCCGCACAGGTTGAATCACAGGTTAATTAGCCGGTGATAAAAGTGGATCAGCGCTCAAAAAAATACGTTTGCTCTTGATCCCGGATGGGATCGCAAAAAAACGCAGCAAAGGGTGAGTTCCAAAAACAACAATAGACCGCCCTTCAATAATAAGAAAAGAGCACGCAACGACACATTAAAGGGGAGCCTCGGCTCCCCTTTAATGTGTCGTTGCGAATTTAGTCAATGCTCACTGAGCAACAACGGTCGAGGCATGCAGACTGCGATCAGTTAGCCTTTAAGAGCACCAAAAATCGCCGCCTGATGCCTGCATCCTGAGCAGGTCCGAGCGCCCTACCCCTTGTGAAGCTCCTGAATGCTGATCTCACGCATTTTGAATTTTTGGATCTTGCCGGTCACTGTCATTGGAAATGTATCCACAAACTTGAAATGACGGGGCGTTTTGAAATGCGCGATACGTGACTTGCACCAGGTTTGCAACTCAAGCTCATTGGTGCTGTGGCCAGGATGAAACTTGATCCAGGCGACAATTTCTTCGCCATATTTTTCGTCGGGAATCCCCACGATCT
The DNA here is from genome assembly GCF_044762555.1 of Pseudomonas sp. NPDC096917. Lineage (NCBI taxonomy): Bacteria > Pseudomonadati > Pseudomonadota > Gammaproteobacteria > Pseudomonadales > Pseudomonadaceae > Pseudomonas > Pseudomonas sp. NPDC096917. The sequence continues at coordinate 57,507 of NZ_JBIWEO010000016.1, read as the reverse complement.
GCACATCGGCCACCGCCGGATGGGTAAAAAAGAACTCCTCTAACTCACGCGGGTAAATATTTTCGCCGCCGCGAATAATCATGTCTTTGTTACGCCCGACGATGCGCACATACCCCTGTTCATTCATCTGGGCCAAGTCCCCGGTATGCATCCAGCCTTCACTGTCGATGGCCTCGCGGGTCGCCTGCGGGTTGTTCCAGTAGCCGAGCATCACGCTGTAACCACGGGTGCAGAGTTCACCCACTTCACCCCGCGCAACAAGGTTGCCTTGAGCGTCGATCAGCTTGTTCTCTAGCTGAGGCTGAGTGCGCCCTACAGTCGTTACGCGTAATTCAAGGTCATCATCAGGGCCGGTCTGCATTGAGACAGGGCTGGTTTCGGTCATGCCATAGGCAATTTGCACCTCGCCCATGTGCATCTCGCTGATAACGCGGCGCATCACTTCTATCGGGCACGTTGCGCCAGCCATGATCCCGGTGCGCAGGCTCGATAAATCAAACCCGGCGCGCTGTGGGTGGTCGAGCATGGCGATAAACATGGTTGGCACGCCGTAAAGTCCCGTAGCCCGCTCTTGAGCGACCGCTTGCAGAGTCAGGCCAGGGTCAAAGGCTTCACTCGGATAAATCATAGTGGTGCCGTGTGTCACGCACCCCAGGTTACCCATCACCATGCCAAAGCAGTGATACAGCGGCACCGGAATGACCAGCCGATCCCTGGCCGTAAGCCCCAGGCTTTCGCCGACCATATAGCCATTGTTGAGTATGTTGCGATGGCTGAGGGTTGCGCCCTTGGGAAAGCCTGTGGTGCCAGAGGTGTATTGAATATTCACCGGCTGGTCAAAATGAAGACTGACTTGTCGTGCGTCGAGTTGTCCAGACTCAACCTCATTGCCTAATACAGTCAGTTGCGACCATGGCAAGAACCCTGCGGGCGGCTGCGCATCCAGGCTGATAATCCCGCGCAAGGCATCAAAACGTTCACTCTTGAGTTGACCAACCGGCTGCTCGCTCAGTTGCGGAAGCAATTCCTGGAGCATGGCGTGATAGTTCGAGGTTTTGAACAGACTCGCGCTCACCAACCACTGACACGCGGACTGTTTGAGGACGTACTCAAGCTCGGACAAACGGTAAGCAGGGTTGATATTGACCAGGATCACACCAATTTTCGCGCTGGCAAACTGACAGATAAACCACTCGACACAGTTAGGCGCCCAGACCCCCAGTCGATCACCGGTTTGCAGCCCCAGCGCCAACAGCGCCTTGGCGTGCAGATCAACCGCCTGGGCCAATTGCGCCCAGGTGTACCGCTGGTGTTGATGACACACCACCAACGCTTCGCCTTCGGGGTAGCGGGCAGCCGTTTGATCAAAAGCCTGACCGATGGTCATCGCCAGTAACGGCTTGTCTAGCGCGCCCTGGCTGTAACTGGGGACGGATTGCGGCTTCATGACAACTCCTCTTGTGATTGTTTTGGGAGCATGAGGAATTCGCGCAACTGCGCCCTCACTTTGAAGAACAGCAATTACTCTGAACGAAGTTGACGTTAACGTAAAGGTCATTGACAGCTTTCGCGACCAAGCTTACGTTAACGTAAAGCTTACCCATGGCGATGCTGTAAACGCCTCCTAATAAGAACAACGATCAAGGTGCCTCATGAGCTACCCGACTTTGAACTTCGCCCTGGGCGAAACCATCGACATGCTGCGCGATCAGGTGCAAGCCTTCGTCGCCGCTGAACTCGCGCCACGCGCGGCGCAAATCGACAAAGACAACCTGTTTCCAGCCGATATGTGGCGCAAGTTGGGCGAAATGGGGTTGCTCGGCATTACCGTGCCAGAAGAATACGGCGGTACCGGCCTGAGCTATCTGGCCCATGTGGTGGCGATGGAAGAAATCAGTCGAGGCTCGGCCTCGGTCGCCCTTTCGTATGGCGCGCACTCCAACTTGTGCGTCAACCAGATCAACCGCAACGGCACCCACGCGCAAAAACTCAAATACCTGCCCAAGCTGATCAGCGGCGAACACGTCGGCGCCCTGGCCATGAGCGAACCGAACGCAGGTTCGGATGTGGTCTCGATGAAGCTGCGCGCCGACAAGCGCGGGGACCATTTTGTACTCAACGGCAGTAAAACCTGGATCACCAACGGCCCCGACGCCAGCACCTATGTGATCTACGCCAAGACGGATCTGGAAAAAGGCGCACACGGCATCAGCGCATTCATCGTCGAGCGGGACTGGAAAGGTTTCAGCCGCAGCACTCACTTCGACAAGCTCGGCATGCGCGGCTCAAACACCTGCGAGCTGTTTTTCGACGACGTTGAAGTGCCGGAAGAAAACTTGCTGGGCACTCTTGATGCGGGCGTGAAAGTCTTGATGAGCGGCCTCGATTACGAACGCGTGGTGCTCTCGGGCGGCCCGACCGGAATCATGCAAGCGTGCATGGACCTGGTGGTGCCGTATATCCATGACCGCAAACAGTTCGGCCAAAGCATCGGCGAGTTTCAGCTGATTCAGGGCAAGGTCGCGGACATGTACACCCAGCTCAACGCCAGCCGTGCCTACCTGTACGCCGTTGCGGCCGCCTGCGAGCGTGGCGAAACCACCCGCAAAGATGCCGCCGGGGTGATTTTGTACAGCGCCGAACGTGCTACGCAAATGGCACTCGACGCCATCCAGATTCTGGGCGGTAACGGTTACATCAATGAATTCCCTGCCGGACGACTGCTGCGTGACGCCAAGCTCTATGAAATCGGCGCAGGCACCAGCGAAATCCGCCGCATGCTGATCGGTCGCGAACTATTTAACGAAACCCGCTGAGGAGCGCACGTATGTCCATCTTGCATACGACCATCAACCCGCGCTCAGTGGAGTTCGCCACCAACCGCGACGCCATGCTCAAACAGGTCGATGCCCTGCATACCCTGCTTGAACAAGTGCAGCAAGGCGGCGGCGCCAAAGCGCAGGAGCGCCACACCTCGCGCGGCAAGTTACTGCCGCGCGAACGGATTGATCGCCTGCTCGACATCGGTTCGCCATTCCTGGAGCTCAGTCAGCTGGCAGCGTATGGCGTGTACGGGGAAGACGTTCCGGCAGCCGGAATCATCGCTGGCATTGGTCGGGTGGAGGGCGTGGAATGCATGATTGTGGCCAACGACGCCACAGTCAAAGGCGGCTCTTACTACCCGCTAACGGTCAAAAAACACCTGCGTGCACAGACCATTGCCGAGCAAAACCGCTTGCCGTGCATTTATCTGGTGGACTCGGGCGGCGCCAACCTGCCACGTCAGGATGAGGTGTTTCCGGACCGCGAACACTTCGGTCGGATCTTCTTCAACCAGGCCAACATGAGTGCTGCCGCAATTCCGCAAATCGCCGTAGTGATGGGCTCGTGCACCGCAGGCGGCGCCTATGTGCCGGCCATGGCCGATGAAGCGATCATGGTGCGTCAGCAAGCAACGATTTTCCTGGCCGGTCCGCCGCTGGTAAAAGCTGCCACCGGTGAAGTAGTCAGCGCCGAGGACTTGGGCGGTGCCGATGTGCACTGCAAGATCTCCGGGGTCGCCGACCATTACGCGGACAGTGACGAGCATGCTTTGGCGCTGGCCCGGCGCAGCGTGGCCAACCTCAACTGGCGCAAGCTGGGTCAGTTGCAACACCGCACGCCATTGCCGCCGCTCTACGCCAAGGACGAGTTGTACGGCATCGTCCCGGCTGATGCCAAACAGCCATTTGATGTCCGAGAAGTCATCGCGCGACTGGTGGACGGATCGGTATTCGATGAGTTCAAAGCCTTATTCGGCACCACGCTGGTCTGTGGTTTTGCGCATTTGCAGGGCTACCCGGTGGCGATTCTGGCCAACAACGGCATTTTGTTTGCCGAAGCCGCCCAAAAAGGGGCGCACTTTATCGAACTGGCCTGCCAACGCGGGATTCCGTTGGTGTTTTTGCAGAACATTACCGGTTTTATGGTCGGGCAAAAATACGAAGCGGGCGGCATCGCCAAGCATGGCGCCAAACTGGTGACCGCCGTGGCTTGCGCCAAAGTGCCTAAATTCACCGTGATCATTGGCGGCAGCTTTGGCGCAGGCAACTACGGTATGTGTGGCCGCGCCTACGACCCGCGTTTTCTGTGGATGTGGCCAAACGCCCGAATCGGTGTAATGGGCGCCGAACAGGCCGCCGGGGTGCTGGTGCAGGTCAAGCGCGAGCAGGCTGAGCGTAACGGTCTGGTGTTCAGCCATGAAGAAGAGGCGCACATCAAACAACCGATCCTCGATCAATACGAGCATCAGGGCCACCCCTACTACTCCAGCGCCCGCTTGTGGGATGACGGCGTGATTGATCCGGCGCAAACCCGCGAGATGTTGGCGCTAGGCTTGTCGGCGGCGTTGAACGCGCCCATCGAAGCCACGCGCTTCGGCGTGTATCGCATGTAAACGCGCTTTTGTAGCCGATTGCGAAGGCTGCGAACAGGGCCGCGAGACCTGCAACAACGGGGTCGCTACGCGATCCTTTGGCCTGCACAAACGGCTACAAACCTTCTACATGTACAGCCATTAAGGACTGACGCACATGAACGATTTCAACACCCTTGAACTGCATACCGACCCCCGGGGTTTTGCCACCCTGTGGTTGAGTCGCGAGCAGAAGAACAATGCCTTTAATGCCCAGATGATCCGCGAACTGATCCTTGCACTGGATGCGGTACAGAGCAATAGCAACCTGCGCTTTTTACTCGTGCGCGGGCGCGGCAAGCATTTCAGCGCCGGTGCAGACCTGGGCTGGATGCAGCAATCGGCCGAGCTCGACTACAACACCAATCTGGATGACGCGCGGCACTTGGCCGAGTTGATGTACAACCTGGCCAAGCTGAAAATCCCGACGCTGGCCGTGGTGCAAGGTGCCGCCTACGGCGGTGCACTGGGCCTGATCAGCGCTTGCGACATGGCAATCGGGGCCAAAGAGGCGCAGTTCTGTTTATCTGAAGTGCGCATTGGCCTGACCCCTGCCGTGATCAGCCCCTTTGTGGTTCAAGCCATCGGCGAGCGCGCCGCGCGCCGCTTTGCCTTGACCGCCGAACGTTTCAGCGGTGAACGCGCTCGCGAACTGGGGCTGCTGTCGGAGTGTTACCCCCTCGCCGAGCTTGAGCAGCAGATCGACCACTGGGTCGATAACCTGCTGCTCAACAGCCCGCAGGCCATGCGTGCCTGCAAGGACTTGCTGCGCGAAGTCAGCCACGGTGCACCGACTCCGGCCATTCGCCGCTATTGCGAAAATGCGATCGCCCGGATTCGGGTCAGTCCCGAAGGCCAGGAAGGCTTGCGGGCCTTTCTGCAAAAACGCGCCCCTAGCTGGCAAACAGAAACTTCGACCCAGGAGCCGCGTTCATGAACGCCCCACTCATTACGTCCGTATTGGTGGCCAATCGCGGCGAAATTGCCTGCCGGATAATGCGCACTGCCAAGGTTCTGGGCCTTACCACCGTTGCCGTACACAGCAGCACTGACCGCGATGCACGGCATTGCCGTGAAGCTGACATCTGCGTTGATCTGGGGGGCAGCAAAGCCGCCGACAGCTACCTGAAAATCGACAAGATTATCGCTGCCGCCCACGCCAGCGGCGCGCAGGCGATCCATCCGGGTTATGGCTTTTTGTCAGAAAATGCAGGCTTTGCGCGAGCCATTGACGCCGCCGGACTGATTTTTATCGGACCGCCCGCCTCCGCCATCGATGCCATGGGCAGCAAGTCTGCCGCCAAAGCGTTGATGGAAACCGCGGGCGTGCCATTGGTGCCGGGCTACCACGGCGAAGCGCAAGATGTAGAAACCTTTCGTGTCGCGGCTGAGCGTATCGGCTACCCGGTGTTGCTCAAGGCCACCGCGGGCGGCGGCGGCAAGGGCATGAAAGTGGTCGAGGATGTCAGCCAATTGGCCGAAGCCCTGGCGTCGGCTCAGCGTGAGGCGCTGTCATCGTTTGGCGATGCGCGGATGCTGGTTGAAAAATACGTGCTCAAGCCTCGGCATGTTGAAATCCAGGTATTTGCCGACCAGCACGGCAATTGCCTGTACCTCAATGAACGCGACTGCTCGATTCAACGGCGCCACCAGAAAGTCGTGGAAGAAGCCCCAGCGCCGGGTCTGAGCGCCGAGCAACGCCGAGCAATGGGCGAATCAGCCGTTCGCGCGGCACAAGCTATCGGCTATGTCGGTGCGGGCACCGTGGAATTCTTGCTCGATGCCCGGGGCGACTTCTTCTTTATGGAGATGAACACCCGCCTGCAAGTCGAACACCCGGTAACCGAAGCCATCACTGGACTGGACTTGGTAGATTGGCAAATCCGCGTCGCACGAGGCGAAGCCCTGCCGATCACTCAAGCGCAAGTACCACTGCGCGGCCACGCGATTGAAGTGCGCCTGTATGCCGAAGACCCGAGCAACGATTTTCTGCCACAAACCGGGACGCTCGAGGTGTACCGCGAGTCGGCGGCCGGGCCAGGGCGCCGGGTCGACAGTGGGGTCAGTGAGGGCGATAAGGTGTCACCGTTTTACGACCCGATGCTGGGCAAGCTGATTGCCTGGGGCGAAGACCGCGAGCAAGCTCGCCTGCGGTTGCTGGCCATGCTTGATGAGTTCGCCATTGGCGGTTTGAAGACCAACCTGAGCTTTGTTCGGCGAATTATCGGACACCCTGCCTTCGCATCAGCCGAGCTGGATACCGGATTCATTCCACGCTATCAGGCGCAGTTGCTTGCACCCGCTCAGCCGTTACCACCCGCATTTTGGGATGCAGCCGCTCAAGCGTTCCACCAAAGCCTGACACCAAAACAACGCATCGACGACCCGACATCGCCCTGGGCAACCCCCTCGGGTTTTCGCAGTGGCTTGCCAGCCAAGACCCTGGTCGTGCTGAACGCTAACGGCGAGCAGCACGCAGTCAGTCTCGCAGTGTCAGGAGCGACCTTGCACAACGAACAGCTGGTGATCGAAGACCACGGTGTTCGCCGTCAGCATCTGGCCATTCGTCGCGCTGACACCCTGTATCTGCGCTGGGACGGCGACCTGCACAGCGTCAGCCTCCACGACCCGATTGCCGCCGTTGGCGCCAGCCACGGACAACAGGGCGGCTTGACTGCGCCAATGAATGGCAGTGTTGTACGGGTGCTGGTGGCGGTCGGCCAGAACGTCGATGCCGGCACTCAATTGGTGGTACTCGAAGCCATGAAGATGGAACACAGCCTGCGAGCGCCCCACGCGGGTGTGGTCAAAGCCTTGTTCTGCGAAGAAGGTGAAATGGTCAGTGAGGGGACCGCCCTGATCGAAATGGAATAAAAAAGGCGGGTACCAATATCGGTACCCGCCTTTTTAGGAGTGTGTGCAGCGTTTTACTCAGAACTTTGTCGTGGCCTGCACCACCACACCAATAATCGAGCAGCGCTCATCAAACAGGATTTTCGGATAGGTCGGGTTCAATGGCTTGAGGTAAAGCTGCCCGCTCTCTTCGCTCAACTGCCTGAATGTCGCCTCGGCAGATTCAGGCGTACGGGCAATCACCATTTTGCCCGGCTCGGGTTCAATGTCCGGGTCTACCAAAATCATCATCCCTTGCGGAACACTTGCACCCACCGGCGACGTCATTGCATCGCCTGTTACTTGCAACCAGAACGCTGCGCCCTTGGCGTAATGATCACTGACCTCGAACACGGTGCCGGTCTCATAGCCTGCGAGCATTCTCTCGTTAACCTGACCCGCCATCGCCCAGTCACTGACCGGATAGCGAAAGGCTGACGTGATGTCGTAAGTGCAGTCGTCAATATCTGCATCATTCGCCGCGGCATTGCGTTCGCGTATCACCAAGGCAACTTCCAGGTGCTCAAGCCCCAAGGCATGCAGCACTTTGTTCATTGTTGGCAAGTCGGGCTGGCGGCGTTTATTGAGCCAATGCCCAACACCCCCCTGGGAAGCTCCAACGCGCTCGGCGAGTTTTTCCTGGGTGAGTTTTAGCTCACGCAATTTGGTTCTGACTAAAGCGATCCATTTATCCATCTGCGGAACAATACGGATTGAAATCGAGGCAACAATACACATTCCGTATTATTTATATCCTTACCTCAAATACCTATTGTACTAATCTGAGTGCGGCAGATCCGACTAATCTCAGAAACGCAGGTAAATCATGACTCCTATAACAAAAATTCCTCTCAGCACTGACCTCGACATTGAGCTTGAAGCCCTCAAAGACGACGCCGCCACCCAGCGCGCACTGGACTATTATTTGAAACCAGCTGTTTCCCAGCCCTCTCGCGAGAAGAAGTTGTTCCTGGTCAGTGATGACTTGAGCGAGGAAGAGGCGTTGGTCAATGCATCCGATTACCTGCGATGCGGCTTGTCCACGACACAAAATGCAGCCGAGAGCCATCAGGGTCAGCATCGAGATCAGTTTCTGGCAGTGGCGATCTTTATCGAGTCCGCCAAGCAACTGCTGGACAAGGCTCTGGATATGCGGCAGTTGCCTGCACGCAAAGATGCAAATAAGCATGATTGAGCACATTGCGACGCACGTGCAAAACCAGCGGGCTAGAGCTTTAGCGGGAGAAATGGAAAATAAATTTCCCAAACGGGGAGAAAATCATTTGACTTGCAAATGAGAATGATTAGTATTGCTTGCAGCTGGTCGCGAGATCAGCCGATAACTCAAAGGACCTTAGGTCGGTCTTTCGAATTATCTCCTCATCAGGCTAATCACGGTTATTTGACCCGGCTACTCGCCGGGTCTTTTTTTTGTGGCCAGTTTTCTGGCTCAGCGTGCTTCAGGCTAATGAAGTCTGGTGTGCGGCCGTTTTTTTTCAGTGGCCGCTACGATGCGGGCGATGATAGCAAAAGAACATCGACGAACGGAAGCCTGAAGCCCGGATCTATGGACGTAATGGCAATTTAGCACTTGGGAATCACTCTCAAATACGCTATTCTCGCCCAGCGTCAGGGATGACGCCCCCCCTCGCGCCCCCCTCCTTGTTTCACCCAGACATTCCTCCAAAATTCCGTATTGGCGCGTCGCAATTGCGATGTAAAGTAGCGACCACAATTATCTGATCGCAGGATTTGGACGATGACCGTGGCGCCCTCCGCACTTCATATCAGCAGCGACTTTGACAGTGGCAACATCCAAGTACTGGATGCCAGCAACCCACTGCACGTGCGACTGGCAATCAAACCAGACACCAAGAGCCCACATTTCCAGTGGTTCCACTTCAAGGTCGATGGCTTGAGCCCTGGCCAGACTCACCGCTTTGAATTGAGTAACGCCGGCCAGTCCTCGTACAACAAAGCCTGGGATGGCTACCAGGCTGTTGCGTCTTACGATCACGAAAACTGGTTTCGCGTGCCCACGCAATTCGACGGTACCGCACTGACCTTCAGCCTTGACCCCGAGCAACCGCAGGTCTGGTTTGCTTACTTCGAGCCTTACAGCCGCGAGCGCCACGATCGACTGATCAAGAACGCACTTCAGTGGTCCGGCTGCGAAGTGCTGGCGGTTGGTAAAAGCGTCGAGGGCCGCGACATCCCGTTGCTGCGCAAAGGCAACGGCGGCAGTCGCAAACACAAAATCTGGATCATTGCTCAACAGCATCCTGGCGAGCACATGGCCGAATGGTTTATGCAGGGCGTCCTGGAGCGCCTGGAGCAAGGCAGCGACCCGCACCTGCGTAAGTTGCTCGACTATGCAGACCTGTACCTGATCCCCAACATGAACCCGGATGGCGCCTTTCACGGGCATTTACGCACCAACGCCAACGGCCAGGATTTGAACCGTGCCTGGCAAAACACCGACCCGCAGGTCAGCCCCGAGGTGTTCTTCGCCCTGGAGCACATGCACACATACGGCGTCGACCTGTTTCTGGACATACACGGCGACGAAGAAATCCCCTATGTGTTCACCGCCGGCTGTGAAGGCAACCCTGGCTACACCGAACGCCTGGCCGCACTGGAAGAGCGCTTTCGCAGCCATCTGCGCAACCTGACCCGCGATTTCCAGACCGAGCATGGCTACACCCGCGACGAGCCCGGTCAAGCCAACATGACCTTGGCCTGCAACAGCGTCGGCCAACGTTTTGATTGCCTGGCGCTGACCCTTGAGATGCCTTTCAAGGACAACAACAATGCCCCCGACGCGATCACCGGCTGGTCGGGAAAACGTTCCATGCAGTTGGGTAAAGATGTGTTGAGCACGCTGTCGCACATGGTGCGCGAGCTGCGTTGACACCCATTCACCTGTGCACTTTCTACTACGGACACGAGTACTCAAAGCCTGCTTATGGATACCCTCGCTAAACTGCGCGCCGGTCAATTGATCGGCCACAAACGTCTGGATCTGTCATGCGGGCTGACTGAATTCCCACAAGAGATTTTCCAACTGGCTGACACCCTGGAAATCCTCAACCTGAGCGGTAACGCGCTCAGCCGTTTACCCGACGACCTGCATCGACTGACGCATTTGCGCATTCTGTTTTGCTCGGACAATCAGTTCACGGAGTTGCCCGCCTGTCTGGGGCAATGCGCGAAATTGAGCATGATCGGCTTCAAAGCCAATCAGATTGAAAGCGTGCCCGCAGCAGCGCTGCCGCCGTTGTTGCGCTGGTTAATCCTGACTGACAACCGCATCCAGCAACTGCCCGAAGAACTCGGCCAGCGGCCATTGCTGCAAAAACTGATGCTCGCGGGCAACCGTCTGCAACAGTTACCTGCAAGCATGGCCAACTGCGAGCGGCTGGAGCTGATCCGGCTGGCCGCCAATCAGTTCACCGAACTGCCTGAGGTCGTGCTGGCAATGCCTGCGCTGAGCTGGCTGGCTTACGCCGGGAATCCGTTGCGTGAAGACGCCAGTGCCCTGCGCGAAGCCGACAACACACCAGACATCGACTGGTCGCAGCTTGTGCTGGAGCAAAAACTGGGCGAAGGCGCTTCTGGGATCATTTATCAAGCACAGTGGAACGCTCCCGGCCAGCCTGCCCGGGCCGTGGCGGTCAAACTGTACAAAGGCGACATCACCAGCGATGGCTCGCCGCTCAATGAGATGAGCGCCTGCATCGCGGCTGGCCAGCATCCAAACCTGATCAGTGTGTTGGGCCGTGTGGCGGGCCATCCCGAACACCAGGCCGGGCTGGTCATGGAATTGATCGCCCCCTCGTTCATGAACCTTGCCGCCTTGCCCAGCTTCGCCACCTGCAGCCGTGATGTGTATACCGACAGCACGCGCTTTACCCGCGACAGCGCCTTGCGCATCGCCCGCGGCATTGCCTCGGCGGCTGGCCACTTGCATGCCCAAGGCATCTGCCACGCAGACTTGTACGCGCACAATATTTTGTTCAACGCCGAAGGTGACTGCCTACTCGGTGACTTTGGTGCAGCGTGCTTCCATGCCCTGAACGACAGCCCGCAGAGTCGTGCGCTACAGCGCATCGAAGTGCGTGCATTCGGGATTTTGCTGGGGGAGTTGCTGGAGCGGATCGACTCAGGCTTGAGTGATCAACAGAGAGCCTCGTGGGTGGACTTGCAGCAGCGCTGCACTCAACCGGACGTGTTGGCGCGGCCCGATTTTGCGCAGATAGCCCAGTTGCTGGGATAAACCCTTGATCGTGTAGCCGCTGGCGCAGGCTGCGATGGGCTGCGTAGCAGCCCCTTACCTCTAGAAGCGAAGGTCCTGTAGACCTTATCGCAGCCTTTGGCGACTACCCGTTTTAGATCGGAATCAAGCCAGCGCCACGAACATTTCCTGAACGTCATCCTGGTTGTCCAGGTTTTCAAGAAACGCTTCAACTTCGGCCATCTGCTCGTCAGTCAAGCCGCTGACCGGGTTTTTTGGCTGGTAGCCCAACTTGGCCGAGAGCACGATAAAACCCTGCTCTGGCAAGGCCTTTTGCACGGCGTCCAGATCGGTGGTTTCAGTGATGAACAGGGTGGTGCCTTCTTCTTCGCCCGGTTCAAAATCCTGGGCACCTGCTTCGATAGCGGCCATCTCCGGATCAGCGTCCAGCGTCTCAGGCTTGGCTTCGATCATGCCGACGTGGTTGAAGTCCCATGCCACCGAACCCGAAGCGCCCAATTGGCCCTTGCGGAACGCTACACGGATCTCGGCAACGGTACGGTTGACGTTGTCGGTCAGGCACTCAACGATCAACGGCACCTGATGCGGGGCAAAACCTTCGTAGGTTACGCGGTGGTATTGCACCGCTTCAGTGCCAATACCGGCACCTTTGTTGATCGCACGCTTAATGGTGTCTGCTGGCATCGAAGCTTTTTTGGCTTGCTCATAAACCAGGCGCAAATGCGAGTTCATGTCCGGGTCAGCGCCGTTACGTGCCGCTACTGTCAGCTCCTTGGCCAACTTGCCGAAAATTTTGCCGCGTGCATTGGCGGCGTCCGCTTTGTGTTTAACCTTCCACTGTGCGCCCATTACTCACTCTCTCAATCGGGTGTGTCGCGGCATTGATTGGCCGTCGAATGGGCGCAAGTTTATACGGCTGAAAGTCGTCAATCGACCAAAAAATCCAAATTACGCGGCCAAGTCCATAAACGCCTTGATCAACCGCAGCGGCGCGCGGCGCTCAATACAGCCCAGCATATGGCGGTTGGTCAAGCCCAAGCCGTTGATCGGCACCGCACCTACCCGCGGGTCGTGACTGACTTCAGCCGACGACACAATACCGATACCCAACTGCGCTGCCACCGCTTCGATGACGGCTTCGCGGCTATCCAGCTCCAGCAGCACCCGCGGACTGACCCCGGCGGTGTCACAGGCATGGTTAAAGGTGCGGCGGGTAATCGAACCAGGCTCGCGCAGCACCATGATCACAGCGTCGAGTTGCCTAATATCGACGCCATCCGCCAGCGCCAGCCACGGATGACCCGCGGGCACCAAGGCGCAAATCCGCGACTCACTCAATGGGCGCAGGGTCAGGCCTTTACGCGGCTCAACCTCGGTCAGCACAGCCACATCGACATGCTCGGCGAGCAGCGCGGCCAAGGTTTCCTGAGCATTGCCCAAACGCAAATTGACGGTAATGCCGGGATAGCGCTCGCGCAGGCTCGCCAGCATCGGCATCACCAGGTGCGGCCCGTCTGCGGCCACCTCAAGCCGGCCGCTGAGGAGTTGCCGATTGGCCTCCAGCAGCACCTGCGCCTCATCCACCAGGCCAAATATTGCGCGGGTAATGGCCGCCAGCTTGGTGCCCTCCTCAGTCAACTCAACACGCCGCGCGGTACGCCGCAGCAAGGTGATTTGGTAATGCTCCTCAAGGGCCTTGATATGCCCGGTAACCGCTGGCTGGCTGATGAACAGGCGCGCAGCTGCCCGCGTAAAGCTGCCTTCGCGGGCCACGGCATCAAACGCGCGCAGCTGAAATAAATTCATATGTATAAGTCTCACCGATGACTGGCATAACGACAAACAATTTGATTGATATAAGCCCGCCCTGCAACTTATGCCGGGTATTGAGTCGCCACCAACGCGTGTGAGGAACCCTAAATGCCCCCTGTAGTACCGATCCTGCTGACGCCGGGCCCACTGACTACCTCGCCACGCACCCGCCAGGCAATGATGGTCGATTGGGGTTCATGGGATGAACGCTTCAACCAACTGACCGCCAGCCTCTGCGAGCAACTGCTGGCGGTTATCAAGGGTGGCGACACACACCACTGCGTGCCACTGCAAGGCAGCGGCACCTTTGCGGTCGAGGCAGCGATTGGCACGCTGGTTCCACGAGACGGCCATGTACTGGTGCTGATCAACGGCGCCTACGGGAAACGCCTGGCGAAAATGTGTGAAGTCCTCGGTCGTCGCTTCACTCCCTTTGAAACCGCCGAAGACCAACCGAGCACCGCAGCCGACATCGACCGCCTGCTGCATGCCGACCCGAGCATCAGCCACGTGGCATTGATTCACTGCGAAACCAGTACCGGGATTCTGAATCCGCTGCCAGAGATAGCTGCAGTCGTTGCCCAACATGGCAAACGTCTGATCATCGACGCCATGAGCTCTTTCGGCGCGCTGCCTGTTGACGCACAAAAAGTGCCGTTCGATGCGCTGATCGCTGCGTCTGGCAAATGCCTGGAAGGTGTACCCGGCATGGGGTTTGTGTTTGCCCGCAAGCAGTCGCTGGCCAATGCCGCGGGCAACTCGCATTCGCTGGCGATGGACCTGCAAGACCAGCAGGCCTATATGGCCAAGACCGGCCAGTGGCGCTTCACTCCGCCGACCCATGTGGTCGCGGCACTGCATGAAGCGCTGCTGCAATACAACGAAGAAGGCGGTTTGCCTGCACGCCATCAGCGCTATGCCAACAACTGCCGGACATTGATCGATGGGATGGCAAAACTGGGGCTGCGCAGCTTCCTGCCCGACGCGATACAGGCGCCGATTATCGTCACCTTTCATGCCCCGAACGACCCGCGCTATGCGTTCAAAACATTCTATGAACGGGTTAAAGCCAAAGGTTTCATCCTGTATCCCGGCAAGTTGACCCAAGTCGAAACATTCCGCGTGGGCTGCATCGGACACGTCAATTCGCTCGACATGGAAGCTGCCGTGAATGCCGTCGCCGAGGCGTTGCGCGAAATGGAAGTGACCGACATCTGATTTCGCCATGCCTTCAAAACACTCCAAATTCTATCGTGCGGCCAAGACCGCTCACACAGGAATCACAGACATGAACTACACCACCCCAAGCAAACTTCAGGCGGCCATTCTCGACTGGGCAGGTACCGTGGTCGACTTCGGTTCGTTCGCCCCGACCCAGATTTTTGTCGAGGCGTTTGCCGAGTTCGGCGTGCAAGTGTCTATCGAAGAAGCCCGCGGCCCGATGGGTATGGGCAAGTGGGACCACATCCGCACCCTGTGCGACCAACCGCAGATCACCGAGCGCTACAAAAAAGTGTTTGGCCGTGCACCGACTGACAACGACGTCACGGCCATTTACCAACGCTTCATGCCGTTGCAGATCGAGAAAATCGCGGAGCACTCGGCGCTGATCCCCGGCGCACTGCACACCATCGCCGCGCTGCGCGAGCAAGGCATCAAGATAGGTTCGTGCTCAGGCTACCCGGCACAAGTGATGGGCAAGGTGGTTGAACTGGCCGCGAGCAATGGCTACGTCGCTGACCACGTCGTCGCCACCGACGACGTGCCCAACGGCCGCCCCTGGCCGGCTCAGGCGCTGGCCAATGTGATCGCCCTGGGGGTTGATGATGTGGGTGCCTGCGTAAAAATCGACGACACCGTACCCGGCATTCTCGAAGGGCGTCGTGCCGGCATGTGGACAGTCGCGCTGGTGTGCTCCGGCAACGCACTGGGCCTGACGTACGAGCAATACCGCGCGCTGGACGCGGACACGTTGAACGCAGAGCGCACACGTATTCGCGCGCTGTTCGAGGGCTCGCGCCCGCACTACTTGATCGACACCATCAGCGACCTGCCGCAGGTAATTGCCGATATCAACAAGCGCCTGGAAAATGGCCATATGCCACAAAGCAGCTAATCGGCCCCATCAAGAGCAAGCTTGCCTCGCCATCTTTTGATCTTTAAAAAATCGCGAGCAAGCTGGCTCCTGCATTTAACCGAGTACCGTTTGAATCAGGCTTTTTTCAGTAATTCGACCCAATGACTGTAAGCGTCGATAAAGCCCTGCAAGAAAGGACGGGTTTTTTCCGACAAAGCTCCCGATTCATCGAAGGCACTGCCCGCACCGCCCAAGTAAGCCTCCGGCTGTTGCAGGCATGGAACGTTCAGAAATACCAGCGATTGACGCAAGTGGTGGTTGGCGCCAAAGCCCCCGATCGCACCCGGCGAAACGCTGAACACGGCGCCAGGCTTGCCGCTCCAGACACTTTTCCCATACGGGCGCGAGCCTACATCGAGGGCATTTTTAAGAGCTCCCGGAACCGAACGGTTGTATTCAGGGGTCACAAACAGCACGGCGTCGGCCTGCTGCACCTGATCACGAAAAACACTGTAGGCCGCAGGTGGCGCAGAGACATCAATGTCTTCGTTATACAGCGGCAGATCGCCGATCTCGACAATGTTCAGTTTCAAATTTGCGGGGGCCAGTTCTGCCAGGGCATGAGCTACTTTTCGATTGAGCGAATCTTTCCTCAAACTGCCAACTAGCACTGCTACGTTGTAGACCTTGCTCATGGAAAACTCCGAGTCTGTGACGGTAGGAAGATTAGTTATAGATGATCGGGCGCCTTTCTTGCACCTCTGTTTACCCTATCGGCCTGCAAGCCTGTAAAGTAGCCGGACTATTTTTTCCAAATCGTTAAACTTCCCCTACTGATCAACGGTCTACAGAACCGAAAATTGGGTGTTTATCTCCAGAGGTTCTCTACAAATGGCTGCAGTTTTAGTTGGACAATTTCATGCAAGAGACGCGGAAGGCCGCGTTTATTCTGTGCATGAGTTTAAAAATTCCGATACCGCAGACGGTCAGCCCGTAATCACCTACAAACTGGCTATTGGCGATCGCGTAACAAAAATCAGCGAAACTGAGTTCAAACTGGTCCAGTCGGAAATTCAACTGATTCGCGAACCTGAAAACCCAGTGGTTAAAAAGCCTGACACGCTCGAAACATCGGTATAACTCTGTACTCCCGGCATACCGCTGAAGTCACAGGATGAGACTTGGGTCAGGCTTGGCAACGCTGAAACCTCATCCGTTGAACATGGACTTCACGCATGCGTTTACGTCACATCGAAGTGATCCAGGCTATTTTGCAAACAGGCAACCTCGACCATGCGGCCGAGTTGCTGCAATTGCCTGCGGCCACTCTCACTGCCACGCTGCATGAAGCCGAGCAACAGCTCGGCTTCATGCTGTTTGCCAGCGTTCGCGGGCGACTTCAGGCCACGCGTGAAACCCTCCTGCTACAACCTCTGGTCAATCAGCTGTATCTCGACATTGAGCCACTTCGCAGGCTTGGCGAAGCGCTGCGTCAGCACCAGGAACCGACCTTGCGCGTAGTGTGCAGTGAAACCCTCGCGCAGCCGTTGCTGCCCCACAGCATTGCGGCACTCAGAAGGCGTTTTCCCGAGACACCCGCCGCCTTGAGTTGCCAGCCGCGCGCCGAAATAGTGCGCAGTCTGTTAATGGGCGAAAACGACGTAGGGCTCAGCTTGCACCCTAGCGAACAGCCGGGCATTGACTGCCTGAAACTGGTTCAGGGCAAGGTGCAACTCCTGGCGCCCCATGGCTGGTTATCCCCCAGGCAAAAATACATCGCCCTGCACGACTTGGCCGGACAAGCCATGATTGGTCTGCGACAGCACGATCCGTTAAGCCGGATTCTGGACAGCAAGTTGCACACGTTGCACCCAACGCCGGTGGTGCACATTGAGGTTCAGAGCTATCAGATGATGCGCAGTATGGTTGAGGCGGGCGAAGGGCTGGCGTTGGTTGATCCGTTCACAGCGATTGGCGCCAAAGCCAGCGGGCTTGATGTGTGCCCCTTGTCACCTGCCGTCCCGGTGATGTTGTATGCGCTGACGCGCAAAGGCTCAGAGCCCGGCCCGGCGCTCAAGGCCTTGCTCGACATCGTGCGTGAAAAAGCCGAAGCCTTGCTGGCAGATCAGGGTGTTGTGTCGCTTTAAAGGTCAGAACGTGTAGCCGCGGCCGAAGGCTGCGATAAAGTCCGCAGGGCCTTCGCTTTTAATCCAGAATCCAAGGGCCGCTGTGCAGCCTGGAGCAGCGGTTACGCATTACAGACGGTTCTCAAACAGCAGATACCAAAAGATCGCCACTTCGCAAGTCTGCGGGTCGATCCCGCGATAGCGCAAATAGTCGATACCGCCTACCTGATAGCCACAACGTTCATACAAGCGGCAGGCGCCGATGTTGTTGTTTTGGGTTTCGAGCACAATGCCCGGCAGGTTTTTCTTGTGGCTCCAGAACTTGACCACGTCCAGCAGTGATTTAGCCACACCATGGCGACGGGCATAGGCCACGACGGCCAGTTCATCAACATGGGCGAAACCGTTCCAGTTAGTGCTGACCACCACATGCCCGACCGGCTGATCATCCAAATAGGCCATAAAAATGGCGCTGTCCGGCGCCCCGCGATAACTGGCAAATTCATCCGGGTCAATGCCATAGCATTTGCGATAGGGCGTGATCATGTCCAGGGGCCAGTGCTCGACCTTTTTGTGACGGTCGGCACGGGCATAGGCATTCACTTCAAAACTGAAATCATTGCCCCACACATAGGGGGCAAAACCTTCATCTGCCAAACGAACCGAGACAACAGGATCATTGGGGTTCATAACCAGACGCATGAAAATTCCCTCTTTCTTGCTGTGAGATGCCCCTGCGCAAGCCATCGCCGCCTGCCACAGCCAGAACACCCCCTCGCAGACTTACTGTAAGGTCTGGCCTTTGGCTTCCATGAGCTGCGCCCATAGAGACGGACCACCCGCCGATTTGGCAATGGCCTCAAGGCGCGCAGCATGCTCGGCCAAGTCGTTTTCACTTGCACGAATAATCCGACCAGTTTGACGATTCGCTGACAAACGGCGAATTTCGCTGGCCTGGTTGCCTGAACCTTCGCCAGAGCCATTGCCGTCTGAAGCATTGCCAGCCAGTGACAAGCTAGTCTGGCCGCCGGTCATGGCCAGATAGACATCGGCCAAAATCTCGGAGTCGAGCAACGCGCCGTGTAACTCACGACCCGAGTTGTCGACGCCATAGCGTTTGCACAAGGCGTCCAGGCTGTTGCGCTGCCCAGGGTGACGCGCACGCGCCATCATCAGGGTATCGAGGATCGTGCAGTGTTGGGTCAGGTCTGCGCGGTCCGACTGCCCGATCAGGGCAAATTCGTTATTCAGAAAGCCCACGTCAAACGCGGCGTTATGAATGATTAACTGCGCGCCTTTGATGAAGTCAAAAAACTCATCGGCCACTTCACCAAAACGTGGTTTGCCGACCAGAAATTCGTTGGTAATGCCATGGACGCCGATGGCGCCCTCGTCACTTTCACGATCAGGTTGCAGGTACACGTGAAAATGGCGGCCCGTCAGGCGACGCCCCATTAACTCCACGCAACCAATCTCGATCACCCGGTGGCCATCAGTGACAGGCATACCGGTGGTTTCGGTATCGAGTACCACACTACGCATGCTTGGCGCCTCTCATTTCTTCCACACCGCGATTGGCCAACTGATCGGCACGCTCATTGCCCGCATGGCCAATGTGCCCACGAACCCATTGCCATTTAACCGTGTGACGATTGACTTGCTCATCGAGCAACTTCCACAGGTCGGCGTTTTTCACCGGTTCTTTGGCGGCGGTTTTCCAGCCGCGCTTTTTCCAGTTGACCATCCACTCGGTGATGCCTTTCATCACGTATTGCGAGTCGGTGACCAACAGCACCTCACACGGACGCTTGAGTTCTTCAAGGCCGCGAATGGCCGCCATCAGTTCCATGCGATTGTTGGTGGTATTGGGTTCGCCACCCCAGAGTTCTTTCTCTACGCCTTGGCAGACCAGCAAAGCCCCCCAGCCACCCGGGCCAGGGTTGCCCTTGCAGGCACCATCGGTGAACATTTCAACGCTATCGCTCATTGCAAACTACCCAGAAAAGGCTGCTACGGCCTGTCAATCAAGTGATGATCGACAGCACCTGAGGCCGGGCTAACCCGACCCGATATTGAATTAGGGTTCTGTATGACGCCGATTGACCTTGGCCATCTGCAAGGGAATCAGCTTGCCCTGTGGCTCTCGGCGTAATGGTTTGACGGGACGCAAACCCACCACCATTTTGCGAGCAACCAAGACATAGAAGCCTCCACCGGCCAATTGCCAGCCACCCGCCTTACGCTCCCAACCTGACAAACGACCTTGCCACGCCTTGGAAGCAAGCGGCGGACGATAGCATCCGAAGCGGCGTTTCTCCAGCGCAAAGCCCAGCAGGTTCAGCCAGTCGGCGACGCGTGAAGGCGAAATGCAACGCGCCTTGCACAGCGCATCCTTGGTGAAAACATGCCGCAGCCCCCAACTGCTCCAGGGGTTGATGCCCACGATCAATAAATGACCGCCGGGGCGCACGCTACTGGCCGCTTCACGCAGCAAACCGTGGGGCGACAGGCAGAAATCCAGGCCATGCTGCAACACCACCACATCGGCAGCATGCTCGCATAACGGCCAGGACTGCTCTTCACAGATAATCTCGACACCCGGCAAGGGTGCGCCCAGACGCACATTGCGTTGCACTTGCGGTGCCTTGGGCGGAGTGTCGGCACCCGGTCCGTAATGCACCAGATAGCCGCCGAAATAGCGTCCGAGTTCCTCTTCAAGCACTCGTTGCTCGTCTTCCAGCAACAACTGGCCAAGGGGGCCAGACAGCCATTCGCGGGCCGAACTAATCAGTTCCAGCCACTCAGGATCCGCCTGAGCCAATGCTTTATCGGTCATTGCTCCTCCACCTCACCATCCACCTGTTACAAAACTTACGCGCGGCTGACGCTTTAATGCGGCTCGCAATAAAGCGCCAACAGCCCCTAAGATGCGCCATTGTTTCGCACTTGGGAATTGCACCATGTTACAGATCGACGCCCTGCCCGCCTTTAACGACAACTACATCTGGTTGTTACAGGATACGACTCAAAAGCGCTGTGCCGTGGTTGATCCGGGTGACGCCGCGCCAGTCCTGGCGTGGTTAAAGCAGCACCCGGACTGGGTACTGAGCGATATTCTGGTCACCCACCACCACTTCGACCACGTCGGGGGCGTTGAGCAATTGTGTAACATCACCGGCGCCAAAGTCTGGGGCCCGGCGCAGGAAAACATCCCGGCACGACAAGTGGCACTGAACGATAACGACCACATCACGGTGCTAGGCCTTGAGTTCGAGGTGTTCGTGCTGCCAGGCCACACACTGGGGCACATTGCTTATTACCACGCGGATGCTTCAACCCCGTTGCTGTTCAGCGGCGATACGTTGTTCGCTGCCGGCTGTGGCCGGTTATTTGAAGGCTCGCCCGAACAGATGTACCGCTCACTGAACCGACTGGCAGTACTGCCGGCGCAAACAGCCGTGTACTGTACGCACGAGTACACCCTGAGCAATTTGCGTTTTGCCCACGCCGTAGAACCGAACAACCCGGACATTGCCGCCAGAATTGCGCAAGTAACGGCCTGGCGCGCAGAAGGCACTATCAGTTTGCCCTCCAGCATGGCGCTCGAATTGCGCACGAATCCCTTTTTAAGGGTCAATGAAACATCCGTTAAAGAAAAAGCTGACGAATGGAACAAGCAGGACAATGACTCGCCCAGCGCGGTCTTTGCCAGCTTGCGCAGCTGGAAAGATAAGTTCTAATCAGGGTCGCGGTTGGCACAAAAATTCTGAACGGTTGACCGCGTCCCCCCTGCTTTCTAGAATCGCCCGACATTTTTGCCCGAAACTATTTTTCAGCCAATGTCGTCATTTATAGGTAACTCCATCAGTTCAGACGCATTGACGCGCTTGGCTAAAGCCATCGCGGTGGCTGTGGCCGCCACATTGGCGGGCTGCCAAAGCTTCGATCACTCGACGCAAACCGTCGAACGCCCCAACCTGAAACTGACCAAACGTATCCCGCAAGAGCCGCTCTGGCTCAAGGCAAAGCCTGGCCCCGCAGCCCCGCAAGATGTCTGGGAGCGGATGCGCCAGGGCTTCCAGTTGCAAGAAGGTCTGGGCGTCAACCCGCGAATCGAACAACAACGCTTGTGGTTTGCGAGCAACCCTTCATTTCTAGAAGGCGCCGGCGAACGCGGCAGCCTGTACATCCATTACATCGTCGAACGTCTTGAAGAACGCAACATGCCACTCGAACTGGCGTTGCTGCCAGTGATTGAAAGCGCCTACAACCCAATGGCGTATTCACACGCCAACGCGGTCGGGCTCTGGCAGTTCATTCCCTCGACCGGTCGTTATTTCAACCTGCGTCAAACCCGAGCCTACGATGGACGTCGCGACATTACCGCCTCGACATTGGCCGCCATGAACTACCTGACGCGTCTGCACGACATGTTCAACGGTGACTGGCTGCTGGCTCTGGCGGCCTACAACGCGGGTGAAGGTACGGTTAGCCGGGCGATTGAGCGCAACGAAAAGCTTGGCTTGCCGACCGACTACTGGAACCTGCCCCTGCCGCAGGAAACCAAAGATTACGTCCCCAAGTTGCTCGCGCTGTCGCAAGTGGTACTGGCCCCTGAAGCCTACGGTATCAACCTGAACCCGATCGCCAACGAACCTTACTTCGAAATGGTCGAAATCAAACAGTCCATGGACCTGTCACGCGTGGCAGCCCTGGCTGAGATCGACGAAGACGAAATGTTCCAGCTCAACCCGGCCTTCAAGCAGCGCGCCACGACTGATGGCCCGCAGAATTTGTTGGTCCCCACCTCTAAAGCACGGCTTCTGACAGCCAGCCTGTCGAACCTCAAGCCTGAAGAGCTGATCAGCATGCGCCCCAAAAAGGCGGTGTTCGATAATGTGGCCAGCAATCCACCTGCACGACCTAATCGCAAGTACCGGGTTAAAAGTGGCGACAACCTGACACTGATCGCCAAAGCTAATCGCGTCGATGTCAAAGACCTGCAACGCTGGAACAAACTCACCGGCAAAAACCTTAAGGCTGGCCAGACTCTGGTCATGCAAGACACACGCAAACCGATCGCCAAAAAAACCACCACTTACACGGTGAAAAAAGGTGATTCGCTGTACATCGTTGCCAAACGTTTCAACGTTGAGATGCAACACCTCAAACGCTGGAATCCAAGTTCGGCCAAGGCGCTCAAACCCGGCCAGGTCCTGACGGTCTACAAACCGCACTAAGCACGTCTGGCAGGTAAATGCGGGCAATCACACTCCTACAAAATGGCAGGAAGTGGATTGCCCGCAACGCTTTCTGGAGTGGCCTTTTTCCTACAGATACAAGCTGTTACTGTACGGAAACCTTTAGCCTAACCCCTGGATCGAATACCTGACTTGATGCGTCTCCTCCTGCTGATTTTGATCAATCTGGCTTTGAGCTTCCCTGCAAGCGCAACCCTGAGCGAAAGCCACGGTTATGCACAGTTCGGCACACTCAAATACCCGTCTACGTTTACCCATTTCGATTGGGTTAACCCCGACGCGCCTAAAGGCGGGACGCTGCGGATCATGGCATTCGGCACCTTTGATACGCTCAACCCCTACACCTTCAAAGGCACCAGCCCGGTATCGACTGGCAACTTCCTGCAATACGGGGTCAACGAACTCAACGAAACCCTGATGGCAGGTACTGGCCAATACGCCCCGTCAGGCGATGAGCCGACCTCTAGTTATGGCTTGATTGCACAATCGGTGGAATACAACGAAGACCGCAGTTGGGTGGTCTTTAACCTACGGCCAGAGGCGCGTTTTCACGATGGCACGCCGATCACCGCTTACGATGTAGCCTTTTCTTACAACTTGCTGCTCAAAGAAGGTCACCCCCAGTACCGAACCAATCTGCAAGAAGTCCAGCGCGTAGACATTCTGGGTCCCAAGCGCATCCGTTTTGTATTCAAGCGTGCGGGCAACCCGCTGTTGATTCTGCGCCTGGGCGAGTTGCCTGTTCTGCCACAGCACTACTGGGCCAAGCGCGACTTTAAGGCCACGACGTTTGAGCCGCCGCTGGGCAGCGGGCCCTATCGCATCACCCAGGTCACTCCCGGCCGCCAAGTGGTGTTCGAGCACGTCAAAAATTGGTGGGGAGCCAACCTGGCGGTCAATCGCGGCAAATACAATTTCGACCGGGTTGAAGTGGAGTTCTATCGGGACAGTGACGTCGCGTTTGAAGCCTTCAAAGCCGGAGAGTTCGACATTTATATCGAACATCAGGCCAAGAACTGGGCCACCAGTTACAACTTCCCGGCGGTACGCCGTGGGGATGTGATCAAGGCTGAAATCACGCACAAAATCCCGACCCAAACCCAGGGTCTATTTATGAACAGCCGCCGCAGCACCTTCGAGCAAGCCAAGGTTCGCGAAGCACTCGGGCAAATGTTCGACTTCGAGTGGACCAATCGCACCTTGTTCTACAGCGCTTACCAACGTGCCGCGAGCTTTTACCCCAACAGTGAGTTTTCGGCCAGCGGCATTGCCCAGGGCCAAGAATGGTTGCTGCTCTCGCCTTGGCGCAGTCAGTTGCCACCCGAACTGTTCACACAGGCTTTTAGCCTGCCCAGGACCGATGGCCGAGGCATCCCCCGCGAAACCATGCGCCATGCGCTGGAGCTATTGGCACAAGGTGGCTGGAAAATCTCCGGCCAACGCCTGCTCAACAGCGAGGGCAAACCGTTAAAGTTCGAAATATTGCTGGTCAATCCTAACCTTGAGCGCATATTGCAGCCCTACGTAGAGAACCTGGCCAGTATCGGAATCGAGGCCCGTCTACGTACCGTGGATCGCGCGCAGTACAAGCAGCGGCTGGACCAATTCGACTTTGACATGATTCTGATGACCCTCGACCAGACCCTGAGCCCCGGCCTTGAACAGTGGCAGTACTTCCACTCCTCCCAGGTCAACGTCAAGGGCAGCAAGAACTATGCGGGGGTTGCCAACCCGGTGGTCGATCAACTGCTTGAAAAACTGCTCGCCGCCCAAACCCGTGAAGAACAACTGGCTGCTGGCCGGGCACTGGACCGCGTCTTGCTATCGCAGCACTACATCATTCCCAATTGGTATCTGAACTACCACCGCCTGGCGTACCGCAACCGGTTCGCCTTTGTGACTACGCCGCCTTATACCTTGGGCCTTAGCGCGTGGTGGCTTAAGCCTACGGAGAAAACCCGATGATGCCTTTGCGTACGTGGCTAAAACCTCTGACCGGCCTCTTGTTGGCCAGCCTGACCAGCGTCGCGCTGGCAGCACCGCAGCATGCGTTGACACTCTACGATGAGCCGCCCAAATACCCGGCCAACTTCAAGCATGTCGACTACGTCAATCCGGATGCGCCCAAGGGCGGCACCTTTCGTAAATCTTCGGTCGGCAGTTTTGACAGTCTGAATCCGTTCATCAACAAAGGCGTGCCCGCCGAAGATATTGAACTGACTTTCGATACCCTGACCCGTCAGACACTGGACGAACCCTTCACCTCCTATGGTTTGATCGCCCAAAAAATCGAAAAGGCGCCCGACAATAGCTGGGTACGTTTTTACTTGCGACCTGAGGCCAAGTTCAGCGATGGCCACCCGATTCGCGCCGAAGACGTGGTGTTCACCTTCGATACGCTGATGAAAAACGGCTCACCGCTGTACAAGGGCTACTACAGCGATGTCGACCAAGCCATTGCGGAAAACCCACTGCAAGTGAAGTTCACCTTCAAGCACAACAAGAACCGCGAACTACCGCTGATTCTGGGCCAACTGCCGGTGCTGCCCAAACACTGGTGGGCAAGCCGGGATTTCGGCAAGGGCAACCTTGAAATCCCTGTAGGCAGCGGTCCCTACACCATCGCCGAGATCAAGCCTGGCCGTTCAATTCGCTATGAGCGCAACAAGAACTACTGGGGCAAAGACCTGCCCATCAACAAGGGCCTGTACAACTTCGACGCGATTACCATCGATTACTTTCGCGACAACAGCGTTGCATTTGAAGCGCTCAAAGCCGGGCAATTTGATTACTGGTTCGAGATCAGCGCCAAAAATTGGGCCAGCGCCTACAACGCCCCGGCGTTCACCCAGGGCCGCTTGAAAAAAGAAGAAATCCGCAACCACAACCCGACCGGCATGCAAGGGTTTGTATTTAACCTGCGCAAACCGATGTTTCAGGATGTGCGGGTTCGCGAAGCGCTGAGCCTGTTGTTCGACTTTGAATGGGCCAACAAACAGTTGTTCAGCGGCGCTTACGCCCGCACCGGCAGTTACTTTGAGAACTCGGAAATGGCCGCCAAGGCCCCGCCCACCGAGGCAGAACTGGCTATTTTAGAACCCCTGCGCGGCCAGATCCCGGACCAGGTGTTCACCGAGGTCTTCAAGCCAAATGTCACCGACGGTAGCGGCATGATCCGCGACCACCAACGCCGGGCCTACCAATTGCTGCAAGAAGCCGGCTGGCGTATCGTCGACGACAAGATGGTCGACACCCAAGGAAAACCGGTCAAAATTGAGTTTTTGCTAGCGCAATCAGAGTTCGAACGCATTCTGTTGCCCTACAAACGCAACCTCAGCGACCTGGGCATTGACTTGCAAATTCGCCGTGTCGACCCCTCCCAATACCTCAACCGCCTGCGCTCACGGGATTTCGACATGATTGTCGGCGGCTTCCCACAGTCCAACTCCCCAGGCAGCGAGCAACGCGAGTATTGGGAATCGCAGAGCTACGACAAGCCCGGCAGCCGCAATTTCATTGGCCTTAAAGACCCGGCCATCGACCACCTGACTGAAGGCCTGATCAATGCCGAAACCCGTCAAAGCCTGATCGACCACGCCCGAGCGCTGGATCGCGTGTTGCAATGGGGCTTCTATGTCATCCCTAACTGGCACATCAAGACCTGGCGCGTGGCCTACTCAAGCAACATCGGCCACCCGGCGGTCACCCCGCTGTACGACATCGGGACAGCGACATGGTGGGCAAAACCTGACGCTAAGCCTGTAACACCTACTAAACCCACAAGCGAAAGCCTGGAGCCTTAAATGCTGGCGTATATATTCAGGCGATTACTGCTGATTATTCCGACGCTATTCGGGATTCTGCTGATCAACTTCATCATCATCCAGGCCGCTCCCGGCGGCCCGGTCGAACAAATGATTGCCAAGCTCGAAGGCTTCGACGGCGCAACCAGCCGTATCGCCGGCGGTGGTTCCGAAGTCTCGGTGGCAGGCTCTAACTACCGAGGTGCGCAAGGCCTGGACCCGGCATTGATCCAGGAAATCGAAAAGATGTACGGGTTCGACAAGTCAGCCCCCGAACGCTTATGGATCATGATCAAGAACTACGCCCAACTGGACTTCGGCGAGAGCTTTTTCCGCGACGCCAAGGTCATCGACCTGATCAAGGAGAAAATGCCGGTATCCATCTCGCTGGGGCTGTGGAGCACGCTGATCATGTATTTGGTGTCGATCCCGCTGGGAATCGCCAAGGCGACGCGACACGGCAGCCACTTTGATGTCTGGACCAGCTCGGCAATCATTATCGGCTATGCAATTCCAGCCTTTTTGTTTGCGATTCTTCTGATTGTGGTGTTCGCCGGGGGCAGTTATCTGGACTGGTTTCCGCTCCGCGGCCTGACCTCCAACAATTTCGATCAGTTGAGTTGGGGCGGCAAGATCCTGGATTATTTCTGGCACTTGACGCTTCCCATCACCGCCCTGGTGATTGGCAATTTCGCCACCATGACCTTGCTGACCAAAAACAGCTTTCTGGATGAAATCAATAAACAGTACGTGGTGACCGCCAAGGCCAAAGGGCTGACCCATCATCGTGTGCTCTACGGGCACGTGTTTCGCAACGCCATGTTGCTGGTGATCGCGGGGTTCCCGTCAGCCTTTATCGGTATTTTCTTTACCGGCTCATTGCTGGTCGAGGTGATTTTCTCGCTGGACGGTCTGGGCCTGATGAGTTTCGAGGCGGCGATCAATCGCGATTACCCGGTGGTCTTTGGCACCTTGTTTATCTTTACGCTGGTCGGACTGGTGGTGAAATTGATCGGCGACCTCTCATACACCCTGGTTGATCCGCGCATCGACTTTGAAAGCCGAGAGCATTGAGATGAAACTTTCCCCTCTCAACCGACGACGTTTCGAACGCTTCAAAGCCAACAAGCGTGGCTGGTGGTCGCTTTGGATTTTCCTGGTGTTGTTCGGGCTCAGCTTGGGTGCCGAGCTGATCGCCAACGACAAACCCCTGGTGATTCATTACGACGGCGACTGGTACTTCCCGGCCCTCAAACGCTACCCCGAAACAGATTTCGGCGGAGAGTTCCCACTCGAAGCCAACTACAAAAGCCCTTACATCCGCGAATTGTTGGCCAAGAAAGACGCCTTGGTCGTGTGGCCACTTATCCCGTACAGCTATCAGAGCATTAACTACGACCTGAAAGTCCCGGCCCCGGCGCCACCCTCGGCCGAAAACTGGCTCGGCACCGATGATCAGGGGCGAGATGTGTTGGCCCGGGTCATTTATGGCTTTCGAATTTCGGTGCTGTTTGCTCTTACGCTGACTGTTTTGAGTTCGATCATTGGCGTGATTGCGGGCGCCCTTCAGGGCTTCTATGGCGGCTGGATCGACCTCGCAGGCCAACGCTTTCTGGAGATATGGTCTGGTTTGCCAGTGCTCTATCTGCTGATCATTTTGGCCAGCTTTGTACAGCCCAACTTCTGGTGGCTGCTGGGCATCATGCTGCTGTTTTCCTGGATGAGCTTGGTTGACGTAGTACGCGCCGAATTTCTGCGTGGGCGAAATCTGGAATATGTGCGTGCTGCCCGTGCACTGGGCATGCAAGACATGGCAATCATGTACCGCCATATCCTGCCCAATGCCATGGTTTCAACCATGACCTTCATGCCGTTTATTTTGACCGGTGCCATTGGCACGCTCACGGCGCTGGACTTCCTGGGCTTTGGCCTGCCTCCCGGCGCGCCCTCACTCGGCGAACTGGTCGCCCAAGGCAAATCCAACCTGCAAGCGCCGTGGCTGGGCATCAGTGCCTTTGCCGTGCTAGCCATCATGCTCAGCCTGCTGGTGTTTATCGGCGAGTCCGCTCGCGATGCCTTCGACCCGAGGAAATGAGATGACGCAGGACAACCTGATCGAAGTGCGCGATCTCGCCGTCGAGTTTTCCACGGGCGAGCAATCACATCGCGTGGTGCAAGGCATCAATTTCGACATCAAGCGCGGGGAAACTCTGGCTCTGGTGGGCGAAAGCGGCTCGGGCAAGTCAGTGACCGCACATTCCATTCTGCGACTGCTGCCCTACCCGATGGCGCGCCATCCGAGCGGCAACATCCAGTACGCCGGGCAGGACTTGCTGCATCTGGATGAGAAAAAACTCCGGCATATCCGTGGCAATAAGATTGCCATGATTTTCCAGGAGCCCATGACCTCGCTGAACCCCTTGCACTGCATTGAAAAGCAGATCAATGAAGTGCTGGGCATCCACAAGGGGTTGACCGGTAAAGCAGCCACACGACGCACCCTTGAGCTTCTGGAGTTGGTGGGCATCCCTGATCCCCATAAACGCCTTAAAGCGTTGCCACACGAGCTCTCAGGCGGGCAGCGGCAGCGGGTGATGATCGCAATGGCCCTGGCCAACGAGCCTGAACTGTTAATTGCTGACGAGCCGACCACCGCGCTGGACGTGACGGTGCAGCTGAAAATTCTGGATTTACTGAAGCAGTTACAGGCGCGCCTGGGGATGTCGCTGTTACTGATCAGTCACGATTTGAACCTTGTTCGACGAATTGCGCATCGAGTATGTGTCATGCAGCGCGGTTGCATCGTCGAACAAGCATCGTGCGAACAGTTGTTCCGTTCGCCACAGCATCCATACACCCGGGAACTGCTCAGTGCAGAGCCCAGCGGAAGCCCGGCCAACACGGTTGTGGGCAGGCCGCTGCTGGAAGTCGAGAACCTGAAGGTGTGGTTCCCGATCAAAAAAGGGTTGTTGCGCAAGACCGTTGATTACGTGAAAGCAGTCGACGGCATAAACTTCAGCCTGCCTCAGGGCCAGACCCTAGGCATTGTTGGAGAAAGCGGATCGGGTAAATCGACACTGGGTCTGGCGATTTTGCGTTTGATTGCCAGCAAAGGCGCGATCAGTTTTGAAGGCAAACGGCTAGACTATTTGTCGCGACAAGAAGTTAGACCCCTGCGACGGGAAATGCAGGTGGTGTTCCAGGACCCGTTTGGTAGCCTCAGCCCACGCATGAGCGTCAGTGAGATTGTCGGCGAAGGCTTGCGCATCCACCGCATGGGAACTCCCGAGGAGCAGGAAAAGGCAATTATTGAAGCCTTGAGAGAAGTAGGTCTGGATCCGGAAACCCGGCACCGCTACCCTCACGAGTTTTCTGGCGGGCAACGGCAGCGCATTGCCATTGCCCGGGCACTGGTATTGAAACCGGCGCTCATTGTGCTGGACGAGCCAACCTCTGCGTTGGACCGTACGGTACAGCGCCAGGTAGTCGAGTTGTTACGCTCGCTGCAAACCAAGTACAACCTGACATATTTGTTTATCAGCCATGACCTGGCGGTAGTCAAAGCGCTGAGCCACCAACTGATGGTGGTCAAGCACGGCCAAGTGGTCGAACAGGGTGATGCGCAAAGTATCTTTGCCTCACCGCAACATCCATATACACAACAGCTGCTGGAAGCCGCCTTTTTGGCACCAGTGGCTGTCGATTAACCTGATAGAGGAACAACACATGGGTTTTCTCGCCGGTAAGCGCGTCCTGATCGTCGGTGTCGCTAGCAAATTGTCCATCGCTTCTGGCATTGCTGCCGCCATGCACCGTGAAGGCGCTGAACTTGCTTTCACTTATCAGAACGAAAAGCTTAAAGGCCGCGTTGAAGAGTTCGCAGCAGGCTGGGGTTCCAACCCGGAACTGTGCTTCCCTTGCGACGTTGCCAGCGATGAAGAAATCGCCAAGGTTTTCGAGGAGCTGAGCAAGAAATGGGACGGCCTGGACTGCATCGTTCACTCCGTAGGTTTCGCCCCTGGCGACCAACTGGACGGCGACTTCACAGACGCTACCACCCGTGAAGGCTTCCGCATTGCTCACGACATTAGCGCCTACAGCTTCGTGGCCCTGGCCAAAGCTGGCCGCCCGATGATGAAAGGCCGCAATGGCAGCCTGCTGACCCTGTCCTACCTGGGCGCAGAACGCACCATGCCTAACTACAACGTGATGGGCATGGCCAAAGCCAGCCTGGAAGCGGGTGTACGTTACCTGGCAGGCAGCCTGGGCCCTGAAGGCACTCGCGTTAACTGCGTATCGGCTGGCCCGATCCGCACCCTGGCCGCTTCTGGCATCAAGAACTTCCGTAAAATGCTGGCGGCCAACGAAGCGCAAACTCCGCTGCGTCGCAACGTAACCATCGAAGAAGTCGGCAACGCCGGCGCCTTCCTGTGCTCCGATCTGGCATCGGGCATCAGCGGCGAAATCATGTACGTAGACGGCGGCTTCAACACCACCGCAATGGGTAGCCTCGAAGAGTAATCTCTTCGCTGTAGCCTCCACGTAAAACGCCCGGTGCAGTCAATGCACCGGGCGTTTTGCGTTTAGGGCCTGAAAATCTCCTCACGCAATGAGTAAGTCGACGCGCAATCCGTCAACGGCGGCAGCTCCCACGCATGCGTGGCGTCAGTGAAAATTTTCAGATCAAAAGCGATTTTTGGATTTTCTGTCGCGCAAAAAAAATGGCCGCTCCATGAGCGGCCATTTTTTGTGAAGCTATGGCGAACGCTTAGTAGCGATCAACCTTGGCTTCGTTTTCCAGCTGTTTGCGGTAGGCAGCAAAGTCTTGCTGGCCAACACGCGAAGCCAGGACGCGACGATACGACGCTTTCTCTTCTTCAGTCGGCTTCGCAGCATCGTTGACGCCGTTTAGGCGCAATACAATAACGGTGCCATCAGCCAAGGTCACGCTGCCAAATGTCGGCTTGTCCTTGGACGCAGGCTTAGGCATGCGGAATACAGCTTGCAACAAGGCAGGATCAATACCGTCCTGGCCCCGCGCAACCGCTTCCTGAACCTTCCACGACTGGCCATCAACTGGCTGGTTCAACGGCAACTTACCATCGCGCAAACCGGCAATGATTTGCTCAGCCTTGGTTTTAGCCGCCGCACTCGCGTGCTCTTTGACCAGTTGTGCACGAATGCTCGAGGCAACGGCTTCCAGAGGCAATTGCTCTGGCTTGCGATGCTCTTTAACACGCAATACGACAACGGTCTCAGGATCAAGCTCAAGCGCGGTGCTGTTGGCACCCTCGTCCATCACTTCAGTGCTGAATGCAGCTTGGACCACAGCACGGTTAGCAGCAATGCCCTCGCCACCTTCACGACCAAACGGCGCCGAGGTGTGCACGGTCAGCTTCAAGTCCTGAGCAGGCTGGGCCAGATCAGAGGCTTCAAACGCAGAGTCTTCGAGTTGCTTGGTTGCATCGACAAAGCTGCGCTCAACCTGTTGCGTTTTCAGATCACGCGTGAGTTTGCCTTTCAGGCTGGCGAAGGTCGGTACTTCCGGCGCTTCGACACCCAACAGCTTGATCAGGTGGTAACCAAAGCTGGTACGAACCGGCTCCGAAACCTGATCTTTTTTCAGCGCATACTCAGCGGCTTCAAAGACCGGATCATAGACACCCGGACCTGCGTAACCGAGGTCACCGCCATTGGCAGCCGAACCCGGATCTTGAGAGAACTCTTTGGCCAGAGCCTCAAAGCTTTCGCCCTTGGCCAGACGTTGTTGAATCTCCTCGATCTTGGCTTTGGCTTGCGCATCGCTGACTTTGTCGTTGACTTCAATCAGGATGTGCGCGGCGCGACGCTGTTCAGCCAGGTTGGCGATTTCTTTCTGATAAAGCGCCTGTAACTCGTCATCTTTGACCGCCACCTGATCAAAGAAGGAAGACTTCTTCAATTCGATGTAATCAATCACGACTTGATCAGGCGTCATGAATTCTTTGGCGTGCTTGTCGTAGTAAGCCTTGATTTCTTCTTCGCTGATTTTCACCGCAGCAGGATCTGCCTTGATGTTCAGGGTAGCGAAATCACGGGTTTGCTTTTCAAGACGGGCAAAAGCGTTCACTTGTTCATCAGTCACAAAACCACTGCCTGCCAAACCGGCACGCAGCTGACCAATCAACATTTCCTGGCCTAGCATTTCGCGAAACTGCAGACGGCCGTAACCCAGTTGACGAATCACCTGATCGAAACGCTCAGGGCTGAATTGGCCATTGTCCTGAAACTCAGGTGTCTGCAGGATGACTTGATCCAAAGCGGCTTCAGAGAAGGAGAACTTCGCGTTATTGGCGCCTTGCAGCAACAGCTTGCGATCGATCAACCCTTTCAGCGCAGCTTCGCGCAGCATTTTTTCGTCCAGCAACGAAGCGTCGAAATCCTTGCCCAGCTGTTGCATCAACTGACGACGTTGCATGTCGACAGCCTGGCTTAGCTCAACTTGAGTGATTTCCTCACCATTAACCTTGGCCGCATCCTTGCTGGTAGAGGTGGCTTGAAAAATCGCATCGAAACCGGTCAACGCCATGAGCGCGACAATGACACCGATGATGGTCTTGGCAATCCAGCCTTGTGAATTGTCCCTGATATTTTGCAGCATGCTTCCCCCAGAAACGGTCTTGCACAATGAGCAACCGTGGAGCGTGGGTAGAGTCCGGATAGAAGAAAGGCGCATCCGAGGATGCGCCTTCTCGTAACTGGCGGAGCGGACCGGGCTCGAACCCGCGACCCCCGGCGTAACACATCAATGCATGCATTGAGCGTACAACCGCTCCGCTGCCAAGCCTGGCGTGCGCCTGACCCGGTTGTTGGGTAAAAGTATTACAGAAACTTAGTTAACCGCTTCTTTCAGCGCTTTACCGGCTTTGAAGCCTGGTTTTTTAGCAGCAGGAATTTCCAGCGTTTTACCAGTCTGTGGGTTACGACCCGTGCGAGCAGGACGATCGGTTACAGAAAAAGTACCAAAGCCAACCAGTACCACAGAGTCGCCGGCCTTAAGAGCGCCAGTGACGGATTCGATTACTGCGTCCAGCGCACGGCCAGCTGCAGCTTTCGGGATATCAGCAGATGCAGCGATAGCATCAATCAGTTCCGACTTGTTCACTCTAAGTCCCCTTATATCTATCTGAGTATGTTTCTAAAGTTTTTTGGTAAAACCTGAACGTTTGCCTGAGTATTACGGACACTTATAGAGCCGCTTTATAACAAGGGCTCTAAACAGCGTCAAGAAAGCCCCTCAGGCAAATTAGTATTAATGCGTGCTGATTCTTTCCTTAGCGTCAGGCTCTCGCTTCTCATCCTTGGCAACAATCTCAGGAGCCACATCTGGCAAGGGCTCCGGGGCGTATTGCAGCGCAATTTGCAGGACCTCGTCAATCCATTTAACCGGTTTAATCTGAAGATCCTGTTTGATGTTGTCAGGGATTTCCTTCAGATCGCGGACATTTTCTTCAGGAATAATTACGGTTTTGATTCCACCACGGTGGGCCGCAAGCAGTTTTTCCTTCAGGCCACCGATGGCCAGTACCTGACCCCGCAAGGTAATTTCACCGGTCATTGCAACATCTGCACGCACAGGAATCAGCGTAAGTGCTGACACCAAAGCGGTACACATGCCTACACCAGCACTCGGCCCGTCTTTAGGCGTAGCACCTTCTGGCATGTGGATGTGAATGTCACGTTTCTCGTGAAAATCCAATGGGATACCGAGGCTCTTGGCACGACTGCGCACGACCGTCAAAGCCGCGGTAATGGACTCAACCATTACATCGCCGAGCGAACCGGTTTTGATCAACTGACCTTTGCCAGGCACAACAGCGGCTTCAATGGTAAGCAATTCGCCACCGACTTGAGTCCAGGCCAGACCTGTCACTTGGCCGATCTGATCTTGCTGTTCCGCCAGACCATAACTGAATTTTCTTACGCCCAGGAAGTGCTCCAGTAGCTCAGAAGTCACAGTGACGGAGAAACGTTTTTCCATCGCATGTTCTTTGACTGCCTTGCGGCAAACCTTCGCAATCTGACGCTCAAGACCCCGGACACCCGCTTCACGCGTGTAGTAACGAATGATGTCGCGGATAGCTTCGTTGTCGAATGCCAGCTCGCCTTTCTTCAAACCATTCGCTTCAATTTGTTTCGGCGCGAGGTATTTGATCGCAATGTTGATTTTTTCGTCTTCTGTGTAGCCCGGCAGACGAATCACCTCCATCCGGTCCAGCAACGCTGGCGGGATGTTCATGGAGTTCGAAGTGCACAGGAACATCACATCGGACAGGTCGTAATCGACCTCAAGGTAATGGTCATTGAAATTGTGGTTCTGCTCAGGGTCCAGCACTTCCAGCAAAGCAGATGCCGGATCGCCGCGCATGTCGCTGCCCATCTTGTCGATTTCATCGAGCAAGAACAGCGGGTTACGGACCCCCACTTTTGTCATCTTTTGAATCAATCTACCCGGCATGGAACCGATGTAGGTACGACGGTGACCACGAATTTCCGCTTCATCGCGTACACCTCCCAAGGCCATGCGCACGAATTTACGGTTTGTCGCGCTGGCAATGGACTCCGCAAGAGAGGTTTTACCTACACCAGGAGGACCTACCAGGCACAAAACGGGCCCACGAATTTTCTTCACGCGCTTTTGCACGGCGAGATATTCGAGAATACGTTCTTTGACTTCGTCCAGACCATAATGGTCGGCGTCCAGAATGTCTTCAGCGCGCTTAAGGTCCAGGCGCACCTTGCTCTGGGCTTTCCACGGCACCTGCACCAACCAGTCGATATAGGAGCGCACGACGGTCGCTTCTGCGGACATTGGCGACATTTGCTTGAGTTTGTTCAGCTCAGCCTGAGCCTTGGCCATTGCATCTTTAGGCAGGCCAGCCTCATCAATGCGCTTTTTCAGCTCTTCGATTTCGTTGTGACCTTCGTCACCGTCACCCAGCTCTTTCTGAATGGCCTTCATCTGCTCATTCAGGTAGTACTCGCGCTGGCTGCGCTCCATCTGCTTTTTGACACGGCCACGGATGCGCTTTTCAACTTGCAGCAAGTCGATCTCGGCATCCAGCAACGCCAAAACGTGCTCTACCCGCGCTTGCAGGTCGATGATTTCAAGAATTTCCTGCTTCTGCTCGATCTTTAGCGCCATGTGGGCAGCCATGGTATCGACCAGACGGCTTGGCTCATCAATGCTGTTAAGCGATGACAACACCTCTGCAGGCACCTTCTTGCCCAACTGCACATACTGCTCGAACTGCGAGAGCAGGCTACGTACAAAGACTTCGGATTCGCGCTCCGGAGCTGCCACTTCGTCAATCAAAGAGACTTCAGCGCTCAAGTAGCCGTCAGCCTGACCGAAATACTCCACAGCACCGCGCTGCTCGCCCTCAACCAGCACTTTAACGGTGCCATCCGGGAGCTTGAGCAGTTGCAGGACTGTCGCAATAGTACCCACACGATAGAGAGCGTCTTCGCTCGGATCATCGTCAGCAGGATTTTTTTGAGCCAACAGCAGAATCTGCTTGTCGCCCGTCATCGCAGCCTCAAGGGCCTCGATTGATTTCTCGCGTCCCACGAACAGTGGGATAACCATGTGCGGATAAACCACAACATCGCGCAATGGCAGGAGAGGCAATTCGATGGTTGTCTTCATGATTTCGCCTCTACGGCGGCCATAAGGCCGTAATCAGATGGATGTAAGCTTGAAGCCAAGATGGGGGCTGTCTGGAAAAAAAACAAGCGCTGACCGACAGGAAAAACAAAGGGGCCCGAAGGCCCCTTCTTTAACACGCAAAATGTAATACCCAGCAATACACTTACGCGTCGGGTGCCGCCTTGGAAGTCGCTTCGCTGTTTTCATAAATCAACAGCGGCTTGGACTTCCCTTCAATAACGCTTTCGTCGATCACCACTTTACTCACCTCGGACTGCGAGGGGATTTCGTACATGGTGTCGAGCAATACGCTTTCAAGAATCGAACGAAGACCACGAGCACCCGTCTTGCGCTCCAGCGCACGCTTAGCGACTGCCTTGAGGGCATCCGCACGGAACTCGAGGTCAACGCCTTCCATCTCGAACAACTTGCCGTATTGCTTGGTCAGCGCGTTCTTCGGTTCGGTCAGAATCTGCATCAGCGCGGCTTCGTCCAGCTCATCGAGCGTTGCAAGAACAGGCAAACGACCTACGAACTCAGGGATCAGGCCGAACTTGACCAAATCATCAGGCTCGACTTCACGCAGGGATTCGCCAACTTTCTTCCCCTCTTCCTTGCTGCGTACTTCGGCGCTAAAGCCGATGCCGCCGCGAGTAGAGCGTGCCTGGACAACCTTCTCAAGGCCTGAGAATGCACCACCGCAGATAAACAGAATGTTGCGGGTATCAACCTGCAGGAACTCTTGCTGAGGATGCTTGCGACCACCTTGAGGCGGCACGGAAGCCACAGTGCCTTCGATCAATTTCAGCAACGCTTGCTGTACACCTTCGCCGGAAACATCTCGGGTAATCGAAGGGTTGTCAGATTTGCGCGAAATCTTGTCGATTTCATCGATGTAGACGATGCCCATTTGGGCTTTCTCTACGTCGTAATCGCATTTCTGAAGCAGTTTCTGAATGATATTTTCAACATCCTCGCCCACATAACCGGCTTCGGTCAGTGTGGTGGCATCAGCAATGGTGAAAGGTACGTTCAGCAGACGAGCCAGGGTTTCGGCCAGCAGGGTTTTACCCGAGCCGGTAGGTCCTATCAGCAGGATGTTGCTCTTGCCGAGTTCGACGTCGTCATTTTTTTTGTCACGCTGGTTAAGGCGCTTGTAGTGGTTGTACACCGCTACAGCCAAAACCTTTTTGGCACGTTCCTGACCAATCACGTATTGATCAAGGATGCCGCTGATTTCTTTTGGCGAAGGTAGTTTATGCGCGCTGCTTTCAGCTTGGGCTTCCTGCACCTCCTCACGGATGATGTCGTTGCACAAGTCGACGCATTCGTCGCAGATAAACACCGAGGGGCCGGCAATCAATTTACGCACTTCATGCTGGCTTTTGCCACAGAAGGAGCAATAGAGCAATTTGCCGTTGTCCTCGCCGTTGCGGGTGTCAGTCATTCGATCGATCCAAATCCGATAGGCTTGCAACACAAGATGAAGGCAACTGCGGGCTTTTTCAAGCCCGCAGGTGGTCGGTTAACCCAACCACCTACATTTGGGCTACTTAAGCGGGCATTTGACGCTTGCTGAACACAGAGTCGATCAAACCGTACTCGGCCGCACGCTCAGCGCTCATGAAGTTGTCACGCTCAGTGTCACGCTCGATGGTCTCGAGAGTCTGGCCCGTGTGGTGAGCCAGCAGCGAGTTCAAACGATGACGAATGTTGAGGATTTCCTTGGCATGAATGTCGATATCCGACGCCTGCCCCTGGAAACCGCCCAATGGCTGGTGAATCATCATGCGCGAATTCGGCAGGCAGTGACGCTTGCCCGGTGCGCCGCCAGCCAACAGGAAAGCACCCATGCTGCAGGCCTGACCAATACAGATGGTCGAGACATCCGGCTTGATGAACTGCATGGTGTCATAGATCGACATGCCTGCAGTAACCGAGCCGCCAGGGGAGTTGATGTAAAGATGGATGTCCTTGTCCGGGTTTTCCGCTTCAAGGAAAAGCAGCTGCGCAGCAACCAGATTGGCCATGTAGTCTTCGACAGGGCCCACCAGGAAGATGATTCGCTCCTTCAAAAGGCGCGAATAGATGTCGTAGGCGCGTTCGCCACGAGCAGACTGCTCAACAACCATCGGGACCAGGCCGCCAGCGGCCTGGATGTCAGAGTTCTGCTGAATATAAGAATTGCGGGACATGTCCGGCAGTCACTCCCAAAAAGTCTTGTCTGGAATACGCATAAGCCAGCTCGAGGCTGGCTTATGGTTGTGTTTTCTAACGAGTCAGAATCAGTCGGCTTGTGGCGCTTCCACCGGCTTGACAGCTTCTTCGTAAGAGACCGCTTTATCGGTCACCTTAGCCTTCTGCAGAACAGTATCCACAACTTGCTCTTCCAGCACAACCGAACGAACCTCGTTCAATTGCTGGTCATTTTTGTAGTACCAAGCTACAACCTGCTCTGGCTCCTGATAAGCGGAAGCCATTTCCTGAATCATTTCGCGAACGCGATCTTCGTCAGGCTTCAGGTCGAATTGCTTGACCACTTCAGCAACGATCAGACCAAGCACAACGCGGCGCTTGGCTTGCTCTTCGAACAGCTCAGCCGGCAGCTGGTCAGGCTTGATGTTGCCACCGAACTGCTGAACAGCCTGAACGCGCAGACGATCAACTTCGTTGGACAGCAACGCTTTAGGCACTTCAATCGGGTTGGCAGCCAGCAGGCCGTCCATTACCTGGTTCTTGACCTTGGATTTGATTGCCTGACGCAGCTCACGCTCCATGTTCTTACGAACCTCGGCGCGGAAACCTTCGATACCTGTCTCCTTGATACCGAACTGGGCGAAGAACTCTTCGTTCAGTTCTGGCAGCTTAGGCTCAGATACAGTGTTGACAGTCACAGTGAACTCAGCAGCTTTGCCTGCCAGATCCAGATTTTGGTAGTCCTCAGGGAAAGTCAGGGTCAGAACGCGCTCTTCACCTGCCTTAGCACCAACCAGACCGTCTTCGAAGCCAGGAATCATGCGGCCCGAACCCAGAACCAGCTGAGTACCCTTGGCGGAACCGCCAGCGAATACTTCGCCATCAACCTTGCCAACGAAATCGATGTTCAGTTGGTCTTCGTTCTGAGCAGCACGCTCAGTCACTTCAAAACGGGTGTTTTGCTTGCGCAGCACGTCCAGCATTTTGTCCAGGTCAGCATCAGCCACTTCGGCGCTCAGGCGCTCGACGGCGATAGTGTCCAGACCGGTCACTTCGAATTCTGGGAATACTTCGAAAGTGGCAATGTACTCAAGATCCTTGCCTTTCTCGAAGACTTTTGGCTCAACCGATGGTGCGCCAGCCGGGTTCAGCTTTTGCTCAACCACTGCTTCGTAGAAAGAAGCCTGGATCACGTTGCCCAGCGCTTCTTGACGCGCATCAGCTTCGTAACGCTGACGGATCACGCTCATTGGCACTTTGCCTGGACGGAAGCCCGGGATTTTGGCCTTTTGGGCAGTCTGTTGCAGACGCTTGTTGACTTCAGCCTCAATACGCTCAGCTGGCACGCCAATGGTCATGCGACGCTCAAGAGCGGAAGTATTTTCAACAGAAACTTGCATGGATATTCCTCGTTGCACAGACATTAGCCGGCCGTTTCCGACCCCATAATCAAGGGCATGCATTCTAGAGGGTCAAACTCAAGAAGTCACCCTACCGAAATCGCGCACAGAAACAGCAGGTACATTATTAAGCGCAAGCAATGATTTGCTTAACCACCTGAAAACACATAAATCTTTACACAAGGGCCCCAGTTCAGAGCCTTCTATATATAGAAGAAAGCACCAGGCAAACGCTTGGCAGCACCCCTGCAGGGCAAGAAGACGAAAGACGTGCATTATTCAGCAACATAATGCAACCCAGCGTCCGCCCCCCAAAAAACAGTCCAAACCAAAAAAAAGCGCATCCCTTTGCAGGCACTGCGCTTTTTTGGGGCTTTGAGCAAATCTCGCAACCCGAAACGACACTCCGGCTCACAAAGCCACTTCATTGGCGATGGAATCCGGGCCTGCCTCTCGACTGCACCTGCAACCTAAACTTTTAAAACAAAAACGCCAGACTATTAATCTGGCGTTTTTTTAAATATGGGGTGGACGAAGGGGATCGAACCCTCGACAACGGGAGTCACAATCCCGTGCTCTACCAACTGAGCTACGCCCACCATATTGCCTGTATCACCCTACTTGCACCCAAGCGGCCAAAGGCGCGCCGAACAAGTCAGAGCATCAGCACACCTGCCACCCCTCGAATTAACGACGAACCGCCAGATGCACTAAAAACTTGCAACAAATCGCTTATAAAGCGCACTGCTGCAAAATAAAAAAGCCGCCTTAGGCGGCTTTTCAACGGTTTCGCAAAAACCAGCGAAGCATTGCGAAACCTAAGTTGGTGCGGACGGAGAGACTCGAACTCTCACACCTTTCGGCGCTGGAACCTAAATCCAGTGTGTCTACCAATTCCACCACATCCGCAGTTCAAACTTTTGAAGCAAAGACGCCAGATCATTAATCTGGCGTCTTTCTAAATATGGGGTGGACGAAGGGGATCGAACCCTCGACAACGGGAGTCACAATCCCGTGCTCTACCAACTGAGCTACGCCCACCATATTGCCTGTACTGCCTTTAC
The DNA here is from genome assembly GCF_044762555.1 of Pseudomonas sp. NPDC096917. Classification (NCBI taxonomy): domain Bacteria; kingdom Pseudomonadati; phylum Pseudomonadota; class Gammaproteobacteria; order Pseudomonadales; family Pseudomonadaceae; genus Pseudomonas; species Pseudomonas sp. NPDC096917. The sequence continues at coordinate 16,480 of NZ_JBIWEO010000016.1, read as the reverse complement.
TTGTGCCAAAGCTGCCTAATGGCGCACCCGGCAGGACTCGAACCTGCGACCATCCGCTTAGAAGGCGGATGCTCTATCCAGCTGAGCTACGGGCGCCTTATTAATCTGTACTCTGTGATGATTACAAACTAATTGCTTTCAGTATCACCAAGCTGGACAACAACTTCGCTCTACCTTCTTAACCAGTGCTAGGCTGTGCCCGACAAGTGCGACGAATGTTATAGGCGAGCTGGAAAGTCGTCAACTCTTTTTTCTAAAAAGTTTAGAAATATAAAGGAGTTAGGGGAATAAGCAGACCAAGCGCCTTTGCCCCTACGCGCCGACATGCGAGAATGCACGTCCTTTTTCCACCCTTTACGATGGTTAATCACGCGTAATGACTGCACAACTAATCGACGGCAAAGCGATCGCCGCCAGCCTGCGCCAGCAGATTGCCAAACGTGTCGCCGAGCGTCACGAGCAAGGCCTGCGCACTCCCGGCCTGGCAGTGATTCTGGTCGGCAGCGATCCTGCCTCCCAGGTTTATGTTTCGCACAAGCGTAAAGACTGCGAAGAGGTAGGCTTTCTTTCACAAGCCTATGACCTACCAAGCGATACGACTCAACAAGCATTGACCGACTTGATCGACAGTCTTAATGAAGACCCGAACATCGACGGCATCCTGCTTCAACTGCCTTTGCCAGAGCATCTGGACGCCTCCAAATTGCTGGAGCGCATCCGCCCAGACAAAGACGTAGACGGTTTCCACCCTTACAACGTTGGCCGCCTGGCGCAACGCATTCCGTTGCTGCGCCCTTGCACCCCCAAAGGCATCATGACCCTGCTGGAAAGCACAGGTCAGGACCTGTACGGGATGGACGCCGTTATTGTCGGCGCCTCCAACATTGTGGGTCGCCCAATGGCCATGGAACTGCTGCTGGCTGGTTGCACCGTGACGGTTACCCACCGCTTCACCAAGGATCTGGCTGGCCACGTTGGTCGTGCTGACCTGGTGGTCGTGGCCGCAGGCAAACCTGGCCTGGTCAAAGGCGAGTGGATCAAGGAAGGCGCCATCGTGATCGACGTTGGCATTAACCGCCAGGCTGATGGCAAGCTGGTGGGCGACGTGGTCTACGAGACCGCCCTGCCCCGCGCCGGCTGGATCACGCCAGTCCCAGGCGGCGTTGGCCCAATGACGCGCGCCTGCCTGCTGGAAAACACGCTGTACGCGGCCGAAACACTGCACGACTAACGGTTGGTGCCGCGCGCACAACGGCACCTTCGGGTGCCGTTTTTTATTGCAAAAAAAGAACAAAAGCTCGCCACAACAGAGAAATCTCGCCCCCCATACAAACAAAAACCCGCACAAGGCGGGTTTTTGTTTAAGCAGTAAACAACCTAGTCAGCCAAGCGCCAGGTTGTACCGCCTTTACCGTCTTCCAGCACAACCCCCATTGCTGCAAGCTGATCGCGGATACGGTCGGACTCTGCCCAGTCTTTGCCCGCACGCGCAGCCAAACGAGCTGCAATCAAGGCATCAACTTCTGCCGCATCCACTCGCCCTTCAGCGCCAGCCTGCAAAAAGTCATCGGCTTCAAGCTGCAATACACCCAGCACATCGGCCAACTCTTTGAGACGTGCCGCCAAACCTGCCGCCGCCAACTCATCGACCTCACGCAAACGGTTGATCTCGCGAACCATCTCGAACAACACCGCGCAAGCTTCAGGCGTACCGAAGTCATCGTTCATCACTTGCGTAAAGCGCTCAACAAACGCCTCACCACCGGCAGGCGCCACTTTCGGCAAACCTTTAAGTGCGTGATAGAACCGCTCAAGGGCAGCTTTCGCATCCTTGAGGTTGTCTTCGGAGTAGTTGATCGCACTCCGATAATGACTGGACACCAACAAGTAACGCACCACTTCTGGGTGATATTTCTCCAGAACGTCGCGAATAGTGAAGAAGTTGTTCAAGGATTTGGACATCTTCTCGCCATTGATACGAATCATCCCGCAATGCATCCAGGCATTGGCGTAGGTTTTACCCGTCGCCGCTTCGCTTTGGGCGATTTCGTTTTCATGGTGCGGGAACTCAAGATCACTGCCCCCACCATGAATATCGAACGTCTCACCCAGGCAGCAGGTCGACATCACCGAGCACTCAATGTGCCAGCCCGGACGCCCTGGACCCCACGGTGATTCCCAGCTTGGCTCGCCCGGCTTGACGCCTTTCCACAGCACGAAGTCCAGCGGATCGTCTTTCGCCTCGTCGACTTCGATGCGAGCACCGATACGCAAGTCTTCGATCTTCTTGCGCGAGAGTTTTCCGTACCCCATGAACCTGGCAACGCGGTAGTACACGTCGCCATTGCCGGGTGCGTAGGCGTAGCCCTTGTCGATCAAGGTCTGAATCATCGCATGCATACCGGCGATATGGTCGGTGGCACGCGGCTCCATGTCCGGTTTTTTGATGTTCAGCCGGGCTTCGTCTTCGTGCATCGCGACGATCATGCGCTCAGTCAGCCCCCCAAACGCTTCACCGTTCTTATTCGCACGATTGATGATCTTGTCGTCGATATCAGTAATGTTGCGCACATAAGTCAAATTGTAACCGCTGAAACGCAGCCAGCGCGTCACCAGATCGAAGGCAACCATGCTGCGACCGTGGCCGAGGTGGCAGTAGTCGTACACAGTCATGCCGCACACATACATGCGCACATTATTGCCGTCCAGCGGCTTGAAAACTTCTTTGCTCTTGGTGAGCGTGTTGTAGATCGTTAGCACGACTTATTCCTTAAAACTTGATCACTGGCCCCACGAGTCACGCAGGGTCACGGTACGGTTAAATACCGGCTGGCCGGGTTTCGAGTCCTTGATATCCGCGCAGAAGTAACCTTCGCGCTCGAACTGGAAACGGTCTTCCGGTTGCGCATTGCCCAACGAAGGTTCGGCACGACAACCCGTAAGAATCTGCAGCGAGTCAGGGTTAATGTTTTCCAGGAAGCCTGCGCCATCCTCTGCCTTTTCAGGGTTCGGCGAACGGAACAGACGGTCATACAGACGAACTTCACACTCGACGCTGGCAGCCGCCGGCACCCAGTGCACAACCCCTTTGACCTTTCGGCCTTCCGGGTTTTTGCCCAGGGTTTCAGGGTCGTACGAGCAGTGCAGCTCAACGATGTTGCCATCGGCATCTTTAATAGCTTCATCAGCGCGGATCACATAGCTGCCGCGCAGACGCACTTCGCCCGCAGGCTCAAGGCGCTTGTAACCCTTTGGCGGCTCTTCCATGAAATCGTCGCGATCGATGTAAATTTCACGCGCAAACGGTAGCACCCGAACACCCATGTCTTCTTTAGGGTGGCAAGGCAGCTCAAGGTTCTCGACCTTGTCCTCGGGGTAGTTGGTGATAATCACCTTCAACGGACGCAGCACGCACATCGCACGCGGAGCACTGTGGTCCAGGTCGTCACGGATGCTGAATTCCAACATCCCAAAGTCCACTACGCCGTCTGAACGGTTGGTACCGACCATGTCGCAAAAGTTGCGAATCGATTTAGGCGTGTAACCGCGACGACGGAAACCCGACAGGGTCGACATGCGTGGGTCATCCCAGCCATTCACGTGCTTTTCGTCCACCAGTTGCTTGAGCTTGCGCTTGCTGGTGATGGTGTAGTTCAGGTTCAGGCGCGAGAACTCATACTGACGCGGCTTGCTCGGCACTGGCAGGCTGTCGAGGAACCACTCATACAGAGGACGATGGCCTTCGAACTCCAGGGTGCAGATCGAATGGGTAATGCCTTCGATGGCATCCGACTGACCATGGGTGAAGTCATAGTTCGGGTAGATGCACCACTTATCACCGGTCTGATGGTGATGTGCATGACGAATACGGTACATGATCGGGTCACGCAGGTTCATGTTCGGCGAAGACATGTCGATCTTGGCACGCAGTACGCGCTTGCCATCTTCGAACTCGCCCGCCTTCATGCGTGCAAACAGATCCAGGTTTTCTTCAACGCTGCGATCACGGAACGGGCTGTTCTTGCCCGGCTCGGTCAGGTTGCCACGGTATTCCTTGGCTTGCTCCGGTGTCAGGTCGCAGACATAGGCCTTGCCTTCCTTGATCAGATAGACAGCCCAGTCATGCAGTTGATCGAAGTACTGCGACGCGTAGCGCACTTCGCCAGACCATTCAAAGCCCAGCCATTTCACGTCGCTTTCAATGGCGTCGATGTATTCCTGGTCTTCTTTGGCCGGGTTGGTGTCGTCAAAACGCAGGTGCGTTACGCCGCCAAATTCTTCTGCCAGCCCAAAGTTCACGCAAATGGACTTGGCGTGGCCGATATGCAGGTAGCCGTTTGGCTCAGGCGGAAAACGGGTCACGATCTGTTTGCATTTACCCGATTCAAGGTCCGCCTGCACGATAGGACGCAGAAAATTGGCCGGTACAGCTGGGCCAGCCTTTGGATTCAGAGTGGGGTCGACAGTGGGCTTGCTCATAGGATCCTTGAACGTAACGGGTGCGCGGCCTGAAGCGGCCGACTAAATCAAAGCGCCTATCATAGCCGATGCCGTCAAGTCACTGACAGAGCAGGTGATCAATCAAAGCATTTGAAATGCTGGCTTTTAGTCCCCATATCGCAAAAACACCATCGAAATGCTGTGCGGGCACGCTAAACTCCGCCTCGCGGCTGTATCTACCCAGCCCGCCTGGGGCGCAAGGTGTAATCCGCATCTCCCAAGCCCAACGAATTCTCTGATAGAGCGATAACGACCATGTCAAAAGTAAAACTGACCACCAACCACGGCGACATCGTGATTGAGCTGAACGCTGAAAAGGCGCCAATCACTGTCGCCAACTTCATCGAATACGTAAAAGCCGGCCACTACGAAAACACCGTTTTCCACCGTGTCATCGGCAACTTCATGATTCAGGGCGGTGGTTTTGAACCGGGCATGAAAGAAAAGAAAGACAAGCGCCCAAGCATCCAGAACGAGGCTGACAACGGCCTGTCGAACAACAAGTACACCGTCGCCATGGCTCGCACCATGGAGCCGCATTCGGCTTCCGCACAGTTCTTCATCAACGTGGCTGACAACAGCTTCCTGAACCACAGCGGCAAAAACGTTCAGGGCTGGGGCTACGCGGTATTTGGCGCAGTGACCGAAGGCCAGGACGTTGTCGACAAGATCAAAGGTGTTTCGACCACATCCAAAGCCGGCCACCAAGATGTCCCAGCAGAAGACGTGATCATCGAGAAAGCCGAGATCATTGAGTGATATTGCTGATTTCAGATTTGCATCTGGAAGAGGAGCGCCCGGATATAACCCGGGCGTTTCTGGATTTCCTGTCCGGGCGCGCGCGCTCGGCACAGGCGTTGTACATTTTGGGCGATTTTTTTGAAGCCTGGATTGGCGACGATGCAATGACACCCTACCAGCGCTCGATCTGCGACGCGCTGCGCGAATTGAGTGACAGCGGTACACACGTATTTCTGATGCACGGCAATCGCGACTTCCTGCTGGGCCAGGCCTTTTGCAAAGCGGCTGGCTGCACCCTACTCAAAGACCCAAGCGTTGTAGATTTGTACGGCGAGCCGGTCTTACTGATGCATGGCGATAGCCTGTGCACGCGCGACGAAGCCTACATGCGCATGCGCCGCTACTTGCGCAACCCGGTGACATTATGGATTTTGCGCCACTTGCCTCTGAGCACTCGGCACAAACTCGCGCGCAAGCTACGCAGCGAAAGCCGCGCCCAAACCCGCATGAAAGCTAATGACATTGTCGATGTAACGCCCGAAGAAGTGCCACGAATCATGGAGCACTTTGGCGTGCACACGCTGGTTCATGGCCACACTCACCGCCCGGCAATTCACAAGCTGCAAATCGGCGAACACGCGGCCAAGCGCATCGTGCTCGGTGATTGGGACAAGCAAGGCTGGGCACTGCAAGTGGATGAGCACGGCATGCATCTGGCGGCGTTCGACTTCGTTACCCCGCAACTGGCGCTGCCTCACGCCACCCAATAAATACCCGCCCCTGTAGAAGCGAGCTTTCCTCGCGATCTTTTGACCTTTAACAGATCGCGAGCAAGCTCGCCCCTACACGCCATCAGGCTTTAATGCCCGCTCGCCGCCGGTCCTGCCTTGGCGGCAAACGGTGGCTTGGCCAGCCACACCAGCAAGATCAAGCCCATGAACATCCAGCCCAACAGCGTGAAGTAGTCCACGGTGGACAGCATGTAGGCCTGACTGGTCAACACCTGATCGAGCTGGGCATAGGCTTGCGTGCTCGCCCCGCCGAGATTATCCAGTGCATGCCGAGTGGCCGGATCGAAGGTACTGATGCTTTCACTCATGTAGGCATGATGCTGATTCGCCCGACGAATCCAGATCCATGTGGTCAGGGATGCGGCAAAACTCCCCCCCAGCGTCCGCAAGAACGTGGCCAGACCCGCCCCGTCGGCGATTTGATGCGGCGGCAAATCCGACATCAAAATGCTCAAGGTCGGCATAAAGAACAGCGCCACGCCGATTCCCATAAACAGCTGAACCATGGCAACGTGCTGGAAGTCCACTTCACTGGTGAAGTCTGCGCGCATAAAGCAGCTCAAACCAATCGCCAAAAAGGCCAGCCCGGCCAATAAGCGCAAGTCGAATTTGTGCGCGTACTTGCCCACAAAAGGCGACATCAGCACCGGCAAAATACCAATCGGCGCCACAGCCAGCCCCGCCCACGTGGCGGTATAGCCCATCTGGGTTTGCAGCCATTGCGGCAAGATCAGGTTAATACCAAAGAAACCGGCATAACCAAACACCAGCACGATGGTGCCAATGCGGAAGTTGCGATAAGCAAACAAACGCAAGTTCACGATCGGGTGTTTGTCGGTCATCTCCCAAATAATAAACGCCGCCAACGCTACCACAGACAAGGCCGTCCCCATCAGGATGAAGTTGGACTCAAACCAGTCCAGATCATTGCCCTTGTCGAGCACAATTTGTAGCGCGCCAACACCAATGATCAGGGTGATAAGCCCCACATAATCCATCGGCTGACGGGTTATCACCACCGGGCGCGCCTTGAGTTGCTGGCGAACCACCATCACCGCAAAAATGCCGATCGGGATGTTTATAAAGAAGATCCACGGCCAACTGTAACTGTCGGTGATCCAGCCTCCCAAAATCGGCCCGGCAATGGGTGCGACCACCGTAACCATCGCCAGCAATGCCAATGCCATCCCCCGTTTCGCAGGGGGATACACCGCAATCAGCAGGGTTTGGGTCATGGGATACAGCGGTCCGGCCACCAGCCCCTGTAGCACCCGAAAGCCCACCAGCTCAGGCATCGAGGTCGAAATACCGCACAAAAATGAAGCCAGCACGAACAGAACCGTGGCCCACAGAAATAGCTTGACCTCACCAAAGCGTCGGCTCAACCAGCCGGTCAATGGCAAGGCAATCGCGTTACTTACCGCAAAAGAGGTAATCACCCACGTGCCCTGCTCCGAACTCACCCCCAGATTGCCGGAGATGGTAGGCAGTGCAACGTTGGCGATGGTGGTATCGAGCACCTGCATAAAGGTCGCCAGCGACAGGCCAATGGTGGCGAACAGTAAGCTGGGCGGGGTAAAAGACGCGTTTGTACTCATCGCAAATCCTTTAAAACCGGGAGTGCAGCCCCGCCAATGCAGCAGGGCTTATGGATTGGCGGATCAGCGTTGTGCGGCGGCGCCCGTCACAGCGCTGTTGCTGTCAATCAAACGCGTAATCAGGGATTCGGCTTCAGCCAACTGCTGCTCGTAGACATTGGTGGTGAACATCGCCTTTTGCGGCGGCTGTTGCGCCAAAACCGGGCCACTTTGGTCGTGCAGGTTCACCTCGACTGTGGTCGACAACCCTACACGCAGTGGGTGAGTAGCCAATTCATCTGCATTGATATGAATACGGACCGGCACACGCTGAACGATCTTGATCCAGTTGCCGGTAGCATTTTGCGCTGGCAACAGGGCAAACGCGCTACCCGTGCCCGCACCAATGCTGTCGACAGTGCCGCTGTACTTCACACTGCTGCCATAGATGTCCGACTCAATGTCCACCGGCTGACCGATGCGCATTTTGTGCAACTGGGTTTCCTTGAAGTTGGCGTCAATCCACAGCTGATCAAGCGGGATAACCGCCATCAACGCGGTACCCGGCTGAACACGCTGCCCCAACTGCACTGTACGCTTGGCCACATAACCGGTCACCGGTGCAATCAGCGTGGTACGGGCGTGCTCCAGATAGGCCTGGCGCAACTGCGCAGCCGCCGCCAGCACATCCGGGTGGTTAGCCACCGCCGTGTTGTCTACCAGCGCGCTGGTGGTGTCGAGTTGTTGCTCGTTGTTACGCAAGGCACTTTGCGCAGACGCAAGATCATCCCGCGCATGAGACAGTTCTTCCTGAGAAATTGCCCCGCCCGCCGCCAGATTTTTCCGGCGGTTGTAGTTGTCCTGAGCTTTTTGCACAGCGATTTTTTGTGCCGCCACTTGTGCCTTGGTACCGTTCACATTGCTAAACAGACCGCGAACCTGACGCACCGTCCGGGCCAGATTGGCTTCGGCGCTCTGCAAGCCCACCAACGAATCACTCGGGTCGAAATTGAGCAGCACCTGCCCTTCATGGACCAGATCGCCATCATCGGCACCGATGCTTACCACGGTGCCCGTGACCAGTGGCGTGATTTCAACCACGTTACCGTTGACATAGGCGTCGTCAGTGCTTTCGCTCCAACGACCATACATTTCATGCCAGCCCCAGATACCCAGGCCAACCAAAATAACCAAGATAGCCAACCCACTCAGCCAGAGCTTGCGTTTGCGCTGGTTCCCAGCGTCTTGATCGTGTTGCGCTTGATTCGGTGTTTGCACAGTGGCCATGACGAGTACCTGAAATTATTCTGCCAGGGAGGCTTGAGTAGGAACGGCCGAAGCCGTGTTGCCGGGCTCAAAGCCACCGCCCAGGGCTTGCATCAATTGAATCGAAAGATCGATCTGCTCAGCATTCAGGTCAGCCAGCTGGCGCTGGGCCTGAAGCAATTGCTGTTCAATGCTGAGTACATCCAAGTAGTTGCCCACGCCAGATTCGTAGCGCTGCAATCCACTGTTATACGAATCCTGGGCAATCTCTGCTGCGCGCTTTTGAGTGCTTATTTGCTGGCTCATGGCGTTCAACTGCTCAAGGGTGTCGCTGACATCGCCCAGCGCTGCTACCAGGGTTTTGTTGTATTGCGCGACCGCCAAGTCGTAATTAGCGTCTTCAGCGTCAAGTCCGGCACGCAAGCGACCGCCATCAAAAATCGGCAGCGAAATCGCCGGCGCAATATTCATAAAACGACTGGCCGAACCAAACAATGCATCCCCCAGCAACGACTGAGTGCCCGCCGCGGCCGTCAGGTTAAGGTTGGGGTAAAAACGGGTTTTGGCAGCGGCAATATTTTTGCTGGCCGCCTCGACTCGCCAGCGGGCCGCGACAATATCGGGACGACGCCCCAGCAGCTCGGCGGGCAACGTACTCGGTAACGCCACTGCGGCGGGCGACAAAATCTTCGGCCTGGCGATCTGAAAACCGCGATCCGGCCCTTTGCCTAACAACACTGCCAGCGCGATGTGCGCACTTTTGAGTTGTTTCTCAGCATTAATCAGTTGCTCTTGGGAGCTGGCTTCCAGGCTTTCGGTTTGCTGGTACTGATACTGACTGTCGATGCCCGCTTGCAGACGCTGCTTGCTCAGGTCAAGCATTTTGCGGGTGCGCTGCAGGTCATCGTTCGACAGGTCTCGAACGCTGTAGGCGTGGCCAAGGTTGCTGTAAGCCCGTGCCACATCAGCCGCCAGGGTCAAACTCGCGGCCTGACCGTCTACTTCAGCAGCACGCGCCTCGCCCAATGCGGCTTCCCACGCATCACGCTGGCCGCCCCACAGGTCGAAGGTGTAATTAAAGGTCAGACCTATATCGCGCAACGTGTCGTAACGGCCGCCCTGACCTGTCGGATCCTGGGAGCGTGACAAGCGGGAGCGTGTGACGTCGGCTTCTGCGTTCAACGTCGGCATGCGCGCCGCATTCGCGGCACCGGCTGCTGCTGTCGCCTGATGCGCACGGGCGCTGGCTATTTGCATATCCGGGCTGTCGCGCAAGGCTTCGTCAATCAACCCGTTCAGTTGTCCATCCCCCAGGCGTTTCCACCAGCTCTTTTCAGGCCAGGCCGCAGGGCTCACATTAACGCCGCTCAGGGCTTGGGCAGCTTTGAGGTCTTTGGCGTGCAGGCTTGTGCCATCTGTCACCAAGCCGCTATAGCTGGCACAACCGGCCAACGCAAGGGACACACACATCAGGCTTAAGCCTGTTCGCAGCGTTCTGTTGCTCATTTTTCACCCAAGCGCTGGAGAGTGATCGGATCACCGGCCGCCAGCAGTATTTTTTTGAGGATATGTTCCAGGTGTTGCAGCTCTTGCGGGGTAATAGCACCGGCCAACTGATTCATGGCTTCAGCCCCAATCTTCGGCAACAGGGCTACCAGCCCCTGCCCTTCTTGCGTCAAGACCAGACGCACCTGGCGCCTGTCAGCCTCGGAGCGCTGGCGAATCAGCAAGTTTTTTTGTTCAAGACGATCGAGCATGCGGGTCATCGAACCGCTGTCTACAGACAAATGCCGGCAGAGCTCAGCCGGCGTATCGACATCAAACTGCTCCATGATGATCAACACTTTGAACTGCGCCGCCGTGATGCCGTAAGGCTCCATATGGCTGTCGATGATGCGGTCTTTCAGTATGGCTGCACGCCCCAGGAGCAGGCCCAGAATGCAGTTTTGGAAATCATCGGGTCGAAAGTGTTTCATCAGGCCACCTGAAAGCTGCCTAGGCAGTAATGTTTCCAAATGTTACTGCTTAGGCAGCTAATGTCAAGGCGATTATTAGCTTGCTATCTATTGGCGCGTTTTTAGTGGGGATATGCCTCGCTCGCAGGCTGCGATCTTGAGCATTGATCGAGCAAAAGATCGCAGTCTGCGCCAGCTCCTACGAGCCTATTGGCATCTTAAGAAAGGGACGGTACACCGCTGTGAAAGCGGAATTCAACATCGGGAGATTCGATCAGTTCTTGCTCGGCAGCTCGCACGCGCTCGATGACCTGGGCTATGTCCTTGGCGTCCCCATATTGGTAAGCCAGCTTCAGGTAACCCTGAAAGTGTCGTGCTTCGCTCTTGAGCAGGCCGAAGTAAAATTTCCCGAGCTCTTCGTCTAAATGCGGCACCAACGCTTCGAAACGCTCACAACTGCGCGCCTCAATAAATGCACCGACCACCAGCGTATCCACCAGCTTGACCGGCTCATGATTGCGTACCACTTTGCGCAAACCCGAGGCGTAACGACCCGCCGACAACTGACGCAACTCGATCTTGCGTTTTTTCATCAGGCGCATGACCTGCTCGTGATGCACCAATTCTTCACGCGCCAGACGCGACATCATGTTGATCAGGTCAACATGGGAGTAGTACTTGGCGATCAAACTCAGGGCCGTGCTGGCTGCCTTGAATTCGCAGTTTTTGTGGTCGATCAGCAAGGTTTCCTGATCAGCCAACGCGGCCGCAATCCAGCCATCCGGCGTGCGACAGCCCAGAAACTCATGAATTTCAGGAAGGTTCATGCACACACTCCCCAGGACTGGAGATTGCACAACGGACCGAACGTGTTTTGAAAAATCGCTGACATGAGGCTCACAAAGGCTGGACGAGGCGAAAGTATCGATTATACGGACCGCGTGCCGCAGCACCAACCGCACAGCTTGATATGCATCAACACAGGTACAACCAACGAGCAACTATAGTGACTGCACTTGCCTTTATTACTCGTGGAGTCAACGGACATGCAAACCATACGTAGCCTTTTGGTCGTCATCGAACCCGAACGGATGGAAAGCTTCGCCCTCAAACGCGCCAAGGAAATCGCCAAAAGCACCAAAGCGCATTTGCACCTGTTGATTTGCGACAAAGAGCATGACCACTCAGCCTTGCTCAGCGTGCTTGAAAGCAGCCTGGGAGACGAGGCGTTCAGCGTGAGCTCACGTCAGACCTGGCACGAGAATCTGCACACCACCATCATTCGCGAGCAACAAGCCAAGGGCTGCGAACTGGTGATCAAACAGCACGTGAGTGAATCCATTCTGAAAAGGCTGCTGCTCACCCCCGAAGACTGGAAGCTGCTGCGTGATTGTCCGTGCCCGGTATTGCTGGTCAAAACCACCCGCGCCTGGAGCAATGGCGTGGTGCTGGCCGCGGTTGACGTCGGCAACAGTGACGAGGAGCACATGGTCTTGCACAAAAGCATCATTGATCAGGGGTTCCGCATCGCCAGCCTGACCCACGGGCAACTGCACGTGGTCAGCGCCCACCCTGCACCGACACTGGCCGTAATGGATGCGACCTACCCGATCGATACCGAATACGAAGCCAGCTACCGGGCAGCCTGCAAAGAATTCCAGCAGCAGTTCGAAATTGACGACAACCGCCTGCACATACAAGAAGGACCGGCCGACATCATCATTCAACACGTCGCTAAAAAGCTCGACGCCGTGGTGACCGTGATAGGCACCGTCGCACGTACCGGATTGTCGGGAGCGCTGATTGGCAACACCGCAGAAATCGTGATCGACAAGCTCGACAGCGACATCCTGGTGCTCAAACCGGATGACATCATTGAGCAGTTGGAACAAAAAGCGGGAAACGCCTAATCAGACGGCTGGCACAGGCTGCGAAAAGGGCCAAAGGACCTTCGCTTATCTTTAGAAGCGGGTTCGCGAGGCAACCCATCGCTGCCTGCGCCAGCGGCTACAGGACGTTATTGCCCCATCACATCCTTGAGGAAACCCGGCGCAATGTAGCGTTCGTAGTGAGCTTCGGACAAAAGGAAGAATTCCCGATCAATGGCGTCGCGCAACTCGGGCAGGCCCCAATCGCGAAATTCAGGCAACAACACCATGCCATACATCTCCAACTGATTGATGACCCGCGCGCCACGGGCAATCAACTGGTAAGCCCAGCAATATTCAGATTGATGCGGCACAAAACGAATTTGGCGCGCCACCAATTGGCCGCGCAGCGCGGCCACATCAAACACTTCTACCTTGCCGACCATGACCTGCACCAAAAGCTGCTCAAGTCGCAGCCACACGGCACGTTTTTCGTCGTCGTTGTAGCCGTTCCAATTAATCACTTCATGGTGAAAACGCTTGCAACCACGGCACACGAGGTCGCCATAGACCGTTGAGCAAAGGCCGATGCAGGGAGTCTTGATGGTTTGATTGGACATGGCGAAATAGAGCACTGCAGAACGAAACAGACGCCCATGTTAGCCCTTTGTCTAACGCAGATCACCCCTCAACCTTCAGGGCCTAACTTACCTTTAACAATTTTTTACCGTAGAATCAGCCTGCCTTTTAAGGCGCCAATGTCCGTTAGAAGCTGTTTTCAAAGCGTCACGAGCACAGTTGATCCTGAAGAACGGTGTTGGTGTGGGGTGTTTGCACTGCAAATACCCGCATCAACATGCACCACCCTCCCCGTTCAGAAGGCGTAAAACTTTGAAAACAGCTTCTGTTGGGAATCCTTGCAACTCTGGCTAAGCGGCCCAAAAAGCCCCGCAGCGCATGAGTGTCTGGCATTCCTGGATGAGCGTCCCGGACACCCATTTGGGACCAATGATGAGGGTAATAACTGTGCTTGAAGCCTACCGCAAACATATCGAAGAGCGCGCAGCCCTGGGTATCGTTCCCCAGCCGCTAAACGCCGAACAAACCGCAGGCCTGGTTGAGCTGCTGAAAAACCCGCCGGCCGGCGAAGAAGAATTCCTGGTTGACCTGATCACCAACCGCATTCCGCCTGGTGTTGACGAAGCAGCCTACGTAAAAGCCGGCTTCTTGGCCGCCATCGCGAAAGGCGAAGCCACCTCCCCCCTGATCAGCAAAAAACGCGCTGTGGAACTGCTTGGCACCATGCAAGGCGGCTACAACATCGTGACCCTGGTTGACCTGCTCGACGACGCAGAGCTGGCACCGGTTGCCGCAGCTCAACTCAAGCACACCCTGCTGATGTTTGACGCCTTCCACGACGTCGCCGAAAAAGCCAAAAACGGCAATGTTCACGCCAAGGCCGTGATTGAGTCCTGGGCTGAAGGTGAGTGGTTCAAGAACCGCCCAACCCTGGCTGACAAAATCAGCCTGCGCGTATTCAAGGTGACCGGCGAAACCAACACCGACGACCTGTCACCGGCTCCAGATGCCTGGTCGCGCCCTGACATCCCGCTGCACGCCCTGGCCATGCTGAAAATGGCCCGTGATGGCATCGTACCGGACGTTCAAGGCTCCATCGGTCCGATGAAGCAAATCGAAGAAATGCGCGGTCAAGGCTTCCCTATCGCTTACGTCGGTGACGTAGTCGGTACCGGTTCGTCGCGTAAATCGGCCACCAACTCCGTACTGTGGTTCTTCGGCGACGACGTGCCTTACGTACCGAACAAGCGTGCCGGTGGCTTCTGCTTCGGCAGCAAAATCGCTCCAATCTTCTACAACACCATGGAAGATGCTGGCGCACTGCCAATCGAATTCGACGTCAGCAACATCAACATGGGCGACGTGATCGACCTGTACCCGCACGCTGGCAAAGTCTGCAAGCACGGTACTGACGAAGTCATCACCACCTTCGAACTGAAAACTCCAGTGCTGTTGGATGAAGTTCGCGCTGGCGGCCGTATCCCTCTGATCATCGGCCGTGGCCTGACCGAGAAGGCGCGCGCCGAACTGGGCCTGGGCCCTACCGACCTGTTCAAAAAGCCTGAAGCACCCGTTGAAAGCACCAAGGGTTTCACCCTGGCGCAAAAGATGGTCGGCAAGGCTTGCGGCGTGACTGGCGTTCGTCCAGGCACTTACTGCGAACCGAAGATGACCACCGTAGGTTCTCAGGACACCACCGGTCCAATGACCCGTGACGAACTGAAAGACCTGGCGTGCCTGGGCTTCTCGGCTGACCTGGTAATGCAGTCGTTCTGCCACACCGCGGCTTACCCAAAGCCGATCGATGTGACCACGCACCACACCCTGCCAGACTTCATCATGACCCGCGGCGGCGTTTCCCTGCGTCCGGGCGACGGCATCATCCACAGCTGGCTGAACCGCATGCTGCTGCCGGACACCGTCGGTACTGGTGGTGACTCCCACACTCGTTTCCCAATGGGCATTTCCTTCCCTGCCGGTTCGGGTCTGGTCGCATTCGCCGCAGCCACTGGCGTGATGCCACTGGATATGCCGGAATCGGTTCTGGTTCGCTTCAAAGGCGAAATGCAGCCGGGCATCACCCTGCGCGATCTGGTTCACGCCATTCCTTACGTCGCTATCCAGAAAGGCCTGCTGACCGTTGAGAAGAAAGGCAAGATCAACGAATTCTCGGGTCGCATCCTGGAAATCGAAGGTCTGGACAACCTGAGCATCGAGCAAGCGTTCGAACTGTCCGACGCCTCGGCAGAACGTTCGGCGGCTGGCTGCACCATCAAGCTGTCCAAAGAATCGATCACCGAATACCTGAACTCCAACATCACCCTGCTGCGCTGGATGATTGCTGAAGGTTACGGCGACGTTCGTACCCTTGAGCGTCGTGCTCAAGCCATGGAAGCCTGGGTTGCCAACCCTGAGCTGATGGAAGCCGATGCTGACGCCGAATACGCACACATCATCGAAATCGATCTGGCCGACATCAAAGAGCCTGTGCTCTGCGCGCCAAACGACCCGGATGACGCTCGTCTGCTGTCCAGCGTTGCCGGCGAGAAGATCGACGAAGTGTTCATCGGTTCGTGCATGACCAACATCGGCCACTTCCGTGCTGCGGGCAAGTTGCTGGACAAGGTCAAAGGCCAGTTGCCAACCCGTCTGTGGCTGTCCCCTCCGACCAAAATGGACGCTCACCAACTGACCGAAGAAGGCTACTACGGCATCTACGGCAAAGCGGGCGCACGTATGGAAATGCCAGGCTGCTCGCTGTGCATGGGTAACCAGGCACGCGTTGAGCCTAACTCCACCGTCGTGTCGACCTCGACGCGTAACTTCCCGAACCGTCTGGGTGACGGTGCGAACGTTTACCTGGCTTCGGCTGAGTTGGCGTCGGTTGCGTCGATCCTGGGTCGTCTGCCTTCCGTTGAGGAATACATGGCCTACGCGGCAGAGATCAACACCATGGCAGCGGACGTATACCGCTACCTGAGCTTTGATCAGATCGCCGAATTCCGTGAGTCGGCAGCCAATGCCAACATCCCGGTTATTCAAGCGTAAGCTGATGGCGTAACGAAAAAGCCCCGACTCTTCCAAGAGCCGGGGCTTTTTTATGGCTGCTGTCCCGTCCTGAATAGGGTTTACACCTTCTGACCTATCTTCAGGAGGACTCAATGGATTCGGGAAAAAGGCGCAGTCAGCGTGATTACACGCTG